>NZ_JBYTDS010000004.1:0-317697 GCF_058791615.1 Bacillus sp. EB106-06-01-XG163
CTAATTTCGGATAACAACGATCCGTTTTCAAACTTGAAGGTGTTTTTTGTTTGTCTCATATTATGGGGTCAGTCCCCGGGGAGCCGCTTTTTTGTTTCTTTCTCCATGCCGGAAGGGAGAAACTGTGAAGAATTCGGGAACAATTTCTCAATCACCCTAAAGTTCCATGCACTGCCACCGATATTAACCATAGAAAGCTAGTATAAAGGATTTGGTGAAAACTATGGATAAAACATCGATTATCGGTATCATCCTCGCCTTGATTGCTTTAAGCGTGGGCATGGTGCTGAAAGGGGTCAGCTTAAGCGCACTCGCTAACCCGGCAGCTATTCTGATTATTTTGTTCGGTACGATTTCTGCGGTGATCATCGCATTTCCCGGAAAAGAAATCAAAAAAGTGCCTGCCCTTTTTAAAGTGCTGTTTAAAGAAAACAAACAGCTGACAATTGCGCAATTAATTCCTATGTTCTCTCAATGGGCGCAAATCGCCAGACGTGAAGGTCTGCTCGCATTGGAAGCAAGCATTGAAGACGTGGATGACGCATTTTTGAAAAACGGCCTGAGCATGGCGGTTGACGGACAAAGCGCAGAATTTATCAGAGATATTATGACTGAGGAAGTTGAAGCGATGGAAGACAGACACCAGGCCGGCGCAGCCATCTTTACACAAGCCGGCACATATGCGCCGACACTCGGCGTTTTGGGTGCGGTCATCGGCCTTATCGCGGCTCTTTCCAACATGAACAATACCGAGGCGCTCGGACATGCCATCAGTGCGGCGTTTGTCGCCACCCTTCTCGGGATTTTCACAGGATATGTACTATGGCATCCCTTCGCCAACAAACTGAAACGCAAATCAAAGCAGGAAGTCAAACTGCGTGAAATCATGATCGAAGGCGTTCTGTCAGTGCTTGAAGGACAGGCCCCGAAAGTGATCGAACAAAAACTTCTCATGTATCTTCCTGCGAATGAACGCGCAAAAGTCGCTGAACAAGAAGGAGAGGCAAACAATGGCGAGAAAAAAGAAGAAGAAGCATGATGACGAGCATGTGGATGAGTCTTGGCTGATCCCGTACGCGGATTTGCTCACCCTTCTTTTGGCTCTGTTCATTGTATTGTTCGCCATGAGCTCGGTCGATGCGGCGAAATTCCAAATGCTGTCTAAATCATTTAACGCCGTGTTTACCGGAGGCACGGGTGTTCTTGAATATTCAAGCGTCACCCCTCCTGAAAACGAAAAAGACGGCGTTGATCAGTTAAAAAAAGACAAGGAAAAAGATAAAGAACAGAAAAAGAAAGAAAGAGAAGCAGCCGACCGCGAAGAACTTGAAGGCGTGCAAAAGCAAGTCAATCAATTTATAAAAAATAAAAAGCTTGAAACTCAGCTGGAAACAAAGCTGACTAAAGAAGGACTCTTAATTACCATTAAAGACAGTATCTTTTTTGATTCCGGACGGGCGGATATCCGTCAGGAAGATATTCCGCTTGCCAAGGAAATCTCGAATCTCCTTGTGCTGAATCCGCCAAGGAACATTATTATCAGCGGACATACGGACAATGTACCGATTAAAAACTCACAATATCAATCTAACTGGCATTTAAGCGTCATGCGGGCCGTCAACTTCATGGCTATTCTCACGGAAAACCCGAAACTTGACGCAAAAGTATTCAGCGCCAAAGGTTTCGGAGAGTATAAACCGGCCGTGTCGAACAAAACCGCCGAAGGGCGCAGCAAAAACAGGCGCGTCGAGGTATTGATACAGCCTAGAAACGCCGCGACTGACCAAAATCAGTAATATAAAAAAGGAAGCCTTTCAAATGGCTTCCTTTTTTATTTCTGATGAAAATGTTTAGCGTTTAACCCCACTCTTTTCAGCATTTCCGTACACATTTCTATCTCTTCATCACTCAACACACTGATCATTTCTTTAATTTCGTCAGCATGATCAGGGAAAATATCGTCCAAAAGACGGATTCCCTTTTCGGAAATCTGTGCGAAAGTCACTCTTCTGTCAGTCGGCGAGGCTTTTCTGATGAGAAGTTCTTTTTTCTCTAATTTGTCAACAACGTATGTAATACTTCCGCTCGCTAATAAAATTTTGTCGCCGATCTGCTGAAGCGGCTGGTTGCCTTTGTGGTACAGCAGCTCAAGCACCGCAAATTCCGTCGGGTTCAGGCCGTGCTTATGAATATGTTTATTCATATGGTCGTTAATAGATCGGTACGCACGTGACAGTACAATAAATAATTTCAATGAGTTTTCTGTTTTATCCGTCATACATTCAATCATCCTTTTACAAAAGAAACCGTTACAGAGAAACATTAATAAACAAAATGAAAAATGTCAACAAAAATGTTTCCAAAATTTCTCTTCTTTTTGTCAGACCTTAATAAAATAATTTGTTTTTCTATCATTTTGGTTATTTTTTCTTATTAAAGAAGTATAAAAATGATATAATACCTCTATTCAAGTGTAATGTTGGAGCGATGCAGAGTGAATACATTTAAAGGTGCCCGGGGAAAGATCAAGCTTTATCTCATATTGGTGATCATCCCGGCACTTATTATCAGCTTTTTCATTTATGAAAAAGAAAAGCAGAAAATAGCCGATAAACACATACAGGAAGCCAGTATGATGCTCAACCTTCACCGCAATAAGCTCAATTATTTAATCGGTGAAACAAAAGCCCGGATGACAACACTTGCGATCGCTGTCGATAAGCCTGTCAATGAAGAAAAGATCATTGACATTCTCGATCAGGCTTTTGAGGATGAACCCAGATTCAGCGGTCTGTATATGCTGAATTCCAAAGGTGATGTCATCGCAAGCACGACTGATCTGAAATCAAAGGTGAATTTGGCCGACAGACCGTATTTTACGAAGGCGAAAAAGACGAAAAAAACGGTCATCACAAATGACTACTCCAGCAGAATTACAGGCCAGCGCATCTTCACGATCTGCGTGCCGGTGTTAGACGCAAAACGGGAAGTCACGGATTATTTAGTAGCCGCCATACAAGTCGATTATTTGAGAAATATGATCAATATGCTGAGCCCTGACGTTTATGTCAAGGCAACCAATCAGAATAAAGTGATATTTGCCAGCGGACGGGCTGATCAATCAGAAGGTGTGAAACCGGTCAGCGGCTATCTGGATGATATTAATTGGAATATCAATGTTTATCCGAAACCGGTTGAGCTGAATGAGCTGACCAAAAGCGTGCTGCTGCCGATGTCCAGTATTGCCGTGCTGCTGAATATTCTGTTCATCCTCGTTCAATATTATTTGCTTAAGCGCAAGACCCAGCTGGAGCGCGCTCAAAATGAAGCGCAGAAATTGGAGCTTATCGGAACGCTTGCCGCCAGCACCGCCCATGAAATCCGCAACCCGCTTACAGGGATCAGCGGCTTCATTCAGCTTTTGCAGAAAAAATACAAATCGGAGGAAGATCAGCTGTATTTCTCAATTATTGAGCAGGAGATTAAACGGATCAATCAGATTGTCAGTGAGTTTTTAGTGCTTGGAAAACCTACTGCTGAACGGTTGGAAGTGAACTCGCTGCAGGATATTCTTGATGAGATTATGCCGATTATTTATTCTGAAGGGAATCTATACAATGTGGAAGTGAATGTGGAGATTCTCGTCAATCGGCCGCTCAAGGTCAACTGCACGAAAGACCATATTAAACAGGTGATTTTAAATGTCGCGAAAAACGCGCTGGAATCCATGCAGGAAGGCGGCCGGCTGTCCATCTATTTAGAAGCCCGCGATCATAAAGCAGTCATTAAGGTGGCCGACAACGGAATGGGCATTTCTGAAGATATGCTTGAGCACATTTTTCTTCCGTTTGTAACGTCAAAGGAAAAAGGCACCGGCCTCGGCCTTGTCGTATGTAAACGAATCATGCTGATGTACGGCGGTTCGATTGACATTCAAAGCGAAGTCGATAAGGGCACAGAGGTCACCATTACCCTCCCTGCCGCTTCTCGATGAAAAAAACACCCTGATCGGGGTGTTTTTTATTTAAAGAAGAGTATGTGTAAGAGGATATACCAGAGGAACGGCATCATAGCCGGCAGATAGTACGAGGCGCTTCGTGAGCCGTGCCAGCGGAAAAATGTGCTGACTGTACGCGGTCATCTTTCGGATGCGGCGCTTGATCAGGAAGCGCATTCAGTCTTCGTTATCTGTTTTATCATCCATCATTTGTTTGCTTCATATGCAGGCATGACGTCACCGCGGGAGAACAAGCCTATTTTCTTCACAAGGCCCTGTATTCCTTGGTGATGTGTACGATCACGGTTTACCAGCTGCTGATACGCGTTCATCAGACAGTCCAGTTCCTGGCTGTGCCTGATCGTGTCATATCCTGTAAACCCTTGCCTGTTAGCCGCATCTATCATCATTTTTCTTTTTTTATCAATAGATAGAAGCAATTTTTCTTGTTCAGAATAACTGCCCATTCACTTCACCCCTCACCGCTAAAAGAATAGGAAACAAGTTTGATTGGGTTATTGAGCATTATTACAGATTATACTTTATTTGTAAACATTTTTTTACTAAATAACTTATTTTTTCATTTCATATTGGAATCTTTAGCATGAATAAGAGAATAATACCCATTCGGGTAATGATATAAACAGAATGCGGCATATTCAAGAATTAAAAAACAGCCAAAGCTGACTTTATATTACAATAAAAAACCTCTCATGCCGGTGGGTGCATGAGAGGTTCGGGCGTCTATCAGTTTTGCACACTTTCATTTTCGTAAATCGGCACCCAGCCCTCAGTCGTCACGAAGATTCGGATTGCGACGACCCGGCGGTCTTCCTGAAGCGTAAAGTAGTGGCGGATGTTCTCCGGAACTGAAATCAAATCTCCCGGATTTAAACGGACGTCGAAAAATGTGCCGTCTTTGCCTTGAATGACGAAGATGCCGTGTCCGCTGACGATAAAGCGGACTTCATCATCCGTGTGGTGATGTTCTCTTTGGAAATTTTTTAATAATTCATCAAGATTCGGCGTGGTGTCTGATAAAGAAATGACATCCTGAGACTGATATCCGCGCCGGGCTGAAATGTCCTGAATCTCCGTGTCAAACGCCGCGAGAATCCGTTCTTTTTCATCTTCGGTTAGATCGTATTTTTCCGAAAGCTCAGACGGAAGTTTTTCAATGTTCCACTGCTCATAGATCACCTCTTGTTCGTCTAAGAAGCGCGCTACTTCTTCCTGATGTTCAATGAGCGTATTTTTTTCGTCATGAATTCTGATGGTCGCCATTTTCTATTCCTCCTTTTATTTTACCAGCTGCGGCCGAAGTGACAGAAGCTTGAGGTGACAGCTGAATAAAAATTCATAGGCTTCCAGCACCCTTTTCGCTTCAAATGCGGTCCGCCCCCATGCCGTAATGCCGTGATTGCGGATTAACACCGCGCCTGAGCCGGCGGCCGCATGGTGCGCGAAGTTTTCGGCCAATGCCGGGATGTGCGCCGGATTGTCAATGATCGGAACGGTCACGGACGCGTTTTCCTCCCATAATCCGAGCGCCTTAATCATCTCCTGCCCCTGAAAAGTGATTTGTTTTTCATCCCCGTAAAGCTCTGAGATGACATTATTATTGACGGTATGGACATGCAGACAGCAGCCGGCGTCTGTCTTTTGGTATAAGTAAGTATGGAGAAGCGTTTCTGCTGAGGGTTTTAAAGAATGGCCGGTCTCAGCGGGCTTCCCGTTCTCATCGATTAAGAGAAAATCTTCATCTGTTTCTTTTCGTTTGTCTTTTCCGCTCGCCGTAACGAGGAAAGTCAGCGGCGCGTCGGATACTTTGATGGAAAGATTCCCGCTCGTTGCCGGGAACCAGTCTCTTTCAGCCAGCTCGCGCTTTACCTCGGCAAGTTCGCGCCAGCGTTCTTCTTTTGCAGCCATGCCTGCACCTCCCCGATGTTTTCAATGCCTGTTTTCACCTCATGAAAATCTTGAAAAGGCAGATGCCGGAGGCCGAGTTCTTTGCATTCAGTCATTAGATAATCTCTCGCAAAGCACATATCGGATAACTTTGCAGCCTCAACATCCGTGACCGAATCACCGATCATAATGAGAAATTTCTGCTGATCGGATAGCTTTCGGATGACTGACGGTTTGCAGCAGCCGCATTGATTGGTGCAATCTCCGTCACAGGCATGCGGCCAGTCTATATGAATATATTCATTGTCAAAGGATGCATGATTGCAGAAAATCCGCTCCTTTTCTACGATCCCTTCCAAAAGCGGATGCACAAAAAAGTCCATTCCCCCGCTTACGATATAAAACGGGAGGCCGTTTGACCGGACAAACGAGACAAAATCCAAAAAGCCGTCCCGTATTTTCGCATCCTTCAGGATAAAGCCGGTCAGTTCTTCTTTTAAGCTGCTCGGCAGCAGTCCGAACATCCGTCCGACTCCTTCTTGGATTGATATGCTTTTAGACAGAACACCGTCTTTTAATTCAAGCCACTCAGGAGGCGCGAATTGTTTCATCATGCTGACAATGTTGTCGTTCATGGTGACCGTTCCGTCGAAATCACAAATAATCAGCGGTGTGCGGGTCATACGGCTTCCACCCTTCCCCATTTGTCTAATGCGAGCTGAAGATCTTTGCACGACGCGGCTTTTTCTTCAATCGGCTGCGCTTCAAGCACCGCATCAATGATGGCGCGGAACGCTTTTCCGCCGCCCTCGGCTCCTTTCGGGTGGCCGTGAATGCCTCCGCCGGCATTGATGATGTGATCGATGCCGAAATCGCGCATCAACAATGGCACCATACCGGGGTGAATGCCTGCTGACGGGACGGCAAACGACGGATGAAAGACATCGTCTTTTACACATTCATCATGGATTGCAAGCGCGGACTCCTTCGGAAGAGCAACGGATCCGTAAGGTGACGGAAATAAACTGAAATCAGCGCCGCAATAGCGGTTCAGCTTGCCGAGCAAAAGCGCATGCGACAAGCCGTAAACGGGAGATGATGTGAACGCGCCGCTGACTGCCGGATGCGCCATGATCGGAAGCGGGATTTCCCTGTCCTCAGCAAGGCTCTGCATCACATCTAAACCGTAAGCAAACACATTCAATAAAAGCGCGTCCGCCCCGAGTTCTGCCGCGCGCCTCGCTTTATCCCGCAATTCAGCGGTCCTTCCCGTAAGGTTTACGGCATACAGCGTTTTATGCCCCGTTTCCTCCCGGGTTTCCTTCAGGACTTGTTTTCCTTCGATAATGCGGGTTTCAAACGGAGCCAGTTCATTTTCAAAGAAAATTTCATCATCTTTAATCAGATCCACGCCGCCGAGCGCCTGCTGTCTGAGCTGTTCTTTAATGTCGGCGAGATCCCGTCCGATCACGCCTTTAAATATGCTCATCAGAAGCGGTCTTTCAAATTCGCCCAGCAGTTTGCGGATGCCGTATATACCGAATTTCGGCCCGGGAAGGGAGCGTTTAAACCCTTCGGAAAATTCAAGATCAGTCAATTTTATTTTTCCGTCCAGTGACAGCTTTCCGAATACCGTCGTCAGGACGGCCGGAATATCTCTTGAAAAATTCGCCTCGGGATAGGCGATGGTGATGACGGATTGTGTTTCGTTTTCTGAGGTTCCTTCTTTCTCCTCAACTTTTACGACCCGCCCTTTATGTTTTCTGAGCTGTTCCTGCTTCACCAGGGGCAGGTCAGTCCAGGAGCCTACCGTCAGCCCCGCCGCAATCTGTTCCGCCCGCTTTTCACTGTCCGTTGTGTCTGTCAGAAGATATGTTGCCAATACTTCGCTCATGCGTGAACGCCTCTCTTTCTTTCGCAAAACATAAAAAAACCTCTTCCGTATGAGCAGAAAGAGGCTTCGTGTTATGTCCGAATCTTATCTCTCAGCTCCTGCTGCAAGAATTAGCACCGTGCTTTATCAGTCGGTTGCCGGGCTTCATCGGGCTCGTCCCTCTGCCTGCTCTTGATAAGAATAATGATTTTATAAAGTATTTTGAATTATCGCATTGTTATTCTGATATGTCAATGCTTTTTCGGGTGAAAAGATTCAGTTTCCCGATCCGTTCCGCAGCTTCTTTAAGTCTTTCTTCACTTGTCAGAAGACCGACTCTTATATAGCCTTCCCCCCATTTTCCGAACCCGTTTCCGGCAGCGACCGCGACATCCGCTTTCTCGAGCAGCAGGTCTGAAAACGACTGTGACGTATAACCGTCAGGCACAGGGAGCCATGCAAAAAAGGAGCCCGCCGGAGCCGTCACATCCCAGCCGATATTGCGGCAGGCTTTAATCCATGCATTGCGTCTCGATTCATATCTGTCATTTTGCGCCGCGACGCATGCCTGATCCGCTAAAAGTGCGGCTGCCGCCGCCTGCTGCGCTGCGGGAAACAGGCTGACAAACATATGATCCTGATAAAGGTTGATCGCTTCGATGACAGAAGCGTTTCCGACGGCAAAGCCGACCCGCCAGCCCGCCATATTATACGTTTTGGACAAGGTATAGATTTCGATTCCCGTCTCTTTTGCGCCTTCGGTCTGCAAAAAGCTCAGCGGTTTATGCCCGTCAAAGCCGACGGCTCCGTACGCGAAATCATGAACGACACAAATGCCGTTTTGCTCCGCAAAGCCGACCGTCTCCTCGAAAAACGCCTCAGTCGCCACAGCGCCGGTCGGATTATTCGGATAATTGAGATACAGCAGCTTCGCTTCGCTCCGCACCTTTTCAGGAATTACGCTGTAATCAGGGAGAAACCCTCTTTCTTCTGTCAGCGGCATCATTTCCATTTTCGCTTTCGCAAGGGCGACGCCCGACCAGTAATCAGGATATCCGGGATCAGGCACCAGAATGGTATCTCCCGGGTTTAAAAGACATTGCGGAAGCTCAACAAGTCCCGCCTTGCCTCCGAACAGCACGGCGACTTCCGTTTCCGGATCAAGCGTGACCCCGTACTCCCTTTCATAAAATGCAGCGGCTGCTTTTTTGAAGCTGTAAGCGCCCCGGAATGATGAGTATTTATGATTTTCCGGCCTTTCGACGGCGCGCTTCATTTCTTCAACGATATGCTGAGGCGTCGGCTGATCAGGGTTTCCCTGCCCTAAATTGATGACGTCTCTGCCTTCTTTCAGCTTTTGATTCACTTTTTGCACCAATGATGCGAAAAATTGTTCTGGCAGCTGTTTGAGTACATCTGAGATTTCAAAGTTCATATTTTCACCTTCTAAAAATGTCTTGAAATGATAGTCCATCATCATATATGGTTAAATAAAAAAAGTAAAGAGAAACTTGAGGTGTTAAAAAATGAAATGGACCGTTTCCTGTTTGCAATTTGATATTTCATACGGAAATCCTTCAGAAAACTTTAAAAAAGCAGAATCTTTGATTGAGCAAGAAAGCCGCCATGCGGATGTAATCGTGCTTCCTGAGTTGTGGACGACCGGCTATGATCTCACACGGCTAGACCAGCTGGCGGATGAAAACGGCAAAGTTTCGGAACAATGGCTTAAAGAAACGGCAAAAACATACAACGTACACCTCGTTGCCGGATCTTTTGCGGTCAAAGAAGGCGAAAATGTCTATAACACCATGTACATCGCCGATAACAGCGGACAGATCGTGAAGCGGTATCAGAAAGCCCATCTGTTTCAGCTGATGGATGAACACCTTTACTTGTCAGCAGGAAATAGCGACGGTTCCTTTGAGCTTGACGGTGTCAAGTGCGCCGGGCTGATCTGCTATGATATCCGTTTCCCCGAATGGATCAGAAAGCATACGTCCCAGGGCGCGAATGTCCTGTTTATCTCTGCGGAATGGCCTCTGCCCCGCCTTGATCATTGGCGAAGCCTGCTTATCGCCAGAGCAATTGAAAACCAATGTTTTGTCGCAGCCTCTAACTGCACGGGGTCCAATCCCGATAATGAATTTGCCGGCCACAGCCTGATTATTGACCCGTGGGGCCGGATTTTAGCCGAAGGAGACCGGACGGAAGGCGCAGTCCGGGCGGAAATCGATGTGTCAGAAAGCGCGGCCGTGCGGGGAACCATTCCGGTTTTCCAAGACTTGCGGCGTGATTTATATTAATTTTCAAAAAAATGTTGACAAGAATATCCGGTACCTGCTAATATTTTCATCAACTGATTAATCCGAATTGTGATACAAATCAATATATTTTTCTCTTATCGAGAGTTGGGCGAGGGATTGGCCTTTTGACCCCAACAGCAACCGACCGTAATTCCATTGTGAAATGGGGCGCGTACATTTTGCGCCGAGACGATTGTCTCATAAGGCACGGTGCTAATTCCATCAGATGTTATCTGAGAGATAAGAGGCGGACTGCACTGTTTCAGCCTCCTTCTCTTTCAGAGAAGGAGGCTTTTTTTTCGGGCGTATTCTCCGTCACGATCTCTTACTGCCACTACATAATTGGAGGGTAAATCCATGTCAGCAACTAAAACAAGTCTTTATGAACAATTAACAGAAAGCTCCGCCGCCGCGTTAGCCGTCAAGCTCGGCTTATTCCAAAGCAAAAGCACTCTGACATGCCGTGAAATCGGCGACGGCAATTTAAATTACGTCTTTCATGTTTACGATAAAGAAAACAAAAAAGGACTGATTATCAAACAGGCGATTCCTTACGCGAAAGTCGTCGGTGAAAGCTGGCCGCTTACAATTGACAGGGCGAGAATCGAAAGCAGCGCCCTCATCCGCCAGGGCGAACACGTGCCGCACCTCGTTCCGGCCGTTTACTATTCCGATACTGAAATGGCCGTCACGGTAATGGAAGACCTCTCGCATTTGCGGATTTCAAGAAAAGGGCTGCTGGAAGGGAAGCATTATCCGAACTTATCCGCCCATATCGGTGAATTTTTAGGGAAAACGCTTTTTTACTCATCCGATTATGCGCTTGATGCGAAAGTAAAGCAGCAGCTCGCAAAGCAGTTTACAAATCCTGAGCTTTGCAATATTACGGAAAGGCTTGTGTTTACAGAACCGTTTCTCGACCATGAGACAAACGATTTTGAAGAGGAGCTGCGCCCATACGCAGAAAAAGTTTGGAACAATTCCCGGCTGAAAGAAGGTGCTGACGAATTGAAAGCCATCTTTCTGAATTCCGCGGAAACATTGGTTCACGGCGATCTGCACACGGGAAGCATTTTCGCCGATGAACATGAAACAAAGGTGATTGATCCCGAGTTTGCTTTCTTCGGACCGATCGGGTTTGACATCGGCCAATTTATCGCCAATCTGCTGTTAAACGCCCTCAGCCGCGACGGTGACGACAGACAGCCGTTATATGATCATACTGCCGCCGTATGGGATACATTTGTGAAAACATTCAGTGAAGCATGGGAGAAAGACTGCTTGCCTTCCCGCAGACACCTGCTGGAAGACACACTGAAAAACGCGTTTGAGGAAGCGGTCGGTTTTGCGGGATGCGAACTGATCCGGCGCACGATCGGACTCGCCCATGTGGCTGACTTAGATGAAATCACTCCGTTTGACAAACGAATCGAACGGAAGAAGCTCGCGCTTGACATCGGCGCCTATTATATCGAAAACAGAAAAAAACTGAAGCATATCACCGAGGTTCTGGACCAATTTAAGCTCCGTGTAAAGGAATGATGCAGCATGACCAATGAATTTGCCATCCCCCGTTCTGTAGAATGGAAAGAAACCTACATCCGCATTTTAAATCAGCAAAAGCTTCCCGACGTCACTGAATATGTGGAACTTGAAACAAAGGAAGATGTATTCGACGCGATTGTCACGCTGAAAGTAAGGGGCGCCCCGGCCATCGGTATAACCGCGGCGTTCGGACTCGCGCTCTCCGCCAAGTCGTTTGAAGCCCGCGACCTTTCGGATTTCCGACGTCAGTTCGCGGATGTCAAAGCGTATTTAAACAGTTCGAGGCCCACTGCCGTCAACCTCGCGTGGGCGCTTGACAGACTGACGGATTCCATCAGGGATGCGATCTCAATCAATGAAGCGAAGACAACGCTCGTTCATGAAGCCATTCAAATTCAGATTGAGGATGAAGAAACATGCCGAATGATCGGCCAGAATGCGCTGCACCTTTTTAAAAAAGGCGACCAGATCATGACCATCTGCAATGCGGGCTCGATTGCCACAAGCCGATACGGTACGGCGCTTGCTCCCTTTTACTTAGCGAAACAAAAAGATCTCGGCCTTCATATCTACGCATGTGAAACAAGACCCGTTCTCCAAGGATCACGGCTGACGGCGTGGGAGCTGATGCAGGGCGGAATTGATGTCACGCTCATTACCGACAGCATGGCCGCCCATACAATGAAGGAAAAACATATTTCTGCAGTCATTGTCGGCGCTGACAGAATTGCAAAAAACGGTGATACGGCCAACAAAATCGGAACGTACGGTCTCGCTATTTTGGCAAACGCCTTTCAAATTCCGTTTTTTGTGGCCGCACCGCTTTCGACATTTGACTTGCAGATTGAAAACGGCTATCAGATTCCGATTGAAGAGAGAGATCCGGATGAAGTCAGACAGATCTCCGGCATACGCACCGCTCCCGAAGATGTGCCGGTCTTCAATCCGGCCTTTGACATCACACCGGGCAGCCTGATTTCCGGCATTATAACCGAGAAAGGAATTGTGACCGGCTCTTACACGGAAGAAATTGAACAATTATTCACTGACTGCCAGCTGAGCTGAAAAACCGCTGATGATATTGCCTCAGGCAATGTCAGCGGTTTTTTTGTCTGCACAATGTAATCACTTCATCTTTTTGGACGGCTGTAATGAGATGCATTTTAAAAAACAGCTCTGCATAACCGGCTATCTTTTGCGGACGGCTCATTTTCATCAGGCTTCGTCCTCCTTTTTCATCAGACCAACTTTTTTCACTTAATAAAATGATATGTCGGACGTGAAAAAACGGAACGTGCCATACGCTTTATTTTTCTTTATAGGATATTTGTTCGATGTTCAGCAGCACCGCTTTTACATCCGTCTTCGTGCCCGCGTATCCCGTTAAGGCGCTGTTTTTGCCGATTACCCGATGGCAAGGGATCAAAATCGGCAGCCGGTTTCGTTTATTGGCTTGTCCGATGGCGCGCACCGCTTTCGGTTTTCCGATCGCTTCAGCCATATCGCCGTAGCTTCGGGATTCCCCGTAAGGAATCATCGTCAGCGCGTTCCATACCCTTTCCTGAAAGGGTGTGCCTTTTTGTCTCAGAGGCAGAGAGAATTGCTTTCTTTCTCCTGAAAAATATGATGCCAGCTGCTGTTTCGCCTCCGACAGCAAAGCGGTTTCGCACGGCTTTACGCCGGGCGCGTCTTTCCGCCATTCCTCAAAATCTTCCCCGGTGAGAAACAGGCCGGTAATAAAGCTCTCTTCCTCTGTTATGATGACGGTTCCAAACGGCGCTCTCACACTTGTAAAACAGATCATTCCCCGCTCCTTCTTTCTTCGGTATTCTGCCGGATCGGAAGCGTCAAATGAAAAACGGTGCCCTTCCCTTCTTCACTTTCCACATGAATGCGTCCCTGATGTTCTTCGATGATTTTATAGCTGACCATGAGACCGAGGCCCGTTCCCCTGTCTTTTGTCGTGTAAAATGGTTCACCCAGACGTTTTAATTTGTCTTCGGAAATGCCTGTTCCTTCATCTTGAATAGAAATCAAAATGTGGTCTTGATCAGAAGACTGAATGGTCACGTAGATATTGCCGCCGCCCGGCATGACTTCAATGGCGTTTTTTAAAATATTGATAAACACCTGTTTTAATTGATTCGGTTCACAGTAAATCGGCGGGATGTTTCCGGTCAGGTTCAGATGGATCTGCACATTGACAAGATTGGCCTGGGCATTCAAAAGATCAGCCGTGTCTTTCATAATCTGCGTCACGTCTTTTTCTTCATATAATATCGCCTGGGGTTTCGCTAAAATTAAAAATTCAGTGATGATAGACTCGATTCGTTTTAATTCTGAGGTAATGACGTTAAAGTACAGAGAATATTCGCCTTCAATGCTTCCTTGAAGAAGCTGAATGAACCCTTTCAGCGCCGTCATCGGGTTTCTGATTTCGTGGGCGATGCCCGCCGCCAGCTCCCCTACAACATGAAGAGTGTCGGATTTCCGCAGCCTCTCTTCAAGCTCTTTGGCCTCTGTGACATCTTTAAAGATGGCCAGATTCATATTTTGAATGATATTTCTTTTGAAGGAGAATTCCAGTTTGCGGCTGTCGCTGCTGCTTAACAGGAAGGGGATTTCATTATCCATTCCTTCTAAATCAATCTTTCTGGCGGGAACACCCGCGTTTTCAATATCAAATAAAGAAAGAATATCCGGAACGGTGTACGCTCTCAGCTCCTCATCCGGCATACCGAGTATACGGCTTGCGAGAGGATTCGCGTCAATAATGCGGAATTGGTTGTCAAATAAGACCTTGCCGTCCATTGAGCCGTTGAATACTTTTCTGAATTTCAGCTCGCTTTCCCGCAATTCCTTTTCCATCCGCTTACGATCGCTGACATTTCTTAAAATGGTTAAATGCTGACCTTCAAGTATGGTTCGTTTTGATGTGAATTCCAGCTCTTTAAATTGGCCGTTTGCCATCTGAAACAGCATTTCTTCACGGATTTCCCCGTATTTTTCATATTTTTTCTTAATCTGTTTGTATTTTTTCTGCGGATCAACGATAAACGTACATAAATTCGTCTCCACCAGTTTATCCATCGGCAGTTCGAAAATGCGGCACGCCGATTCGTTTGCTTTGGCAATCTTTCCGTCATCAGACCAAATGACAATCGCGTCCATGGCGTTTTCAAAAATTTCGCGGAATCGCTCTTCGCTTTTGAAAAGTTTCAATTCCATCAACCGTTTCTCTGTTATGTCCCTCATAATGGACATGTAGAACCCGCTGATTAAGTTGGACGTAATCGTAAATTCAAACAGCTTCTCTTCGCCCGACCGAAGCTTGACGGGCAGTTCTCCTTTGGCGTTTCCTTTTCTGCGGAGGGTTTCCCAGATTTCTTTCAGATGCTTTTTGTTTTCTCCGTCGGTAAAATGGCGGAGCGACAGATGGGACAATTCATTCTGGCCGATCTCAAAGCTTTTGCAAAAAGAGAGGTTCGCATCAATAAACCCGCCGTCCTTATCAAACAGCACGATGCCGTCGACAGCCCTGTCAAACAAATCTTTAAACAGCTGCTCGTTCATGGAGAATTCGCGCTCTAATATTTTTTTAGAGGAGATGTCCCTCATCACCACAAAAAAATAATCCTCCCCAATTCCGTCTCTGGCGAGGAATTCAATGTATTTCGTCGCGCCGCTGTCAAGCTTAATCGGCACCTCTTTCCACAGATGGCCTTTTTTTAAAAACTTTTTCACGGCCTTATTCAGTTCTTCCTGAGGCACGGAATATAAAAAATCCAGGACGGAGCGGTTAATGAGGCTCTCTGCCTCAATCTGCATCATCCGGGCCGCAGCCTCGTTCGCCTGGACGATTTTCATTTCCTTACGGCATATAAAAATGGCATCAAGCGTGTTATTCATAATCACGTGATACCGGTTCAAATCACTCTTCAGGCGGTCATTTTCCTCTTTCATCCGCTTCAGCTGCTCTTTCAGCGACTCGTTTGTTTGCAAATCCAGAGTTTCAGCCATTCAGTACACTCCTTCTTCAAAAACCTATCCTTCAATATTTCTACAAAATACCTCATCTTCCTTCATTCGCCCTATACATTTCAGAAAATTTCAATGATATGACAAGTTAAAGTCTTTTTCTACGATCCTTACCTCCCCGTTACATCATCCTAACAATCCCTTTTGTCCTCCTTCAATTTTTTGTTTTTTATTTTAAAATGAACACCAACAGGAAATAATCATGCAGTGGATGATTTTTGAAGAGAAGGTGATGCTATGACAAAATCGCGAGACAGTTACTTTGACAACGCCAAGTTTATCTTGATTTTTCTGGTGGTGTTCGGCCATATCCTCCGGTCATTTATTAACGGAAATGAGTTTATGCTCCATCTCTACAAATTCATTTATACTTTTCATATGCCGGCCTTTATCCTGGTTTCCGGCTATTTCGCAAAAAACTTTAAGCGGAAAGGTTATGTGAAGAAGCTGGCTGTGAAGCTGATTATTCCGTACCTGATTTTTCAGGGCATTTACTCAGTTTTTTACTATTTGATTCAGGATGAAAGCATGGCAAGCGTCAATCCGATTGATCCGCAGTGGTCTCTCTGGTTTTTAGTCAGCTTATTCTTTTGGAATCTGCTGCTTTATCCCTTTACGAAGCTGCCGAAAATGTGGGCGCTTGGGGCGAGCTGCGGGCTTGCCGTCATGATCGGGTATCTTGATTTTATCAGCAGCACGCTGAGTCTTTCACGGACGTTTGTTTTTCTTCCGATGTTTCTCGTCGGGTTTTATTTAAAGAAACAGCACTTTGATTTGCTTCGGGCTAAAAGAGGCAGACAGATTGCCGCGGGCGTACTGGGGATTGTTTTCCTCTTATGCTGGTGTATTGACTTTGATTACTCGTGGCTGTTCGGATCGGAGCCTTATTCTACATTCGGCACAGTGTCGCTGTTGAGCGGTCTGTCGCGCATCGGCTGGTATGTTTTGGCCTTTGCCGCCACTTTCAGCTTTTTGGCGCTCGTTCCGCAAAAGCGTTATTTCTTTACGAAATGGGGGACGAGAACGTTTTACGTGTATCTGCTGCATGGATTCATTATAAAAACGCTGCGGCAGATCGGGCTTGAAGATCACTTGTCTGATTATCAGAATTTAGTCATGCTCTTAATTTTAACGGCCGCTCTTACGTCCATTCTCTCCAGCAATGCGGTGAAAACGGCCGCACAGCCGTTTATTGAGCTGCGGATCACCGGCTGGCTTGAAGCGGTGAAAGGAACAAGAAACGGTGCTTATTCGAAATAATGCAAAATACCTCTTAAGCGTTGCCGCCTAAGAGGTATTTTTTATTGTTTGCGGTCTTCTTTTTTCTTTGGCTTCGTCTGTTCAAGCGTTTCAATCCATTTTCCGGCGTTATAATCACCGAGCTCGCTTGCAAACTCTTCTTCAAGCAATTTAGGGTCCATCGGCTTTTTATGGTTTTGCATGTCTTTGCTGTGGCGGTTTTTTTTCGTCATGTTACTCGCCTCCTTGTTTGCCGTGTTTTGATTTGCGGTTTGCGCCTCTCAGTCCGGGATCACCGTCATATTGTGTTTTATATGCATCTTTGTCCATGCTCTCAGTCGGTGTGTTGTTGTTGGTCAAAGCTTCATTCTTTGCTGCTTTGCGTTTCATTTGATTTCCTCCTTCTGTCAGCAAATCTGTTTTGAATTCATCAAGCATTTTTTTCAAGTCGCGCACTGTCACGTTTTTGGCCTCATCAATGAGTTCATAGCCGATCTGTCCGTTCGGCTCAAGCAGCACATATTTAAAATCTTGAATGTCTCCGAGGCCTTCCTGCCTGATCCTCATTGACAGCTGAGCTTCGGTAAAACGCATTTTTTTTAAGTTTTCCGGGATGATTTTTCCGTTTCTGACAACGGCGACGGTTTTTCCTGAAAATAAAAACTCAAAAAAGCTTGATTTGATTTCTAAATATTCCATCAGGATTAATACCGCAATAAAAATCGCCGCCGCGAAAATAGTTTCCCATAAATTATGTTCAATAAACGGCTGAATAATAATCGAGCCGATCGAAATCATGATGACTGTCTGGGTCACCGACAGCTGGCTGATTGATTTCCGTCCGGCAATCCGCAATAAAAAGGTACCGACCGCTATCATAACTACCGACTTCCAAAATACGGTAAACAATGACGTCACCTCTTTACAAGTAGAATCTCCAAAGAAACTGTTTCCACTCATCCATTTTACGGCAATAAAAAACACCGCTTTCTGAAAAGCGGTGTCAGCCGATAATCATTCTTTCCTTCGGATAGTGATAATTTGCTTCGATTTCTTTTCGGCCGATCAGATAAAGGAACGTCAAAATGCCGATCCGGCCGATAAACATGACAATCATGATGACGCATTTTCCGATGTCGCTTAAATGCGGAGTAATCCCAAGCGACAGGCCGGTCGTTCCGAATGCGGAACACACTTCAAAAAGCAGTCCGAGGAGCGTCTGATTTTTCTCGGTCACGGCCAGAATCAGCGTCGATCCGAACACGAGCAGAATCGCCATCATCGTAACGACCAGCGACTTCATGACATCAGCCTGGTGAAGCTCGCGTTTAAAGACCTTGACCGCTTTATTTCCCCGGGCAAAATGAAACAGGGCAAGAAGGTTAAGCGCAAACGTCGTCGTACGGATTCCGCCGCCGACCGAGCTCGGTGATGCGCCGATGAACATGAGGGCGCAGATGAAAAATAATGTCGGCGCCGACAGCTGGCTGATATCAATTGTCGCAAGCCCGCCGCTTCGCGTAGCGGTTGATTGAAAGAGACATAAAAATAAAACATCATGCCAGCTTTTCCCCTTCATGACATGGCTTGCTTCAAGCGCATAAATGCCCACGGCTCCGAACAAAACGAGCATTCCGAACGTAACGGTCGTAATTTTCGTAAACAGCGTGAATGAGTATCTGCGCTGTTTTGAAAACAAAAAGTCCTTTACTTCTACGAGCACTGGAAAACCGATCGCACCGAAAATAATCAGAAGCATCGTAATAAACTGCACGAAATAGTCATGTCTGAACGGGACGAGTGAATTTCCCGTAATATCAAAACCGCCGTTTGTCGTGGCACTGACGCTCGCAAAGAATCCGTGCAAGTACGCCTGTTCAAACGAATCATAATACGTTAAAAAATATGTTCCTAAGATGATGCCGCCTAAAAACTCGATTAATAAAATCAAAAACAGCACTTGCTTCATCAGGTTGACGATACCGGAAAACTGCGATTGATTCTGATCCACCATGATGAGCTTCCGTTCCCGCAGACCGATCCGTTTGCCCATAATGAGCCAGACGAATGTTCCGAGCGTCATGATGCCGATTCCGCCGAATTGAAGCACGAAAGCCAAAATGACAATCCCGGCCGTGCTGAATGTATCAGCCGTGTTGACGACCGTTAAACCGGTGACACTGACTGAGCTGACAGCCGTAAACAGCGCGTCTATAAACGACCAGCTGGCCCCTTGTTTGTGGGCGGCCGGCAGACTTAGCAAAATAAATGCCACCGTCACAGCGAGAAAATAATATAATGCAATCAGCTGTGCAGGCGACAAGATCTGTATGAATTTCTTCAGTTTTAATTTCATAAGATAGTTCCTTCTGCCTCTCAAATGTAGTACGTAATTATTCTAATGATATTGGGAGAATTTTTAAAGGTCTTTTTAGAAAGATTTTTCATTACCTTATGTAATTTGCCGATCTTTAAACAAAAAACCTCTGAAACGATTGTCAGAGGTTTTGTTGATTATTTTGCTTCCAGCCTGCGGATGCGCTCATCGAGATCAGGGTGTGTGGAGAACAGTGACGAATGCTTTTTACCGTTAATTTTTAACGTCTGCACCGCCGTCTGGTCCTCTTCATTCACATGTCCTGTATAAGACTTCAGCGTACGCAGGGCGTGAATCATTTTATCCTTGCCGGCAAGGTCTGCACCGCCGCGGTCAGCGTGAAACTCTCTATGGCGCGAGTAGGCGAAGACGACAAGACTGCCGAGAATGGAAAAGATAATCTGAAACACGATCATCGCGATAAAATGAACGACCGGCGCGAGGTCTTCTTTGACAAAGCGGCTTGCAACCCATGCCGCGATTCGGGAAAGGAATACAACGAACGTATTGACGATTCCCTGCAGCAGCGTCATCGTGACCATATCACCGTTTGTGATGTGTGCGACTTCATGGGCAAGAACCCCTTCCACCGCAGCATCATCCATCTGCTGCAATAAACCTGAAGAAACCGCGACAAGCGAACGGCGCTTAGAAGGTCCGGTCGCAAAAGCATTGACCTCCGGGGAATGATAAATGCCGACTTCAGGCATTTTCGTCATCCCTGCGGCACGGGACAATCTGTGCACGCGGTCAACCAATTGCTGTTCTTCATAGCTGAGCGACTGTTTCTTCGGATTTAACACCCGGACGCCCATCATCGTTTTGGCCATCCATCTGGACATTCCGAGAGAAATAAAAGAACCGACAAAACCGACGACAAGACTGAACACGAGCAATGCCATCAGATCAATGCGGCCATTTTGTATATACGAGCCGACACCGGTAACGCTTGTAATAATCGTAAGCACAATTCCGATTGTCGTAATGACCAAAAGGTTCGTTAAAATAAACAGAAATATTCTTTTCGCCATAATTACCTCCGTCTTTTTTAAGATCAAAAGAACTTATTTACTTAAATTATAAATGATCTGTTTGAAAATGCAACAATTTCGACGTATGATGTTAATGTAATTCTCAGTGATATTAAAAAGTGAACACGTAATCAATCAGAGGTGAACCATGAACACGTTTAAACTGACCCGAACTGATATGGTCCGGCTTCTTTACGCGCTAAAAGGCCAAGGAGACGCAACCCCTCTCCAAATCTTATTGCAATCAGCGGATATGACCTTGGATGAGGCGGAAAGCCGTCTGCATATCCCTGAATTTCTGACGAGATTCGAACGAAAAAAAGAGAAAAAGGAATACGGGCTTTCAACTAACGAGATTGTCGAGCTGGGAAATCTGTGCGAGCTGACGTCTTTAAAATCAACCGCCGTCCAAAACTGGGTGAAGCGCGATATTAAAGATTTAATCGGCCACCCCTTACTCGGCAAAAAATATACAATTGAACAAGCTGTCATCCTTCTCATTGTACGTGATTTAAAATCAATTTATGACTTCGAACATATACGCGGCATATTAAAAATCGCTTTTAACACGATCACAGACAGATCAGACGACGTCATCAGCCCGATCAGCTACTATGAAAGCTGCGCCCAAGTGATTGATTATCTTCATCATAAGGCAAACCCGCCGATGAAGGAAACGAGCCTGCAGGAGCTCGTCGAAGAGCAGACGGACAAGCTCAAAGGCTGCTTTAAAGAACTCGGAAGCGGACAATGGAACAATATCAGATCCATAATCGCCGTCACGGTGCTCTCCGTTTTGACTTTCCATATTCAAGCCTCAGCCTACAAAATGACCAGCCATTTATTATAATTCATAACGCTTCTTCGCCCCGGTGTCTGCGCCGGGGTTTTTTTGCTGTACAACAATTGCCAGCATAATCAATACCGTTCCGTTTGAAACTAAAACGCGAAAACACATCTTGCCAGAGAAAAGGAGATGAAAAAGATGGCGAGCAGAAATAAACTCTTAGTTCCAGGGGCTGAGCAGGCACTTGACCAATTTAAATACGAAGTGGCTCAAGAATTCGGCGTGAACCTTAGCTCTGATACAGCAGCACGCGCAAACGGCTCTGTAGGCGGGGAAATGACAAAACGTCTTGTACAGCAGGCTCAATCACAATTAAACGGGAAAAATCAATAATGCAGCTTATTCGCCGGGACTTCTCGGCGAATTTTGATATTTATCGGCATTCTCCTTTCCGTGCCGGTAGCCGTTCGGATTCCTTCGGTCTGACGAATCTTCATGATGCCGATAGGATTCCCAATGTTCATTGCGATCATGGTTCCAGTAATGATTGTAATACTTTTGCTTAGGCTCTTTGTCATTTCCGTTTTCCTGAGGATTTTGTGTTGGGGGCTGCTCTGTTTCCCCATCTTGTTCCTTCTGTGTGTTTTCCTCTGATCCGGAAGCTGCATTTTTTTCGGTTTGCTGATTGCCGTCCTGACTGTCCGGCTTCGCTTCTTCCGTACCGGGCGTTGTTTCATTGTTTCCCGGCTTCTCTGCTGCCTTTTCTTCATCAGGAGCTGTCTTTTCATCAGCCGCCGGCTTTTCTGTGTCCGGCTGCTCGCTTTGATCAGCGTCTGTTTCGGTATCTTTTTGATCTGTTTCATTGCCGTCGGTTTGCTTTTCAGGCTGTTTTTCTTCTGTTTTCTTTTCGTTTCTTCTTATGTAGCTGCCTGTTGACATCCCTTCCTGTTTTGCTTTTTCTCTTGTTTCCATATCAGATTCAAGCGATTGGACCTGGTAGGTGCCCTTATATTTTTCAGTCATGTCAGCCAGCTGTTTTTTAACGCCTTTTTTATATGTATTGTCATCTGTATTTTCATAAACCGTGGAAATTAAAATCTCTTTTGATTCCTTTACATATCCATGCTTGCTGCAATCGGTAATAATATTACTGATGACTTCCTTAAAATCGCTGCTTTTCCAATCTCCGATGTCACTGATGACCTGTTTGGCGTCATGGTTCAGCGGTGTCAGTTCAATGACTTCATATTTGCTGTTTAAAGCCATTTCAATGCTGGGATTAATGTCAAGCGTCATATACGCGTAAGCTTTGTTATCAGAAAAAACCGGGAGCAAAATTAAAATAAACAAAATAATAGCAGTCATCGTAAACACTCCCAATTTAAAAGGGCGCAGTTTCAGAAAATCAAAAAAGCTGGCCCTTCTTCCCATACGCGTTTCGCCTTCGAACGTAATTTCCTCTCCGATTTCACAAGTGCGGTGATCATTTTTTGTTTTTAAAAATTGTCCGTCAGGGGTTAGCAACGTGACGAATTTTTTATTTTTCTCTACTATGATCCCTCTTCTCATGAGTGCAACACCCCTTTAAGATAATCTTTTAAATAAATATAATCACCGGTAATAATAATACTCATGGCGATGATATATTTTCGGTTCCGTTCGATCGTTTTTCTGCTGACCGACACGAGCTGCTCCAGCTGTTTGACAGGAAGCTGTTTTTTCTGGTGCAAAATGGACGCCAGCTCTTCATTTTCAACAAGCGTGTAGGCAACCTTAATCGCATTCTGCCTCGCATCTGTATGCTTCGGCGATTGTTCCAGCAGCTCTTTAAAAGACAGGCCGTATTCTTTCAGCTGCTTCTGAAAAAAAAGAATTTCTTCCCGGCGCTGTTCCTGTTCTATCTGTTTGCGGTATTCATCAATAGAAAGCTCCGCTTCGATAAGGCTCTGCGAAGATTCCTGGTCGTCGCCTTCCTGCACATCCATATTGATATGCTGAGCGGTTCTTGCTTCTTTTCTGATATAATCTATCACTTTTCTTTTTATAATCAGCTCTGCAAATGCAAGCAGCGAATTACCTTTTTCAGCCGAATATTTTTCAATGGCTTCGTTAAACGCGATCAGCCCGATGCTGAATTCGTCGTCTTTTTCATCTATATATCGTTTACAAACGGATGAAACCGTCTTCGCGATAAAAGGCTTATATTGCTGTATTAAATCGTTCTGCAGATCTTTGTCGCCTTTTTGTATTTTTTCAACAGATGTTTCAAGCGTTTGCTTCTTTTTTCCCAATTTAAACAAAAGGCTAAGCACTGGTTTCACCTCAGTTCCTCCCTATAACTACTCATAATCATAGCTAATTTAGTAGGGATTCGCAAAGGAAGAAAAAGAGAAATCGATTTCATTTGTCTCAATTATGACAAGCCAATAAGACGTACTATACATGATTTCGTGCCCCCATGCAGAATTAAGGGGGTTTTCTCTGTGTTTTTTGTAACAATGCTGTTATAAAATTGTTATCATATGTCTTAAATGTAAGCGTTTCAAACAAAAAAGGGAACCTGCTTTTTAAAAAGCCAGACTCCCTTTTTGATCATTTTACGCGTGTTCTCTTTTTTCCGATTCCGCGCCAGACTCTATTTGTTTTGCTCCTGACATAAACCACCCGCAAACCGCAATGGCAGCCAGAACCGCCCAGAAAATGATTTTCCAGGCCGCCGAATGGATGACATCTGCCGGAATTATACCGAGTTCCTCATGGGCCAATGTATAAAGAGCGAGCTTCACGCCTACCCATCCGACAATCACAAATGCCGCCGTTTCAAGGCCCGGCCTGGTTTTCAGTAAGGATACGAACATTGATGCCGCAAAACGCATAATGATTAAACCGATTACGCCGCCGGCTAAAATAACGAGAAACTGACCGCCGTCCAAGCCGCCGATGGCAGGAAGCTGAGTTCCCGGGAGCGTTACGGCAAGCGCGACCGCCGCTAAAATGGAATCAACGGCAAAAGCGATGTCCGCGAGCTCCACTTTCAAGACAGTCTGCCAAAACCCGCTTTCTTTCTGCATTTTCTGACCGGCGTTATCTTTAAATACATACCGCTTCAGCAAATGGCTGACCGCAATGTAAAACAGATATAAAGCGCCGACGGCCTGGACCTGCCAAACATTCACCAGAAAAGAAATGGCGAACAGCGACCCGAAACGCAAAATAAATGCGCCCGCCAATCCGTAAAATAAAGCCTTCTTCCTTTGTTTTTCAGGAAGATGCTTCACCATCACAGCCATCACCAGCGCGTTATCCGCCGCCAAAATCCCTTCCAGCCCGATTAAAACGAGAAGAACCCATCCATACTCCAATAATAATGCAAAGTCCAATCCATTCCCTCCGTTTCTTTTTTCTATCATCCGAGCTTATACCGGCGGTTTTTTACGCAAAAAAGACCTTTGCCGATATAAGGCAAAGGTCTTGCTAGACATGAATGATTGGCATGCCAACAAAGCCGATGGATATGATCCATGAATTGACGACTTTGTTTCCGGAATATCCGGACGCTACTCCCCTTTGGGATTTCAAGAAATATTTGTTTATACGCTCATGATAAAGCCTGTTTCATCATTTGTCAACGCTTAACTTTTTTAACAAATTGAGAAATTTTTTCTGTTTTGGCCCGCTGTTTTCTTCTCTTTAAAAACATCCAAAGAATGAGAAGCAACACAATGAATATACCGAGCGGCAGCATATATTGATCGAGAATGGAACCGACGCTTTTCCAATTTTCCCCGAGTTTCATTCCGAGGTATACGTAAGCAAATGTAATCGGCAGCATCGCTGCATATGTATATAGAGAGAACACCCAGACATTCATCTTCGCTATGCCGCACGGCAAAGAAATCAGCGTCCTGACCCCCGGTATAAAACGGCCGCTGAACGCGACCAAACCTCCGTGCTTCTGAAAGAAATCATCTGATTTCTGCAGGGATTCGGGTTTTATCCATATATACTTTCCATATTTCAGCAAAAACGGCCGACCGCCCAGCCTGCCGATTCCATATAAGACAAGCGGACCTGAAACACCGCCGAGCGAACCGGCAAACACGGTCCCGGCAAGCGTCATATCCCCTTTTGAGACCCAATAGCCCGCAAGCGGAAGAACAATTTCCGCCGGGATGAATTCTATACTGAGCGCCAAAAAAATCCCGGCGTAAGATAAGCTTTTAAACGCCTCTATTATTGATATGATGAAATCTTCGATGATCTATCACTCCCGGCTTACGTCTATATTCCGAAACTTAAGAATGATTTTAACACAAAACCTTGAGGCTGAAATATCTTTTAGACATGCCCTTTATAAATGTGAGTCGTTTCAGATCAGTATAGCGGGAGGGAATGACATGCGCAATACACCGTCCCGCCTGTCTCCTGATTGCTTGTCTGGCGGTGTTTACATCACTTAAGATCTCCGGAAAAGGAAGCGGCGGCTGACCGCGAATTCAGTTCATATGGGAGCGGGAAATTTTCTCAGTCACTTCATGGGAATGCGTAGGCATTTCCCGGGGAATGATTTTGTATAATCTTTTTGATTACCACTGATGATTTTCAGGGACTTCAGCGCTTTAAAGAACTTATCGATTCACTGATTGTAAATAAAGAATTCATTTCCTTTTCAGCCGACCATTTCCGCCTGAGGAAATGGAACAGCCGCTCCATGAAGCGCCGCAACACCCATAAGTTGCTACACATGGAACGGACCCGTTTATCCACAATAAAGACAAAAAGGAGTTTTTATTCATGCACACGATGTGGAAGGGTTCGATCAGTTTCGGCCTCGTCAATATCCCGGTCAAGCTCTTTGCGGCCACTGAAGATAAAGATATAAAATTCCGCAGTCTTCATAAAGAAGACCATGCGCCGATTAAATACGAGAAAATCTGCACCGGATGTGAAAAAAGTCTGGAACCTGATGAAATCGTGAAAGGCTATGAGTATGTAAAAGGGAAATACGTCATTATGACAGACGAAGACTTGAAAGACGTAAAACAGGAACATGAAGAAAAAGCGGTTGAGATTGTTGACTTTGTCCAGCTGCAGGAAATTGATCCGATTTATTTTAACCGGTCATATTATGTCGGGCCGGGAGATAACGGCACAAAAGCCTATACACTTCTGCGGGAAGCGCTGAGGACGACGGGTAAAATCGGGATTGCCTCCATTACGATCCGCTCTAAACAGCAGCTTGCGATTCTTCGCGTGTATGACAACTGCATCGTGATGGAATCCATTCATTATCCGGATGAAGTCAGAAATGCCGGACATGTGCCGGGCGTTCCCGAGCAGACAGCCGTTAATGAAAAAGAGCTGCAGACGGCGATTACGTTAATTAATGAGCTGACAACCGAGTTTGACCCGGAACAATACGAAGACACGTACCGGAAAGCCCTTCTCGCTAAAATTAACGATAAGCTCGAACATGAAGAAGCGGGCGTGACACCGGCTGCTGCCGGCCCGCGCGAAGATGTCATCGATCTTGTCAGCGCGCTTCAGGCAAGCATTGACCGGACGAAGCGGCCGGATCGCGAACAGGCTGCGCCGGCGCGGACAAAAGACGCCGCGTCAGCAGGCGGCGGAGGCAAAAAGCAGAAAACGACCAGACAAAAAGCCGGAACGTCTTAATCATGGTGCTGACGATGCAGCCGATTTTGACCTCTGTACCGCCTGAAGGCAGTGAGTGGCGCTATGAGGTAAAGTATGACGGATTCCGCTGTCTTCTCCGCATAGACGAAAGCGGCGTGACATTAACCAGCAGAAACGGACAGACGCTGACGAATCAATTTCCGGAAATCACGGTTTTTGCGGCTCGGTGTTTTCAGCACATGAAAGACAGGTTCCCCATTACGCTTGACGGAGAGCTTGTCTATTTAATCAATCCGTACAGAGCGGACTTTGAGCATCTTCAAATCCGCGGACGTTTAAAACGGACGGAAGCAATTGAAAGCAACGCTGATAGACAGCCGTGCCGCTTTCTGGCATTTGATCTCCTCGTTCTGGAAGGCGCCGGCACCGTCTCATTACCGTATGTGAAACGGAAGCGCGCCCTTTCCAAACTGTTTAAAGAAGCAAATCTTCCCGCCTGCCCTCATCACTTAGCGGAAGAAGCGATTCAATACATTCCGGAACACACTGACTTTGATGCGCTTTGGGAGAAGGTCGTCCGCCATGACGGAGAAGGTATCGTAGCAAAAAGGGCTTCCAGCGGCTGGGCGGAAAATAAACGGTCTCCCGACTGGCAAAAGTATAAACATATGAAAAAGGCACATGTGCTATTAACCGGGTTTAATCCGAAAAACGGGTATGTAACGGCCTCTGTTTTAAAAGACGGCATCGCCGTCCCGATCGCGTCCGTTTCCCACGGCATGCAGGCGGAAGAAAAAAACGCCGTCAGAACCATTATGGAGACCCACGGAAAAAAACAAAAAAGCGGCGAGTATACACTTGAGCCTTCTATCTGCATGACCGTGCAGTATTTAACCATATTGCAGGACACGCTGCGTGAAGTATCTTTTGTGTCTTTTCAGTTTGAAATGGATTGGACGGAATGCACGTATCAGCAGCTTATCCTTCACTCTAAAACGCTGCCGCCGAAGCTGCAGTTCACAAGCCTGGATAAGATTGTTTTTAAAAAACGTGAAAAAACGAAAGCAGATTTCCTTAGTTATATGGTGAAAATGAGCGATTTTCTTATGCCCTTTCTTAAAGATCGGGCCGTCACGGTGATCCGTTATCCGCACGGCGCGCCTGGCGAATCTTTTTTTCAAAAAAACAAACCGGACTACACGCCGGACTTTGTCTCAAGCGTGTTTGACGGGAGCCACGAGCACATCGTATGCAGCAGCATACCGTCACTTCTATGGCTGGCCAATCAGCTGGCGCTTGAATTTCACGTTCCGTTTCAGACAATGCATTCTGAAAGGCCCGCAGAGATTGTCATTGATCTTGATCCTCCGTCAAGGAATGATTTTCCTATGGCAGTGGAGGCTGCGCATGTGCTGAAACAGCTGTTTGACTCATTCAGCATTACGTCATTCCCGAAGCTCTCCGGAAATAAAGGCATTCAGCTCTACATCCCGCTTTCACCGGAAGCATTCACCTATGAAGAAACCCGTGCGTTCACAATGCTCATCGCCGATTATTGCGTCAGGACGCGGCCGGATCTTTTTACGACAGAGCGGTTTATCAAAAACCGAAACGGCAGGCTCTACCTAGATTACTTGCAGCATGCCGAAGGGAAAACCATTATCGCCCCCTATTCGACCCGGGGCAACGAATTGGGAACGGTTGCGGCTCCCCTTTATTGGAGCGAAGTCAACTCCTCTTTAACACCTGATGATTATACGATCGATACAGTAGTGAACCGCGTCAGGACAGAGGGAGATCCGTTTTATGATTTTTACCGGAATCCGCAGGACGGCCCGCTTTCAATCGTGCTTGAGCAAATCAAGAGAAAGAGCTGACGCTTTTTGTCAGCTCTTTTCAGTCTGATACTTGCACATCAATTTTTCTTTGGAAATAAATAAATAGCAGGAGTAAGGAATGTTTTTGAGGGTGAGCTGTTTTGCAGTAAAGTATAAAATCGGAATATGGGCCGCTTTCTTAAACAGCCTGTAGCAGCCGCTGGACGGTTTTATCACATCAAAACCGAGTCTCGCAGCTCCTTTATGAAGCATTGTAATGCCGACGACTCCCTTAATCTCGTCTTTCCGTTTATGCTGGTTAATATAATCCGCTAAATGAGGCATGGATTGATATACCTTCTGATATAGCATAATCCCCCTTCTGACCGCGCTTTCAATAGGCTGCAGCTCTTTCAGGAGTTTGACATTATGAAGATGAATCTTAACTAACACGTCGTTTTTTTTAATTCTGGTTCCGTCGCTCAGGATGACTTCTTTTCCTTTATATCTAGTCAAACGGACGCGGAATACATTCGATTGCCGTTTATCAATCAGCGTCAGCCGGGTAAAGAAGAAATAAAGCGGATCAAGTAAGTACCATATAGACAGCAGACAGCTTCTCACATGTTCACCTTCTTTATATTCAAAGCACCCTCATATTTTGGCATGGGGCATGTCACATTATGATTGGTAAATAATGATGCCGACCTGTATCAGCTTATGCAAAAACCGCTTCAGGCTCTACTGTCCGGAACAGAAAAAAACACTCTTCGTGAAGAAGAGTGTTTGTATCCGCTTTCTTTTAACGGAAAAGCAAATGCTGGCTGTGAATTCCCGCTTTTTTCAGTAAGGCTATCAGCTGTTCCTGTTCCTCAGGCATAAGTCCTGAAAACGCTCTCGCAATTCTCAATGAATGAATCGGATAAATTTTATCCAAATACTCGTTTCCTTTATCAGTTAAATGGGCGTAAACAGACCGTTTGTCCTTAGGGTCTTGTTCTCTGACCAAAAACCCGTTTCTTTCAAGCTTGTCGATGACATAGGTGACATTCCCGCTGACAAGCAAAAGACGCGACCCGATTTGCTGAAGCTTTTGCGGTCCTCTCGTATAGAGCAGCTCCAAAACGGCAAATTCAGTCGGATTAAAACCGTGTTCTTTACTGTCGCGGATGCTGTGTTCAGACACACTCTTGAAAGCCCTTGCAAAAACTTTGTACAAATTCATCGAACGCATCACTTCTTCTTCGTTAAATGATAATCTCATCATATCTACCCCGTATTTAAGATTTTTATAAAAAAATAATGTAAACCCTTACAATTCATAAGAGTCGATCTTTGTTTTATATTCTATTCGTGCCGTTTTTCAGAATTCCTTCTTTTTTATATAAAAAAATACCCTTATACATCATTTAATTTGTATAAGGGTTCCGTTCTTTATAGGGAATGTTCCGAAAAAAATACGCGTATTCCTTTCTCAGCTCCGTAATTGTCATGGAATTGAGTATTTCTTTCGTATAGACTCCGATCTGCAGAAGCTTTTTGGAATAATGGTTTCTCTCTTTGTCCAATGCATTTTGAAGCAAACGACTCATGGCGGCCTCCTTTGTTTTCCGTTATTCTATGATCAGAATAACGCTTTTATATCAAAGACGTATAAAGCCATTGTAAAACTTCTGTAGATTATGATGTTTTTCGGTAAAGTCCGTTCTGGACGGCTCTGAGCAGCGGAAAAGCATGTTCTCCGGCAAGCTGCATGAACGCCTCCAGCATTTCGTCGCGTTTCATATCTAATTCAATGATTTCTTTTGCCAGCGAAACCGCTTTTTCTTTCTCCATTCCTATCCTTCCTCCTCATTGTGTCTGTATAGTACAGCATAAAACGGGGCACAGGACCATGCATTAACCTTGTCAATTTTTCTGCCGCTTTTTTTCTAAAATTTTCTATTCCGCGTCAGAAAACCTGACAAGCGTCAGGTTTTTTCTCTTTTTTTCTTATATAATATGAGTAAAAGACATCCAGGGGTGGAAAAATGACGACAGACGAACAATCTTACAAAGATAAAAAAGTAATCTCGATCGGCATTGTAAGCGAATTAACCGGATTGTCAGTCAGACAGATCAGATACTATGAAGAACGGAAATTAATCTATCCGCAGCGTTCATCACGGGGAACGAGAAAGTATTCCTTCGCGGACGTTGAGCGGCTGATGGATATTGCCAACAAGCGGGAAGACGGCGTGCAGACGGCTGAAATTTTAAAAGACATGCGAAAAAAAGAACAGGCTCTCAAAAACGACCCGCAGCTCCGCAAAAAAATGCTGGAAGGACAGCTTAATGCTCATTTTAAGTATAAAAACCGCTGATCAAAAAAGTCCGCCTCCTGTGAGACGGACTTTTTTTATAAAGCATGAAGAAATGCAGTTGCAATGCCGAAATAAATTAATAAGGACAAAATATCGTTCAGCGTCGTAATCAGCGGTCCTGATGCAATCGCCGGGTCAATGTTCAGTTTATGAAGAATAATAGGGACGATCGTTCCGGCCATCGTACCGATAATCAACGTTGCAAGCAGCGATGAACCGACGACAAAACCGAGCGTTAAGTCTTTCTGCCAGACGGTTGCGACAATCGTAATCGCGATCGCACAGACGATGCCGATGTAGATACCGGTTCTTAATTCACGGAAAATCAGTTTAAAGATGGTTTTTTTATTCATTTCTTCTTTAGCCAGTCCTCTGATGACGACGGCGAGTGACTGTGTGCCTGTATTACCCGTCGTTCCCGCGATCATCGGCATGAAAAACGCGAGGGCGACTACTTTTTGCAATGTATCTTCAAAATAATTCAGAATGCTTCCGGAAATCAATCCGATAAACAAAAGCAGAATGAGCCACGGCAAACGGCGGTACGCCGCAACGTACGCTTTCGTATCAAATGTAATCGCCTTACCGGAGGCTGCGAATTTTTCGTAATCTTCATCGGCTTCTTTAATCACGACGTCAATAATATCATCGACAGTGACAATACCGACAAGCACATGATTTTCTTCCACGATCGGAATGGCTAAAAAGTCATACCGCTGGATCAGCCTGGCGACTTCTTCCTGGTCTTGGAGCACCCCGGCCGAGATGACACGTGTAAACATGAGATCCTGCACTTTATCGTCAGGCTCGCCGAGAATTAAATCTCTGTATGAGAGCACTCCGACAAGCTGCTTGCTGTCATTAATCACGTACAAATAATTTATTGATTCTGCGATTTCTGCAAAGCTTTTCAGCTTCACGACCGCATCTTTTACTGTATAATGCTGCGGAATCCAGACGAAGCGGTTCGTCATCATCCGTCCCGCCGATTCTTGCGGATAGTTCATCAAAAGCTGCACGGCCTTTGATTCCTCAGCCTCCATGCTGGATAAAAGCTGTTCTTTCAGTTCTTCATCCATCTCTTCCAGCAATGCGGCGAGATCGTCGTTATCCATTTTATTCATTGCGAGAGTGGCTTTCGTTTTACCGACTTTATGCAAAACGGCAAGCTGAAATTCCCGCTCCAGCTCTCCGATCATGTCGGTGATGTCATCAACCGTCATATATGACAGATAACGGGCCCGGTGCTTTTCCGGCATTTCTTTAAACAAAAATGCCATGTCATAGGGCTGAAGCTCATCTATCATGTTTCGGAATTCTTTTATTTTTCCGTCCCGCAATAAAATGATAATGCGTAATATGAGTTCGTCATAGGTCATGTTTTGGACCATCGGGACTCGTACCTCCTTTACGGAGACGCGCCGTCCGTCAAGGGAAGTGCGGCGGTTTGTCTCCTCATCATGTCGTCACTGGTTATCTGGCTGTATATGGGTACTTCTTCTGACATACTCGAATGGGGAGAATCCATACTCCGCACCTCCTTATCATGCTCAGTCGTGTACGTTTTGAGGCATAAAAAAAACCTTCTGATATGAAGGCGAAAACAAGCACGGCAAATAAACGTGCGGGGCCTCCAATCGTAGAGCTTTAGCACTGTATGGCATAGGACAGCCATCCAGCTGCGTTAAGAATCACCTTATGTCGATGATTCCTGTTGACCCATTGGCGTCTTTGGACATTTTTGGGCAGCAGCGTATCTCCATACAGGAGCCTCACCTAACGAAGTTCTTATTTGAATTGACACACTGAGATTACAGAAAAAAAAGGAATGTGTCAACCTTAAATTTGTGATTTCAGCACATACCTATAAAATAAACGGAATAAAGGCATAAAGCCCTTATTCCGGCAAATCGCTTTCATCCTCTTCTGAAAGGAAATGATAGGATTCATGCAGCATGAGCGCGTACTCCCCTTCTTTTGTCGGATGCGGTACATACTCAGCCTCGTTGATATACTGCTCTTCCCTTTTCTTCATATGACAGACCTCCTGTTCAATTTTAGATTGTCCAAAAGAAGACCCGTTATCATAGGAAAAAAAATTACTTGCGTAGCGGGACATGCAGCTATATTTTTCGGATCGTGAAAAAGTTCCTAAGCAGCCACGGGCCCGGTTTGAAACCGAGCGTTAATTGCCACGCGCCGATCGCCTGCAGTCCGAACTCCCGGACGAGAACCATTTTTTCACTCATGCTCCGCACATCCTCAAACCACACTTCATGCGTTCTTCCATTTTCATCAGTATACCGGAAGTAAGGGGAACGCTCCTGCTGGGAATAACGGATCACTGATTGGTGCTTCATGGCCGTTTCCATGGCGCGCTGATTGGAGATGGCGGATCCGATCGTTCCGGGACGGTACGGAATCACCCAATCATACCCGTATAGCGGAACACCGAGAATCACTTTTCTTCTCGGCACCCTGCTGATGGCAAAATTGATCGTTTGCCTGACCTCTGTCAAAGGCGCCACGGGTCCCGGCTCACTGCCGGCGTGGTGCCAGTCGTACGCCATAATGAACATATAATCGACCACGGCTCCGATTCCGCCGTAATCATATCCCCTCAGCCACGGCACTGCATCACTTGTTTTCGCCGGAACCGATATCGTTAACGCGAGCTGATGCTCTGAAAGCCGGGTTTTTAACTGCCGGAGAAATCCTGTGAAGAGGTCCCTGTCAGCTTCTCTGACCCGTTCAAAATCAATATTTACACCGCCGTATCCCTTTCTTACGGTTAAGGAGACGATATTGTTGACGAGATTCGTTCTTGCCGTCGGATTTTGCAGCACTTGATGGGCTAATTCCGGACTGAATCCCCCTTCTGTCAGATTCGTAATGACGGCAAGCGGACGCACTCTGTTCTGCCATGTGGTTTCTATTGCGGTTCTGTCGTTTAAATCGTTAATGATATCTCCATTCGGGCCAAAATGATATTCAAACAAAGAAATCGCCGAAGAATACGGCGCAAAATCATTAATTAGCTCTCTATCCGCTTCAGGCGTCCGAATGACATAAAATTGCAGGGTTCCCGCAAGATAGTTAGAGATATCAGGAATCTTCACTTTCATACCCGCCCGCAGCCGGTTCGGCGGAATATCCGGGTTTGCCTGCATCAGCTGCATCTGCGGCACATAAGCCTTACCTGCGATAACGGCATACGTATCATTCGGCTGAACCGTATATTCATTAAGAGGGATTAAAAGCGCCTGCCCCGGAACGATATTCGTTTCCTCAAGCCCGTTGACGCTTCTGATGCTGTCAACAGGGTATCCGTACTTTCTGCTGATGGAAAATAACGAGTCACCAGACTGCACTGTATGAACAAACATAGATGTCCTCCGTTTCCTTTTGATCAAAAGGGCTCTACTTATCTTTATGAATGATCATCCGGTCCGATTCCAAACTCTGTTTGAAGAAAGGCTGTTTACAAATCAGACATGATCAACTATGATGATGTCATCATAAAAAACTGTATAGGAAACGCACTAGGGGTGCTGTTATCGGCTGAGATAAAACATGCGGCAGGCGTGTTTTGATCCCTTATAACCCGATCTGGATAATACCAGCGTGGGGAAGTGCAGATTGACCGGAGCGCAGGGTTTTTCCCCATGCGTTTTCGTTCTGCTGCTGCATATTCCCTCGGATATGCAGTTTTTTATTTTTCATTAAAAAACGGGGGAGGACACCGCAATATGAAACTGAATATGAACCGCCTGTAAAATCATCTCTTTCATACATACGACTATCCGATAAGAAAGCAGGAGATCACAATGAAAAATTGGAAAATGAGAGAAATTGTCGTCATGTCCGTCATCAGTGTTGTATTTGCTGTCATTTATTTAGTATCAACTCATGCAAGCAATATAGCGGCAGGGTTTTTCGGCCGGATGAGCTATGAACCGATTTACGGTATCTGGTTTATCGTCTCGGTAATTGCCGCGTACATTATTCAAAAACCGGGAGCGGCTCTCGTTTCTGAAATCATCGCCGCTTTTGTGGAGTGCTTACTCGGAAATCCGTCAGGACCGATGGTGATTCTGATCGGGATCGCACAGGGAATCGGTGCGGAAGCGGTCTTTTTTGCGACACGCTGGCGGGTGTATACCCTGCCCGTGCTTCTTTTATCCGGTATGGGGTCTTCTGTGACGAGCTTCATTTATGACTTGTTCGTTTCCGGATACTCTGTTTTGAATCCGGGTTTATTAGCCGTCATGCTTCTCATCCGTCTGATCTCAGGTGCGCTTCTTGCCGGCCTTCTCGGCAAAGCAATCAGTGATGCGCTGGCTTACACAGGGGTGCTGAACGGCATGGCGCTCGGAAAACAATTCAAGAAGAAAAAGAAACAGGTGAACCAAGATGCAGGCATCTGAGCCCCTTCTATCGGCCGGCCGTCTTACCTTTTCTTATGATCAGGATGAAAAGCCGATTCTTCAAAACGTGTCCTTTCAGCTCCGGAAAGGAGAGCGGGCTTTATTGCTCGGGCCGAGCGGATGCGGCAAAAGCTCGCTCGCTCTCTGTTTAAACGGTCTGTACCCGGAAGCATGCGATGGGGTTCAATCGGGAACCGTTTCTTTATACGGAACACCTCTTTCACATCTGACAGAACCCGCCGCCAGATCCATCGGCGTCGTGTTTCAAGATCCGGACCAGCAGTTTTGCATGCTGACGGTTGAAGATGAAATCGCCTTCGGCCTGGAAAATTTGCAATATACAAAAGAAGATATGGACGCAATCATCGATGACGTTTTGGCAAAATTAGAGATCACTCATTTGAAAACGCGAACGATCGCTTCGCTGTCAGGCGGTTCAAAACAAAAAGTGGCGCTTGCCTGTATCATTGCGATGGAACCGGAACTCATTATTTTGGACGAACCGACGGCACAGCTTGATCCATATTCCGCACGTGAATTGGCGCGGCTGATCAAAGATCTTCAAGCAAAAAAAGGCTTCGGCCTTCTCGTTATCGAACATCAGCTTGATCATTGGGCGCCGTGGATGGACAGGACGATTGTCCTTGACGAAACGGGTCAGAAGGTGATGGACGGAGAGACGGACGTTATCTTTGAAACAAAGATTGAAGAGCTGATGCAGCTCGGCATTCCGATTCCGCGTGTGATCTCATTGCAGGAGCACGTCAGCATTCCTTTTACATTGTGTAAAGAAAAGCTGTTTCAAGAATCTGTACCGTCTCTGCCCGAACCCCGGCCCGCCGCGCTTTCGGCAGAAGACGCGCTGAGCGTTCACGAGCTGTCATTCTCAAGAGGGGCAGACGTCATTTTTCAGGATGTGAGCTTTTCCGTAAAAAAAGGTTCAATCACCGCGATTGCCGGCCCTAACGGAACAGGAAAAACAACGCTTCTTTCTGCCGCGGCCAAGCTCATCCGTCCGCTGGGCGGAGACATCAAAATAGACGGCAGACCGATTGATTCCTATTCTGAAAAAGAGCTGCGGCGGCTGATCGGATATGTTTTCCAAAATCCTGAACACCAATTTGTCACAGATTCCGTCATTCAAGAGCTGATGTTCGGTTTTGAAAGCAGCAGAGCCGCAAAGGAGAAAGCTCTTCAGCTGTTAACCCGATTCGGCCTGAGACGCCATGCCTCACAGCATCCGTTTTCTTTAAGCCAAGGACAAAAACGCCGGCTCAGCGTCGCAACGATGCTTATGCACAATGTGAACGTTTTGATGCTTGATGAACCGACTTTCGGACAGGATGCCAAAACGGCGCGGGAGTGTATGCAAATGCTCCGTGAGATTCAAAAGGAAGGAACGGCTGTTTTGATGGTGACACACGATATGGAACTCGTCTCAGATTATGCCGACACGATCCTTGTGCTCTGCGGCACGAAACTGGTATTCCGGGGAACTCCCGACGCTTTATTTTCTGATAACACCGGGATCGCCGAGCAAGCGCATTTGGCTTTACCGCTGCGGTATGAATGGATGAAACACGACAGGAGGCGGAGAAATGAACTTGCGGCTGGAGGCTGTTAACCCGTCAATAAAGGCGGCGGCTGTATTGTTATGCGTCATTATGCTGTCGTTTATTTATAATCCGTACACCCCTGCTTTGTTTTATATCATCATTGCGGGAGGCGTCCTCTCGGCGGGGCGTGTGCCGCTGAAAAAATGGCTGCTGTTCACGATTCCGTTTGTCATTCTGGCCTTCGGTTCTTTATGGACAGCCGCCGTATTCGGAAACGTCCCGACAACCGGAAGCAACCTGCTGTTTAAGCTCGGGCCGATTGCCGTCAACAGTGATAACGCGGCGCTCGGGATTTCTATCGCGTTTCGTATTTTATGTTTTTCCGCTTTGTCGATGATGTTTCTTTTCACAACCGATCCGATTCTGTTCATGCTCAGTCTGATTCAGCAGTGTAAGCTGCCGCCCAAGCTTGCATACGGCGTTATCGCGGGGTTCCGGTTTCTCCCTCTTCTGAAAGATGAAATCCTGATCATCCGGCAGGCGCACAGAATCAGGGGCGCGGGGTCTGATTCCGGGCTGAAAGGAAAGCTCTCCGCCTTCAGGCGCTTCACCATTCCGCTATTGGCAGGCGCAATCAGAAAGGCGGAACGCACGGCGATCGCGATGGAATCTAAAGGCTTTACGGGGAGCCGAAACCGCACGTTTTACAGAACTGTTACCGTGCGCCGCGCCGACTGGTGCTTTTTCCTGCTCGTGCTTCTGTTATTCGGCGCAAGCTGGCTCATTTCATTGTTGTTTGTATAAAAACAGGCCGCCGGAGTGATTCGGCAGCCTGTTTTGTTATGTATGTTATTGATGATAATTGAGAGCCTGAGCGAGATTGGACTTGATCGTAATATCTGAGAAATTAATGCCGAGCTGTACGGCGGTTTGAGCGATTTCCGGCCTGATTCCGGATAAAGTGGACGTGACGCCGATCAATTTCAGCGCCTCAACTAATTTAAAAATCTGATGCGCCACCATCGTATCGACAACCACTACACCCGACAGGTCAATTAACAGATGTTCAATCAGCCGTTTTGCACATGTGCTCAGCGTATTTTCAAGAATGAATTTGGCGCGCTCCGTGTCAATATCGCCGACAAGCGGCAGCAGCGCCGTCCGTTTGCTCAGCGTGATAACCGGCGAGCTTAACTCCAAAATCATTTCTCTTTGCGCATTCAGCTGCATTTTTGAGTTATGCTCGGCATGATCGACAAACGTGTAAATCGTAAAATCAAATACTTGTACAATTAAATTCTCCCATTTCTTCCTTTCTCCCTGTGCAAACGAAGATTCATGTTTATCGGCAAACGCATCGTAATAACTGATGTATAGTCTCCGGTTTCTCATGAATTCACGGACCACATACTGTACGGGAGTATCCAGATGCTTCTGGTCTTTCGCAAGCTCAATCACCCACTGCTCGAACTCTTCTAAAAATTCTTTTTTCGGCATGATATACATTTTATTAATATGCCGGTAAAATTCTTTATCCTGCTCCGTCAGTTCTTCTGTGATGACGGGATTTGTCAAAGAATAAATCGAATTCGGATCCGAATCTTCCATCGTTTCGATCCACTCTTTCGCAATTTGATCCACTTGTTCTGAAAAATAGTTGTATAATGCTTCACTTATCTTCATATCTCTTCTCCTTTCCCATTTCCAATTATACCGTCAGCGGATCATGAATGAAAATAAAAGCTGTTAAACTATCCATTTATTTGAAATTTTTTAGTGCGATAGATTACGCCTTTTTTATGAAAATGCTTCAAATGACTCTTTCCGGCCGGCATGCTCTGCCATAAAATAGTAGCAACACCCTTGTATCCACTCGCAAGCATAAAAAAGGAGGGCTTTTTTATGAATGGTGAAATGCATTTGATTCCTTATGTCACGGATGAACAGATCATGGAGGTAAACGAGCTTCCAGAGGGTATTAAAGTGATTAAGGCGCCAGAGTTGTGGGCAAAAGGGTTTAAAGGCAAGGATATTAAAATCGCGGTGCTTGACACAGGCTGCGACATCAATCATCCTGATTTGAAAGACCGGATTGTCGGCGGGAAAAACTTCACCGATGATGACGAAGGCAAAGAAGACGCGATTTCCGATTATAACGGACACGGGACACACGTTTCCGGAACGATTGCCGCCAATGATTCAAACGGCGGAATTTCGGGTGTCGCGCCGGAAGCAAGCCTTTTAATCGTTAAAGTTCTCGGCGGTCAAAACGGCAGCGGCAAATACGAATGGATCATTAACGGCATCAACTACGCCGTTGAACAAAAGGCCGATATCATTTCCATGTCACTCGGCGGGCCAAGCGATGTGCCAGAATTGAAAGAAGCCGTCGCAAATGCGGTAAAAAGCGGTGTTCTGGTCGTTTGCGCGGCAGGAAACGAAGGCGACGGAGACGAGCGTACAGAGGAACTGTCGTATCCGGCCGCTTACAACGAAGTGATCGCAGTCGGATCAGTCTCAATCGCCCGTAAATCGTCTGAATTTTCAAACGCCAACAAAGAGATTGACCTGGTGGCTCCGGGAGAAAATATTCTCTCCACCCTTCCCAACCATAAATACGGGAAGCTGACGGGCACTTCAATGGCCGCCCCGCATGTGAGCGGAGCGCTTGCCTTAATAAAAGGGCTTGAACAGGACGCGTTTCAGCGGACGCTTTCTGAGGCTGAAGTCTACGCCCAGCTCGTGCGGCGGACCCTTCCTTTGGACATCGCCAAAACATTGGCCGGGAACGGATTTCTGTATTTAGACGCGCCTGAAGTACTGATGGAAAGAGCCGAACAGGCACAGCTGCTGTCTTTCTGATATTTTTCTCATATAATGATTGATCAGCTTGTCATATCACCAATTTTTAAAATGTGAGATTTTCTATTGACAGTGGTCTGAATAAGCTGATAAGATAACCAACAAATGATGTAACTTTTCAAAAAAATTTAAATATTTTCTCTTATCGAGAGTTGGGCGAGGGATTGGCCTTTTGACCCCAACAGCAACCGACCGTAATTCCATTGTGAAATGGGGCGCGTGATTTTTGCGCCGAGACGACTGTCTCATAAGGCACGGTGCTAATTCCATCAGACGTGATCTGAGAGATAAGAGAGGCTTGCATTTTGAAGTTAAAGCCTCTTTCTCTCATGAGAAAGAGGCTTTTTTGTTACATCTCACTTAAAGGAGGAAACTTAATGACAACAATCAAAACTTCGAACCTCGGTTTTCCGAGAATCGGCTTGAACAGAGAATGGAAAAAAGCGCTTGAGGCTTATTGGAAAGGAAACACTGACAAAGAAACGTTTCTTAAAGAACTTGACGGTTTATTCTTATCAGCTGTCAAAACACAGCTTGACCAACATATCGATATCGTGCCGGTCTCTGATTTCACCCATTATGACCATGTGCTTGATACCGCCGTCAGCTTTAACTGGATTCCGGAAAGATTCCGCAACATCACGGATCCCGTTGATACATACTTTGCGATTGCCCGCGGTGTAAAAGACGCCGTTTCCAGTGAAATGACGAAATGGTTTAATACCAACTACCATTACATCGTTCCTGAATATGACGAAAGCATTGAATTCCGTCTGACGAGAAACAAACAGCTTGACGACTACCGCCGGATCAAAGAAGAATTCGGAGCGGAAACAAAACCTGCCATCGTCGGTCCGTACACATTCGTCACACTTGCGAAAGGATACGAAGAATCAGAAGCGAAAGCGATTCAAAAGCGCCTTGTTCCTCTTTATGTTCAGCTGCTGAAAGAACTTGAAGCTGAAGGCGTAAAATGGGTTCAGATCGATGAGCCGGCCCTTGTGACAGCTTCTTCTGAAGACGTCCGTGCCGCAAAAGAACTCTATGAAGCGATCACAAAAGAGCTTTCAGGACTGAATGTCCTCCTGCAGACATACTTCGATTCGGTTGATGCATATGAAGAACTCGTTTCTTATCCTGTACAGGGAATCGGGCTTGACTTCGTACATGATAAAGGCAGAAACCTTGATCAGCTGAAAAAGCACGGCTTCCCGAAAGATAAAGTGCTGGCAGCCGGTGTGGTCGACGGCCGCAACATTTGGAAAATCGATGTTGAAGAACGCCTTGATGCAGCTCTGGATATCCTCAGCCACGCTGATGTTGAGGAGTTATGGATTCAGCCTTCAAGCAGCCTTCTGCACGTGCCGGTGGCGAAACACCCTGACGAGCATCTTGAAAAGGATTTGCTGAACGGCCTGTCATACGCTAAAGAAAAACTGGCGGAACTCGGCGTCTTAAAAGAAGGGCTTCTGTCCGGCAAAGCGGCCGTCAGTGAGCAGATCGAAGAATCAAAAGCGGCACTTAAGGCTTTAAAAGCATTCGCAACAGGAGCGAACTCAGCTCAAAAAGAAGAGCTGAATCAGCTGACGGAAAAAGATTTCTCCCGTCCGGCAAGCTTTGAAGAACGATTGGCGCTGCAGAATGAATCACTCGGTCTTCCCCTTCTGCCGACGACGACAATCGGAAGCTTCCCTCAATCTGCAGAGGTGCGGAGCGCACGGCAAAAATGGCGGAAAAAAGATTGGACGGATGAACAGTACCAAGCCTTTATTAATGCGGAAACGAAGCGCTGGGTTGACATTCAGGAAGAAATCGGCTTAGACGTGCTCGTTCACGGAGAATTCGAGCGTACGGACATGGTCGAATACTTCGGTGAAAAACTGGCCGGATTCGCCTTTACGAAATATGCATGGGTGCAGTCTTACGGTTCACGCTGCGTACGTCCGCCTGTCATTTTCGGAGATGTCGAATTTATCGAACCGATGACGGTAAAAGATACGGTCTACGCCCAATCGCTGACGGAAAAACACATGAAAGGCATGCTGACGGGACCTGTCACCATCTTAAACTGGTCATTCCCGCGTGTGGATATTTCAAGAAAAGAAATCGCCTTCCAGATCGGGCTTGCCCTCAGAAAAGAAGTAAAAGCGCTTGAAGATGCCGGTATTCAGATTATCCAAGTGGATGAACCCGCGCTCCGCGAAGGACTGCCGTTAAAAACGCAGGATTGGGATGAATATTTAACTTGGGCCGCAGAAGCATTCCGGTTAACGACGTCTTCTGTGCAAAATGAGACGCAGATTCATACGCATATGTGTTACAGCAACTTTGAAGATATCGTAGATACGATCAATGATCTTGACGCGGATGTCATTACAATCGAACACAGCAGAAGCCACGGAGGATTTTTAGAATATTTGAAAGAACATCCTTACGTGAAAGGCCTCGGACTCGGTGTATACGACATTCACAGCCCGCGTGTGCCGGCAACTGAAGAAATCTATCAAATTATTGATGACGCGCTTGAAGTGTGTCCGACTGACCGCTTCTGGGTAAACCCGGACTGCGGACTGAAAACAAGACAGCAGGAAGAAACCGTTGCGGCATTAAAAAATATGGTCGACGCCGCGAAACAGGCACGAAAAAAACAAGCTCAGCTTGTATAAAAAAACAGCCATCCGCAAATCGCGGGTGGCTGTTTTTTCTGGGCGTGCTACTTATTCTTCAGCGCCTTCGCAAGTTCACTTAGTGAATCATGCTGCTTAATTTGATAGCCCCGCCCTTCTTTTTGCAAATACCCTTTTTGGCAGAATTGCGTCAGCACATGCAAGAGATGACGGTAAGATACACCCAAATAATCACAGACCGTTACGTGCTTCTCTTTATAAACCCCTTCATAAGCCGTCTGCAAAATAAAATCGGCCAGCCGGTTTTCAAGCGGGAACGCCAGACTTTGTGAATATTTCGAAGCCATAAGCGTTGCCTTAGCACTTAAAAACTTAGCCAATTCACGCAGGAATTTCGCATCCTGCAGCAATTGCGCGCGGCAGCGGTAAATAGGCAGAGCAAAACAAACAGTCTTCGCTGAGGCTTGAATTCCTTTTGTGTAATACACTTTATGTAATAGTTCCATCTCTCCGATGTAATCATTTTTGTTGATAAAATTAATTAAAGAAACTTTCCCGTTTTGGTGGGTTACATATATTTTCGCTTTTCCTTCAATCACGTAAAACAGGAAGTCAGGCCTCCTGCCCTCTTGAATAATCCATTCGTCCCGCTCATATTCGCGCACTTCCATAAACTCTTCAGCGGGGAAAGAGAATAAATGCGCGATTGAGTGTTTTTTTAACTGATGCCGCTTTTTCTCGCCTTTATAAATTTCCATCGTCCACCCCAAAAATATGAGATATCTCATATTGTCTTTATGTCTTTACATGATAACATGCCAATTAAAGGAGGAACGGGAATGAAAGCATATCGCTGGATGAGTCTGCATTTTTTTAGTTTTTTTATGACATGGGGTGTTTTTCTGCCCTATTGGACGGGATGGATGGTGCATATAAAAGGGGTTTCCGTATCCGAAGCCAGTTTCATTATGAGCCTGGGCTTGGCGGCAAGAGGGATTTCCACATTATTATTCTTCCCTTATTTATCAGGAAAATTCAGCAACAAAGCCTTATTAAACGGCGCCAGAATCGGGACGCTTCTCGCACTTTTATGTTATATTCCCGCTGATTCTTTTCAAAGCCTGCTTCTTGTCACATTAGTGCTGCATGTGTTTTACCCTGCTTTAATGCCTGCTTTAGACAGCGCTTGCGGCGTCCTTGTACAGCATAACGAATTAAAGGCCTATGGGACAAGCCGACAGTGGGGGTCCGCGGGTTTTGTTTCAGCCGGCGTCATCCTGTCCGTCTTTACAGGTATATTCGGAGATCAAGCGATTTTATGGGCACTGCTTTTGGGCACCCTGATATTCGCATGCCTCAGCTTTATGCATGCGCCAGCTGTTCTTTCAAAACGGCCGGAAACAGACCGCGCAAGAAAAGAGGGCATGTTTGCCTTATTCCGCATCAAATATTTCGGTCTGGTGCTCGCAATCGTTATCTTACTGCAGGCGGCACACGCGTCTTATTACAATTACGGTTATCTCTTTTTGCAGGAAATCGATGCCCCCGCATATGCCATCGGAATCATTATCAACATCGCCGTTATCGCGGAGATTATCTTCTTTGCAATCGCTGACCGATACTTTCATCAATTTACGGCAGGCTCTTTGCTCGCCTTGGCGGCGCTTGGTGCTACCGTACGCTGGATACTCGTATTTGCCTTTCCTCATGTCATCATTTTCTGTATTGCGCAGACGCTGCATGCCTGTTCATTCGCGATGGCACACTATGCATTTATGAAATACTTAATTAAAAATATTTCACCCGCGCAAATCCCGAAAGCCCAAGGCATATATTCAGCGCTTGCTCTCAGCTGGAGCACTGCGGTATTTACTATTTTCGGAGGTTTTTTATATGAAATTGAACCCCGGTATGCCTTTATCGGAATGATTGTTTGTACGATCCCATCCATGCTTCTCGCCCTTTTATACAGAAAACTTGAAATGAAAAAGAGAGTTTTTGCAGGAAACGCACAAGATATATAGCCATCGCTTTATAGACGATCACATGTCCCGCTGTCATTTTGACCGATTTGCGAATGCTGTGCGATGTATTTTCTCTATATTTAAAGTATTTCCTTCATATATGATGAAATCAAAAACAGCGGTATAACCCGCTCAATTGGTTAATGAAGGGAATCCATTCAGAAACTTGGACAGAATCAGTGAATATACTGATACAGTACTGCTTACGCTCATTTCGGGGAACTTTGTTCGTAATAAAATGATTTTCAGCCAACTCATAAGGAGGGACATTGTGTCACAGCCTAATTTGCCCAATATCACCCCTGTCGTTACACTTTCCAGAGACGATACCATTAACCTTCTTCTTTCGTCAATTGCTATGGAAGAGCTGGGAATGGCACATATTCTGAATGCGGAAGGGGAAAAAATCCAATACGCGCTCGGAACGATTCCCGGATTAACAGGGCCCCCGTCAAGTCTTGCGGATATTCTTAACCTGAATGAGAGCGTCCGGGATACGCTTGACAGCTTAATGAAACAGGAGCTTCTTCTCGGTTCAAAATTGGACAGTATCTCAAATATCCCTACACTGGCGGGACCGACTGGTGCTACGGGGCCGACGGGACCGACGGGAGCAGTCGGACCGGCCGGAGCGACGGGGCCAACTGGATCGATCGGACCTACGGGGGTCACCGGTGCGGGCCTTCAAGGGATTGTTGCTTTTAATCCGCTGATTGCCCCCACTTACACAACCGGACAGGTTGTCTTGTATAACGGAAGCTCTTACGTCGCAAACGTAAACAGCCCGGCGGGAACCCCTGGAGCCTCAGCTGACTATACACTTTTAGCTGCGGCGGGAAGCACCGGTGCTACTGGCGGTACCGGGCCGACCGGAAGCACCGGCGTTACTGGCGACACCGGACCGACTGGAAGCACTGGCGCTACTGGCGGCACCGGACCGACCGGAATTACCGGTGCTACTGGCGGCACCGGACCGACCGGGATCACCGGCGTTACTGGCGGCACCGGATCGACTGGAATTACCGGCGCTACTGGCGGCACTGGACCGACCGGAAGCACTGGCGCTACTGGCGGTACCGGGCCGACCGGAAGCACCGGAACAAGTCTGACAGCCACTTCCGGCTATGCGAGCAATACGGGCGGCGGTGTTGTCGCAGTTATTGTGGGCGGCACGACCATTTCCTTACCGAATGAACAAAACCTTTCGGCAGATATTACGGCTAATGCCGCAAATACCATATTTACCGTTGCTCCGGCGGGACGGTACTATATTTCCTACCATATTAATTTAACGGCCGGCTTGCTTGTAAGTTCGCGTATTTTAATCAACGGCACTCCTCCTGCAAGTTCGATTATCGCCCCGGTCGCGTCTTTGGCAAACTTTAATAACTCCTTTATTGTGACTTTGCCAGCAGGCAGCACCATCCAGCTTCAGCTGTTCGGATTATTGGGTGCGGCCACATTGCTTGGAGGAAGCGTCGGTGCAGCTTTAAACATTATTCGATTATCTTAATGGAACATGCAAAAAAAGGATCAGGCGTTTGTCCGCTGATCCTTTTTTAATTGAGACAGAAGTTCTTTCGCGGGTTTAAATTGAGGATTGAACTTCACGGATTTTTTGGCGTAAGCGATGGCCGTCATATCATGGTTTAATGCAGCATGGCATTTCGCCATATAATAAAAGGCTCTGAAATCGGCGGCACCTTTTAAAATGAAGTGATCAGCGTTTTCTCCTTCAACCTGCGTTCCGTATTCAAATGCTTTGATTGCCGCTCTGTACTTTTCCAAATGATATAATACAAGGCCTTTATAATAATGAAGATTGCTGTAATCAGGATATAGCTTGAGCACTTTTTCAATCCCTTGTTCGGCTTCTTCATACCGTTTGAGCTCAAGCAATATTGTATATTTCAAATAATACAGGAGAGACGGAGGCATTCGTTTTTCGCTTAAAAATTGAAAAATTGAGCCGTTGACAAGATGTAATGCTTTTTCATAGTCTTTGATTCTGTAGCATTCACTTGCCAAATGATAGACAAGCCACGGATCAGGATTTTCCTCTGAAAGCTCTTCATTTAAAATGCTGATATTCCGTTTATGTTTTTGCTTGATCTTTTCTTCCTGCTCCAAGTAGCCGTAGTGATGAATCACACATGGGAGCGTGAAAAAAGCATTGTTTTCTTCCTCATTGGAAGCCGAGATATTCTCGTGAATTCTGCCTTGATACAGAAGGCCTTTATGATTGCGGAACAGTCTCGGCTGCATGCTTTCAAACGCTTCGTTTTCATCGAGCTGCTTCCCCGTATAATTGATGATTTTCAAAAGGCCCCGGCTCGGTAATCCGTCATGAAGCAGCGAAGTTAAAAAACGGCCCGTCTCCTGATCGAGCTCTTCATCCGCGTCAAGCACTAAAATCCAATCTCCTTCGGCATGCTGCAGGGCGTAATTTCTGGCCTTTGCGAAATCATTCTCCCATTCGAAATCAAACACTCTTGCCTGAAAGCTTTTGCAGATATCTTTTGTATTATCTTGTGATCCGGTGTCTGCGATGACGATCTCATCAACGATGTCTTGTACACTTGATAAACAACGGGAGATGTATCTCTCCTCGTTTTTCACAATCATGCAAAGAGTCAGTTTACATTCAGCATTTCCGCTCATTTTCTCACCTTTCCCGATGTTGGAGTTGTTGATTGAACCAAGGCCGTTCAGGAGTGCCGTTCATCGTGATGATGACAGGCCGCACCCATCTGACGGCAGGTTCGGCAGTTTCCGTATTCCATTCCTGAAGCTGCCTGACAGCCCGCTTCGTAATCGGATGCGCCCGGAATTCGCGCGGGCTTTCAGAAATGAATTTTTTCGTTCGTTCCGTAACTGTCTTCATTTCAAGAAAGTGCCGCTCATACATCTGCTTCTGCTCTTCTTCCAAGCTGATCATTAAAAACAGACGGCCGCCTGTTTCCATCTGCCAGCGGCACAATGCGGAGAACAGCCTGATTTCTTCTTTGTAATTTGAACCCCTTCTTTTATCCACGGTCACAGATAATATATGTAACAGCGCCATCGTGAGACAATGCAAGGCTTCAAAAGATGCCTGTTTCGCTTTTGAGATGCTTGGATACGGCATATGCTTCACCCGTCTCTTTTTTATGAACGCTCCCCGCCTTTTTTCTTCCAACCGCAGTCCTCACAATCCCCGCACTCACAGCAGCCAATGCGGCCGTAAAACAGGCCGTCACACGGATCTTCCGGATCACTGGGATCGTCTGGATTCCACGGGTCATCAGGATCGCCCGGATCACTCGGATTGCTCGGGTCGTCCGGATTCCACGGGTCATCAGGATCGCCCGGATCACTCGGATTGCTTGGGTCGTCCGGGTCCATACAGACTTCAGAATCCTGTAAGAAGATAATGTCCTCAAGCTTCGTCTGCAAAAGGAGTTGTGATTTCATGACGGTGCGCAGGAGCCGTTCAGTGCTTCTATTGATTGATGACAATTCCTCCAAGGAGGGATCACCGGAAGCGCCGAGAAACATTTGAATCCTTTCCGCTTCCGCCTGCAGAATATGGGATAGTCCGATTTCTTCCATAGCCACGGATGAAAGAAGGAGGTTCAGGGTCTCACATCTGGAGAGTGTAATGTCGGGGGTGATGTTCGGTATGTTTGGAAGAGACATCGATTTCTCCCTCTTTTCTCTTGGTGTCATTATGCAAAAGTGCTATATCGTATTCTTATTCCGGGAGAGAAGAGATCATTACTGTTGTTTTCGTTAATAAAATATCCCGGATATAAAATCCGGGATATTCGTTCGGTTATTTATTTTAATTCAAGTTTGACGTCTACATTTCCTCTTGTTGCTTTTGAATACGGACAGAACTCGTGAGCGGCGTGCACTAGCTTCTCCGCCGTTTCTTTGTCAAGATCTTTTGTATCAATGACGAGCGTTACGCCGATTTTGTAACCTCCGTCACTCTCATCTTTTAAAAGGCTGACCTGTCCTTCAATTTCAGAGGTCATGTCGATTTTTTGTTTTTGGGCGGCGAGCTCAAGCGCTCCCCCGAAGCAGGCAGCATATCCTGCCGCAAAGAGCTGTTCAGGGTTTGTGCCGGTTTCTCCGTCTTTTTTTGCATTCGGCATGATGATGTCAAAATCCAGCACCCCGTCTTCGGATTTAATATGTCCTGCTCGTCCGCCGACTGCGGTCGCTTTTGAAGTAAATAATGCCATTATTATCAGCCTCCTCATTGTACTTACTGTATATATTGCCCCTGCTCATATTTTTAAACATGAGGAATAGGAAATGGACTGTTTTTCGGCTACAATAGGGGTAACGTTAACAAACAAAGAGTTGGTGAAAGAAGTAATGGCAGAAAAAGATTTTGAACATATGAAACTGGAGAATCAGCTTTGTTTTTTGCTGTACGCAAGCTCAAGGGAAATGACGAAACGGTACAAACCGCTGCTTGATAAGCTCAATGTAACTTATCCCCAATATTTGGCGCTGCTTTTATTATGGGAGCACGAAGAACTGAATGTGAAACGGATGGGTGAGCTTTTGTACCTGGATTCCGGAACGCTGACACCGATGCTGAAACGGATGGAGCAGCACGGAATCATCATGAGAAAGCGGTCGGCTGAAGACGAGCGATCCGTGACGATCAGGCTCACAGATGAAGGACGGGCCTTGCAGAAAACAGCGGCGGATATTCCCATTGCCATGCTGGAACAGACGGGACGGTCAAAAGAGGAATTAAAGCAGTTAAAGCAGTCGCTTTATGAGGTTTTGAATACGCTGCACGGCAAAAAATAAGGATGCCCCGAATGGGCATCCTTATTTTTATTCTGCTGCCAGAAGCTTCACTTCAATATTTCCCGCTGTCGCTTTTGAATACGGGCAGACACCGTGCGCTTTTTGGATAAGGGCTTCAAGCTCCTGTTTATCAATGCCGGATGCTTTGACCTCAAGCGTAACGCCTAGTTTATATCCTTGGTCTGCTTCATCTTTCAGCAGACTGACATGCGCAGTGACCTCTGTTTCAATACTCAGACGCTCTTTTCTCGCTACGAGCTGAAGAGCGCTGTCAAAGCAGGCTGAATATCCTGCGGCAAACAGCTGTTCAGGGTTTGTAGCATGTTCGAGCCGTTTTGCTCTTGGCGTTCCCGGCATGGCAACATCAAGATTCAGCACTCCGTCAGAAGACGTGACTTTCCCTTCACGTCCGCCGGCGGCTGATACGGTTGCAGTAAATAATGGTTTTGTCATGTGAATTCACCTCTATTATATTGCGTACAATTTAATTTTACACAATATAATAGAGGGCGTCAATCTTTCCGCATAAAAAAAGCCTACCCTTTTTGAAGGATAAGCTTAAAAGATTATACCCGGATTTGTCCGTTTCCTTTGATGATGATTTTTGTAGATGTTAACGCCGGAAGCCCCATCGGCCCTCTCGCGTGAAGCTTTTGCGTGCTGATGCCGATTTCGGCTCCGTATCCGAATTCAAAACCGTCCGTAAACCGGGTTGAAGCATTATGATACACGGCGGCGGCGTCAACGGCGGTCTGGAAGTAAGCCGCATGCTCGGTGTTCTCCGTCAGAATGGCTTCTGAATGGTTTGTGCCGTACTGCTGAATGTGGCGGACCGCCTCCTGTACGTCCTGCACCGTTTTCACACTGAGAATCGGCGCCAGATACTCCGCTCCCCAATCGGCTTCTTCTGCTTGTTTCGCTTGAGGCTCCAGTCTGCAAATCACCTGGTCTCCTCGGAGCTCCACCCCTTTTTCTGTCAGCTGATTCAGCAGCTTTCGCCCGTGTTCTTCGGCCCATTTTTCATGAATCAAAAGAGATTCAATCGCGTTGCAGACCGAAGGACGCTGTGTTTTGGCATTGATGACGACCTCGCTTGCCATTTGAGGATCTGCTGACTCATCTATGTACACGTGGCAATTGCCCGCTCCGGTTTCTAAAACGGGTACGGTTGATTCCCTGACCACAAGATCAATTAAATTTTTACCGCCGCGCGGGATCAATACATCCAGCCCGTCATTTAATGTAAAGAGCTGTTTGGCGGTTTCTTTGCTTGTATCTTCTATGAGCTGAACGGCATCAATCGGAAGCTTTGACAGCCCCAGAGCGCGTTTCATCACACTGACAAGCGCTATGTTGCTGTGGATAGCGGAAGAACTTCCTCTGAGCACAACCGCGTTTCCGGTTTTCAGGCAGAGTGTGGCCGCGTCTACGGTAACGTTCGGTCTGGCCTCATAGATCATGCCCACTACTCCGAGGGGCACGCGGATTTTTTCAATGGATAATCCATTCTCTTTTTGAATGGTCTCCAGCGATTCACCGACGGGATCTTCAAGACCGATCAGCAGTTCCACGGCGTCCGCGATATCGAGCAGGCGTTTTTCATCAAGAGTCAGCCTGTCAATAATGTCAGGTGTCAGTCCTCTGTTCCGTCCCGCTTCAATATCTTTCTGATTCTCTGTTAAAATCAGCCGGCGTTCGTTTCTGAGTCCGTCTGCAATACATTGGAGCGCTTCGTTTTTTTCAGCCGTCGTTTTCATGACCATTTCGGCAGCCGCTTCTTTTGCCAAGGCTGCTTTTTGCAATACTTCACTCATTTGTGTTCCCCCTCGTCAAATAAATTCACCCAATCATCTCTGTGAATCACTTCCACCTGCTTCGTTCCTGAAAGCTGGTCGCTCCGCTTCCCTTTGGCTTCTAAAATTTCATCGGATGAGTACTGCGTCTGCCCTTTGCCGATAATGCCGCCGGGCCCTTTGACTTCCACTACGGCCCCTTTCGGAAAACTGCCGCAGACATCGGCGACGCCGGCCGGGAGGAGACTTGACCCGTTATGAATCATCGCCTGCTCCGCTCCCCCATCAATGATGATTTCCCCTGATATCGGAGAATGAAACATGATCCATTGCCGTGTATTATTTACTGAGGACAGGTCTTTATCGCCGATATAAGTGCCGTCGCCTTTTCCGTCTAAAATTCCCATCAGTTTTTCCCGTCCGGAGCCGGTTCCGATAAATACCTTCACCCCGAGCGACAATGCGGTCTGGGCGGCGAGAAGTTTTGACTTCATGCCTCCGGTGCCGACCTTTGAGCCTGCTGATCCGGCATATCCGAGCAATTCTGGTGTGATGTCATTCAGATAGTCGAACCGCTTTGCGTCCGGGTTTTCATTCGGATTGGCATCGTACAGCCCGTTAATGTCTGTGAGAATCATTAATTGGTCTGCATGAATCAAACCGCTTACAAGCGCCGACAGCATGTCGTTATCACCGAACGTCAGCTCTTCGACTGATGTGGAATCATTTTCATTAATAATCGGCACGACTCCCCGCTCCAACAGTTCCATTACAGTGGCATAGGCATTTCTGTACCGCTCTCTTTTTGAGAAATCATTTCTTGTTAATAAAATTTGTGCCGGCGTCAGACCGTATCTTTTTAAATGGTCCATATATTGCTGCATTAAAAGTGTCTGGCCGACTGCGGCAGCTGCCTGCTTTCCTTTTATCGTAACGGGTCGCGACGGATAGCCGAGAGCGGAAAAACCCGCTGCCACCGCGCCTGAGGTAATGAGGATCACTTCATGCCCGTTTTCTTTTAATAAAGAAATGGCTTCCGTATGTTCCTTGATTTTTGCTTCATCAATACTTCCGTTACTGTTGGTGAGCGAGCTGCTCCCGATTTTCACAACAATTCTTTGTTTTTTCATCGTTTCTCCTCCGTGGCAATCAATCCAAACCGGCTCTCGTCAATAAAAAAAGCCCATTCCGTCCTGAAAAATAAGGACGAAATGGGCTTTCCGTGGTACCACCTTGTTTGAACGCGTTTTTCACGCGTCCCGCTTTCCTGTAACGCCAGGTTATCGCGCCTGAGTTTTCCCCTCAGGACTCCAAGGCAGGTTCGGCAGGTTTCATGCGGCAAAATGTTTCAGCGGGCCATTTTGCTCTCTGTCACAGAAAGTTCTGCGTACTGATCCTCTTCAACGCTCAATGATTTTTTTATATTATGCAAAGAAAACAGGTTCTTGTCAAGACATTTTCATCCATAAAAAACAGTCCGCCTCCCCGGCGGACCGTCATCAATTAAATACGATCGTTTTGTTTCCGTGAACGATGACGCGGTCTTCCAGATGCCATTTTACGGCTCTTGCCAACACGCTCCGCTCAATCGTTCTGCCGATATTCTTCAGATCCTCTGCGTGATCTCTGTGATCGACGCGTTCAATATCCTGTTCAATAATAGGCCCTTCATCAAGATCGTCCGTCACATAGTGAGAGGTCGCGCCGATTAATTTCACTCCGCGCTCATAAGCCCGTTTATACGGGTTAGCGCCGATAAAGGCCGGCAGAAATGAATGGTGGATGTTAATAATCCGATTCGGATGGGCAGATACAAAATCAGACGTCAAAATCTGCATGTAGCGGGCAAGAACGATCACATCAATCTTATACCGCTCCAGCAGCTCAAGCTGGCGCCGCTCCACTTCGGCGCGGATGTCTTTGTTAGCTTTCATGTAATGGAACGGAATATTCAGCGGTTCGACCACTTCTTTGGCCTCTTCGTGGTTGCTGATGACGACCGCAATTTCGGCCATCATATTGCCGCTTTGCCATTCCCAAATCAGTTCATGAAGGCAGTGCAGCTCCTTCGATACAAAGATCGCCACCCGCTTCAGCTCACTTGCCAGAGACAGGCTCCATGTCATGCCGAATGTCTGGGCGATTGAGGCGAACGCCTGCTGTAAGTCCTCTTTTTTCTCACGAATGCCCTTGCAGTCGAATTCGATCCTAAGAAAAAACCGTCCGCCTTCAGGGTCAGTCGTGTATTGATTTGATTCAATAATGTTTGCGCCATGTTCAAACAAAAACGCCGACACTGCCGATACAATTCCTGGCTGGTCGGGGCAGCTGACAAGCAGGCGCCCTTTTTCCTCATTCCCGCGGCGGTATTCTTTCAGCCGCTGTGTCATATATGAATTCATCTGTTTTAATCCCTCGTATCTTCATAATTCGTAACTTACTAATAGATTATACTGAAGATTTGATAAAAATCAATTTACGAAAGAATTTTCAGCCCTACGGCAGCGCATAAAATAAGCGCAATGAAAAAGATGCGCTTCGCATCCTTCTGCTCGCCGTAGAAAAGAATGCCGGCTAATGCGCCGCCCGCCGTGCCGATACCGGTCCAGATCGCATAGGCCGTGCCCATCGCGATCGTCTCCATCGCATAAGAAAGCAGGGAAAAAGAAGCCGCAAATCCGGCGATAATGAAAAGAATCCATTTGACTTTCTTTTCTTTTTGAAATTGATTCATTAAAATGACCCCGAGCATTTCACAAAGACCCGCGGCTATCAGGCTGATCCAATGCATTACGCCTTCTCCTCCTTCGTCTCAGGCTTATCCTGTGTGACCAGCTTTAATCCGATGACACCGATCAGCAAAACGCCGATCAGCACGATTTTCACCGGATCGGCCTGTTCTTTGAAAAGCAGGATTTCACTGAGCACGGTGCCCGCTGTCCCGAGTCCGGTAAAGACCGCATATACCGTTCCTACGGGCAGGCTGTCTGTCGCCTTGATTAATAGATAAAAACTGATGATGATTCCCGTAATCGTGCCGCTCCACGCCAGTGCCGAATCAGCATGTTTCAGGCCGGTGACCCATACCACTTCAAATACGGCCGCTATGACCACTAAACCCCATTTCATGTTCTTCACCCTTTCTGTATCCGGACAATACAAAAAAGCCCGGATAGTCGTCTCACATGAGATTGACTCTCCCGGGCTTTTTTCCCTCCGTGTGCATATGCGGGATATGTCCGCATATGTGTTTTCTCTCGGACCAGGCCATGTATAAACATGCGGAACCCTAGAAAACATGTCTGTTCGTATCATACTACATTTCGCCGAAACGTTCAACGTCAGATGTGATGTCAAAAACCGTCAGCTGCCTCTCCCATTTGGTAACGGTCTCACCGGGCACCATACCGATTTTTTCCGCGACACGGACGGAGGCAGCGTTTTCCGGATCAATCAGCGCCGCTATGCGTCCGTATTGCTGCGTATGAAAACCGTAGTCCAGACAGGCGTTCGCCGCCTCTGTCGCATAGCCGCAGCCCCAGCGGCGGCGGGCAAACATATAGCCGATTTCCATCAAAGTGTTTCCGTTTACCGTCTGCGGAACGATTCCGCATTGACCGAGAAATGCGCCCGTCTCTTTATCCTCTGCGATCCAAAGACTGACGCCGTATCCTGCGGCCAATCGTTTGTTCCAGGCAATCCATTCCTTCGTTTCCCGTCTGCTTTTAAGAGAAGGATAATATTTCATGACCTCTCTGTCGGTAAACAGCCCGTACAAATTTTCTTCATCGTCATCCCGCATAGTCCGCAGACGGATACGCCCGGTTGTCAGGATGGTGCCGGAAGACTTATGTTTCATCATGCACGCCACGTCTCCTTTCCCTGTAATAGATTATGGATCCGGCAGGAAAAGTCCTTTCTCAGCATAAAAAAACCGCTTTTTAAAAAAGCGGTTTGATGATTACCAAGGTTTATCTGTTCCGAGCGCCTCGGCCAGGGCCTTGCTGTGTTTTAAGCGGTTTTTTCGTTCTCCGGCGCGCTGAACGGCCGTATTGTGAAGCATGATTTCTTCCTCGGTTTCCGGCACGATCCGCGGAACGGGTACCGATTTCCCGTTTGAATCAAGCGCGACAAAGGTCAGAAACGACGTTGCCGCAAGCTCGCGTTCGCCCGTCATCAGATGTTCTTTAATGACTTTGACAAACACCTCCATAGACGATGTGCCGACCCATGTGACGTAAGATTCAAGGCATACGGAATCCTGTTGGCCGATGGGGCGCAAAAAATCTACAGAATCCATTGAGGCCGTGACTGTTTCACACCGGCAGTGGCGGGCCGCGGAAATTGAAGCGATATCATCAATGTAGCTCATCAGCTTTCCGCCAAACAGCGTATTGTGATTATTCGTATCAAGCGGAAAAACCCTGCTTGTTTTAACAACCCTTGTTTCTTTGCAAAATCTTGATTCTGGCAACTTCATATTATTTAAACTCCCCTTTGGTGTCTGGTCGTTTTGACTCATTCATCTGTACCCTATTAAACAATACTTTGACCGTTTTGTCTAAAATTTTAAATATTAAGTTGGTTAGATATTCTCTCATAAATGTTTCATTATTCATCACATCCGGGAATAATAAACGCACATTGAATACCGATAGGAGGATATCACATGGACGTATCCATTCCCAAATCCACGCGGAAACCGGCTTGCCGCAGTGAGTTTGATGCTTTGCAGACAGTCATCTTATGCCGGCCGGAACACATGGCCATCAAGGATATTATTAACGGAACGCAGAAACATTTCAAACAAGAAAATATTAACATACCCGTTGCCCTCAAACAGCATAGTGAGTTTATTGACATTTTAAGATCTCATCAGATTGAAGTCGTCCTGCTGCCTGCCGATCCCGCATTGCCTGAGCAGGTATTCACCCGGGATATCGGATTTGTCTTAGGCGAGACGGCGTTTATTTCAAACATGGCGGCTTCAGTCCGGCAGGGAGAAGAAAAAGTGTTTCAAAACCTGCTTGACAATAAGAAAATCCCCTATACGCGACTGAAAAAAGCGAACATTGAAGGCGGCGACATCTTGATCGCAGACGGCACCGTTTACGCCGGGCTGAGCGAGCGCACGGATAAAGCGGCTGTCCGGGAGCTGCGGGAGGCGCTGCCGGAGATGACGGTTGTGCCGATCCCTCTCAAGGAAGATTTCTTACATTTGGACTGTGTATTTAATATGATCTCGGAAACGGAGGCGCTATACTGCAAAAATGGCTTGCGGCAGGAAGAAATTGATCTTCTCGCCGAACGTTTTGAGATGATAGAAGTGCCTGAAGAAGAGCAATTCACGCTCGGTCCTAATATCCTGTCAATCGGCAATCAGACAATTATCAGCCTGCCGCAGCACCGTCATACGAACCGCGAGCTCAGAAAAAGAGGTTATACAGTCATTGAAACCGAGTTTTCCGAAATTATTAAATCAGGCGGTTCCTTCCGCTGCTGCACCTTGCCGCTTGTCAGAACATCTTAAACATTTACAAGGCAGTTTCCTTCAAGATACGTTAATATAGAGAAGACAAGACTCTAAAGGGGGAAACCGAATGGCTAAGTACATAGGATACGCGGGAACATATACAAAAGGCGGAAGCGAAGGCATTTATTGTTTTGAACTTGATACAGAAGCGAAACGGCTCAGCCGTCCGAAGCTGGCAGCAAAGCTCGGCAACCCGACATACGTCACTCCGAATTCTGATAACAGCATGCTGTATTCCATTGAAAAGGCAGACGGAAAAGGCGGCGTCGCAGCCTATCAGATTCATCAGAACAGCGGGGAATTAACTTTTGTGAACCACCAGCTGATTGAAGGCCCGTCTCCATGCCACGTCAGCATTGATGATAAACATGAATATGTGTTAACCGCTAATTACCACAGCGGAAAAGTGCACGCCTTTCCCGTCAATGAAGACGGAAGTCTGCGGGAGCCGGCTGCCGAAGCCGCTCATACGGGAACAGGTCCTCATGAAAGACAAGAGAAACCGCATACCCATTTCGCAGGCTATACACCTGAGCATAACTACATTGCAGCCGTCGATTTAGGGACGGATACGCTTTATACTTACCAAATGAAAAACGGTTCGCTCACAGAGGTGAAAACTCACTCTTTCGCACCGGGTTCAGGGCCGCGCCACATCGTTTTCCATCCGGCGGAAAAATACGCCTATGTCATGACGGAAATCAGTAATGAAGTCATCGCGCTTGAATACAACCCGACCTTAGGTGAATTCAGAGAGCTGCAGGTCATTTCCGCTTTGCCTGAAGGCTTTACGGACAAATCGCAAGGCAGCGCGATCCGCATATCTAAAGACGGCAGATTTCTTTATGCCGCCAACCGCGGACATGACAGCATCGCCATCTATAAGATCAACCAATATTCCGGCGAATTGTCTCTTCTTGAATGGGTGCCGACAGAAGGAAACTGGCCGCGTGATTTCGCGTTTGACCCTTCCGAGACATTCCTTGTCGCGTCAAACGAAGAAACGGGAAATCTGGTTTTGTTTGAACGTGATCCGGAAACAGGCAAATTGACTCTGCTTCAATCTGACATTCCGGTTCCGTATCCGGTCTGCGTGTCATTTCTGCATCAGGTTTAATTAAAAAAGAAAGCTGACTTTATATTGTCAGCTTTCTTTTTTGTATAAATGGCAGGCGACAAAACGCCCCGCCTTCACTTCTTCAAGCTCAGGCGTTATCTTACCGCAGAGCTCCATCGCTTCAGGACACCGCGTCCTGAATACACAGCCGCTCGGCGGGTTAAGGGGGCTCGGCAGCTCCCCTTTCAGAATAATGCGTTCACGCTTGTCCTCAAGAAGCGGATCAGGAATCGGGATTGAGGATAAAAGCGCCTTCGTATAAGGGTGAAGCGGTTCCCGGTAAAGCGCAGCGCTTTCTGTAATTTCCATCATGCGGCCCAAATACATCACGCCGATCCGGTCGCTGATATGCTTGACCATTGATAAATCGTGGGCGATAAATAAAAATGTCAGCCCTTTCTCTTTCTGTAGCCTTTTTAAAAGGTTGACGACCTGAGCCTGTACCGACACATCCAGCGCGGAAATCGGCTCATCCGCCACGATAAATTCGGGATGCAGAGAGAGCGCTCTGGCAATCCCGATTCTCTGCCTCTGTCCGCCGCTGAATTCGTGGGGATACCGGCTGCCGAAATCCGGATGGAGCCCGACAGCTTCAAGCAGTTCATCCGCCATCATCAGACGGGCTTTTCTTGTATTGTAAAGATTGTGTATTTCCATCGGCTCCATAATAATTTCCCTTACGGTCAGGCGCGGATTTAACGAGGCGTAAGGGTCTTGGAAAATCATCTGCAGCTTGCGGAAGAAGACCGACCGCTGTTCTGCCGCGGCACGGTGTATATCCGCCCCTTCATATGATACCGAACCGGACGTCGGGTCATACAGACGGAGAATAACCCTTCCGAGCGTCGATTTACCGCATCCCGATTCTCCGACAAGTCCGAATGTTTCCCCTCTGTTAATGTGAAAGCTGACACCGTCGACTGCTTTTACGGCTTTCTTTCTTCCTGCGTCAAAATGCATTTTCAGCCCGCTGACTTCAAGGAGCGGAGATGCCGTCATTTTCTATTCCCCCTTTTCGCTTATACAGCGGCGTACGGTGCATAATTCTTTTTCATAGGTTCCTTCCAAAGACAGCACTTCGATTGTTTTTCCCGTTTTCGGGGAGTGCAGCATTCGGCCGTCTCCCAGCGCCAAACCGACATGGTGGATCGCGCCTTTTCCTTCTTCATAGGCGAAAAACAAAAGGTCAGCCGGCAGGATATCGTTTACCGCCGCGCCGCATCCGGCTTTTGCTTGGTCCGTTGCATCACGGGGAAGGGTATAGCCGTTTGCTTTAAATATCGAATACATAAACCCGGAACAGTCAAACCCGAAACCGCTCAGTCCTCCCCATAAATACGGAAGCCCGAGAAACATCATGCCCGTTTCGATGACATCGGCCGCCCGTCCTTCCGTATGCCGGCACTCGTCTGCGTCAGCTTCATTTACGAACCTTTCTCCGAGCGGCGTCACCACCCGGAAAAAGCCTTTCTCACGTCCTGATGCCGGAAGACGCGTTAAGAAACTTACTTCCAAGTCCGGTTTGCCGTTTGTGTGATATAAAAAAGCTGTCGGTTTGGTAATCCATACGGCGGGGGAAGATGCATGAAAGCCGTCTTTTGAAAGCTGGCTTTTTTTCATCCACCCCGGATATCCGCGCACATCCTTGTTTGAAGGCTGGCCGGGAACGGCGACAAAAGCCCATTCCCCTTCCTCTTTGAGAATGATCACTTCTTCCCCGAAAAGCGCTTGCGTTTGGACAAGGTTGTCTGTGCATAATTGCAGCCGCTCTTCATATCCCATAGACGCTAACCATTTTCTGATCTGCGGCGGGTTTTCGAGCATCGGCGCATCATACGAACGGGGAGATGACGGCAGCGTCCATACGTTGGCTGCTGCCGCTGTAACGGCTGCTCTCATCTTTTCGCCCCCTCTTGTATCGACACACCGGTAATGCCGAGACCCGGTTCGTCGGGAATCGCAATCTGACTGCCGCTGTATGTGATGCCGCCTTGAATCAAATCATCTTTCAGCATAAGCGGCGCATCAAAATCAAACCTTGTCACATTCCGTTTGGCCGCGGCAAAATGAGCCGCGGCGGTGATGCCGAGCTTGGTCTCAATCATGCTGCCGACCATGCATTCCACGCCGCACGTTTCCGCCATCGCATTGATTGTTTCCGCCTGCTTTATGCCGCCCGCTTTCATCAGCTTAATATTAATTAAATCGGCGCTTCTCGTCTGCAGCACGTGAAAGGCCTGACGGGGGGTAAAGACGCTCTCATCCGCCATAATCGGCGTGTCTACGGCATCTGTGACCTGCTTCAGCCCGGCGATATCGTCTTTGTGAACAGGCTGCTCGACCAGCTCAATGCCCAGTCCGGCGTCTTCCATCTTTCGGATCGCAGTCACGGCTTCTTTCGGCGTCCAGCCTTGGTTGGCGTCCAATCTCAGTTTGACGTTTCCGCCGACACGTGATCTGATCGCCTGAATCCGGGCAACATCGTCTGATATGTCACCTATGCCGACTTTTATTTTCAAAATATGAAATCCTTTGTTCACATAACGGTCTGCATCCCCCGCCATCTCCTCAGGAGAGTTAACGCTGACGGTAAAATCTGTTTCCAGTGTATTCCGATAGCCGCCGAGAAGCCGGTAAAGCGGCTGTCCGTGCATTTGCGCCCATCCGTCATATACAGCCATATCCACCGCGGCTTTTGCGCTTTGATTTCTTTCCAACAGCCGGCTGATATCAAACAAAACGGCTTCCATGCCGGAAAGGCCCCGCCCCAAGAGAGCGGGCTTCAGCACATCGTGGACGGCGCTTTCAATACCGGCCGCACTGTCGCCTGTAATGACAACCGTCGGCGGCGCCTCCCCCCAGCCGGTCAGACCGTTGTCAAAAGTGAGCTTCACAATGACCGATTCAGCATTGTAAACCGTGCGTAAAGCGGTCTTAAACGGCTTTTTCAGCGGCACGGACATCCGTCCCGTTTGAATATCTGTAATCCTCACGCCTGATCACTCCCTTCCGGAAACCCCCGATTCAAACGTTACCCCTTTGGCCGCCGTATCCATAACCGCGCGGGCTCCGATCGGAACGGCGAAGCTCGGTGAACAATGGCCGATTTTAAAGCCTTTGAGCGCGGGCTTCCCTGATTTGACAATGTAATCGTTCAGCACTTGCTCTAAAGTAAGCGACTTTTCTTTATGCTTCGGTTCGCATTGGTGAAAATCACAGACCAGGATTCCGGCTGCGTCTGACAGTTTTCCGGCCATCTTTAATTGATTCAGCATTCTGTCGATTTGATACGGCTCCTCATCAATATCCTCGATAAACAGCAATTTGTCTTTTGTATCAATTTCAAACGGCGTGCCGAGTGTGGACGTAATGAGCGACAAGTTGCCGCCTGCAAGCTCTCCCTCGGCCCTTCCGCCTGTCAGCACCTCAAGCGGAGAAATGTCCTCCGTATAGGTAAATTCCGTTTCTGTAAAAAGCTGATGATACGACGCTTTTGTCAGGGGATCAGCATCTTCAAGCCCGACATCGGTGCTCAGCATCGGGCCGTGAAATGTGACGAGCCCCGTATTTTGATGAATGGCGGTATGTAAAAACGTGATATCACTGTATCCCCAGAAAATTTTCGGATTGCGGCGGATTAAGCCGAAATCGATGTCGGCGGCAATGCGGCCCGTGCCGAATCCTCCGCACGCGCATATCACCGCTTTGACATTCTGATCACTAAACATGTCATGGAGATCATCGAGACGCGCCCGGTCTTTTCCCGCCAAATAGCCGTGACGGGTCTTCAGCGCCCGGCCGAGTTTCACTTGAAGGCCAAGCTCATTCTCTAAAAACAGCAGCGCGGTTTGCAGCGTCCCGCTCTCAGGCGGGCTTGCGGGCGCAATCACACCGACCGTGTCGCCTTTTTGCAGTGCTTTCGGTTTATGGTTCATGACTTTTTCAATCTCCTTTCCGGATTGAAAAGTGAAACACGCCGCTCCTTTAACGGCAAAAGAGCGGCGTATGTTTCCGCTGTAAGATCAGGACTTTTCCGCCCACTTCAGATCAATGTAACCGACGGGGTGCCGGACAATGCCCTTCACGCCGCTGTTCTGCAGATGCACCTGATTGTAAAAGTAAATCGGAATGATCGGAGCCTCGTTCATGAGCAGTTTTTCCGCTTTATGCATGAGCGCAAAACGTTTTTTGGCATCGGCTTCCTGTTTTGCCTGCTTGATGCAGCCGTCGTATGCCGCGCTGCCCCAGCCGGTGCGGTTCATGGAATTATCCGTCTGGAAAGCCTCTAGAAAACTGATCGGATCTGCGTAATCCGGTAAAAATGAGCTTTGAGAGAACTGGAACTTCAGTCCTTTCTGCTCTTCTAAAAAGACGTTCCATTCCATATTGGCGAGCTTAACGTCTATACCGAGTACACTTTTGAGCTTCTGCTGAATCGCTTCCGCTATTTTCTTATGCTCCGGTTTTGTGCTGTATGTCAATGTAACGGCGGGCAGCTTGTCATAATGCTCTTCTGCCATGCCTTTTTCCAGCAGTTTTTTGGCTTCTGATTCATCCGGATTTAATAAACTGCCGCCCGCTTCGCGGAAATCTTTCCCGTCAGGCTGAGTAAATCCCGGGGATACAAAGGCATGTGCCGGCTTTTCACTGTTTTTGGTCACATAATCCGTGATTTCTTTCTGATCAATCGCTGCCGCGAACGCTTTTCTGATCTTTTCATTTTGAAACGGCTCCATTTTTACGTTAAAACGATAGAAATAGAGTCCGGCCTGATCCCACGTGCGGACATTTTTTCCTCCCATCAGCTGCTCGCTCAGCTCTGCCGGCACAAAGGCGGTATCCAAATCCCCCGACTGGAACATCTGATAGTCGGTATTCCGGTCACTGACCATCGCCCATGTGACTTTATCCAGTTTCACTGTCTTTTTATCCCAATACGTCTCGTTTTTGACCATCGTCATGCTGTCGTCATGCTTCCATTCCGTCAGTTTGAACGGCCCGTTGCCGACAAAGGTTTTTGCTTCAGTGAACCATTTCGGATCAGCCTTGGCGACCTTCTCATTAATCGGGAAATACGCCGGATTGGACACGACACTCAGAAAATAATCCTGCGGTGCCGCCAATGTGACGACAAGCGTTTTTTTATCTTTTGCCGTGACTTTCACGTCTTCTTGTTTGCCTTTTCCGCTGTTAAATTCTTCTCCGCCTTTGATCATGTAGCCGAGAAAAGCGGAAGATGCGCCCGTTTTCGGATCGAGCATCCGTTTCCAGGCGTACACGAAGTCTTCCGCCGTAACGGGATCGCCATTTGTCCATTCGGCGTTATCCCGGATATTGAAGGTATATGTCAGCTTATCAGCGGACACCTTCCAGCTTTCCGCCATGGCCGGTTCGGGCTTATTATCTTTTCCGAGCCTCGTCAATCCTTCCATGATGTTATTCAGCGGCTGCCAGGAAACATTATTAAATCCGATCGGCGGATCAAGTGAGGTCGGCTCATTTTCGTTATTGAGCCGCAGCACCGTTTCACCCCCCTGTTCTTTTGCTTTGCCGGGTTCTGTCCCCGCCTGTTCATTGGCTGTACAGCCCATCAGAGCAAACGAAACAACAGCAATCACACCGATCGCCCATCTCTTTTTCATTTCAATCCCCCTTTTTCCTCTGCTGCCGTCATCTGCTGCTTCAGCCGCTCTGCACGGTGATCCTGAAGCCAGCAGTTGACGATATGGCTTTTGGATTTCACGGTTGTTGCCGGGTATACCTTTTCACAGACGATCATCCTGTCCGGGCAGCGGGCGGCAAACGGGCAGCCCGGCGGCGGATCGAATAAATCAGGCGGCGTCCCGTCAATCGGCGACAGCTCACTATCCTCCATATCCAGCCGCGGCACTGAACGAAGCAGCCCCTTTGTGTATGGATGAGCCGGACGGTAAAAAATATCATGCCTCGTGCCGATTTCGGCGATTTTCCCCGCATACATGACGGCGACTCTGTCGGCGGTCTGAGCGACGACGCCGAGATCGTGTGTGATCAGAATAATAGACACGCCTGTTTTTCTTTGAATCTTCTTAAATAATTCAAGGATTTGTGCTTGAATCGTCACATCAAGAGCCGTTGTCGGTTCATCGGCGATCATAATTTCCGGCTCGCAGATCAGAGCCATCGCGATCACGATCCGCTGCCGCATGCCCCCGCTTAATTGGTGGGGGTACTGCTTCAGGCGGGATTTCGAGTCCGGGATACCGACCAGATCCAGCATGGCGAGAACTTCGGATTCAGCTTGTTTTCTTGTCATGGCGCGGTGTTCCAACAGCGCTTCTGAGAGCTGATTCCCTATGGTCAAAGTCGGATTGAGCGCCGTCATCGGGTCCTGAAAGATCATAGAAATATCGCGCCCCCGGATTCCCCGCATTTCCCGATCCGACATTTGGCAAAGGTCTTTCTGTTTAAATTGTATGCTTCCGGATTCAATCTTTGCCGAATGTTTCGGAAGAAGACCCATCACGGCTTGTGACGTCACGCTTTTTCCGCAGCCCGATTCACCGACGATCGCAAACGTTTCACCTTTATATAAATCGAAGCTGACGCCTCGGACGGCTTTTACAGTGCCTCCGTATGTTGAAAAAGTAACATGCAGATTTTGAACGGAAAGAACTTGCTGCGCCATTTTTCCTACCTCCTCAGTTTCGGGTCTAACGCGTCCTGCAAGCCGTCTCCAAGTACGTTAAACGCGTACATCGTCAAGGAAATGAAAAAAGCGGGGAAAAACAGCCGCCACCAATGGCCTGATAAAATCGCCGGCAGCCCGTCGTTTGCCATGACTCCCCAGCTTGCAAACGGCGCCTGAATGCCGAGTCCGAGAAAACTTAAAAATGATTCCGCAAAAATCGCCGCCGGCACCGTAAGCGTCATTTGGACAATAATGGCTCCCATCGTATTCGGCAGCAGATTTTTCTTAATGATCCGAAATGTTTTCGCTCCAAACGTTTTCGAAGCCAATACGTGTTCATCATGCTTCATCCTCAGCACCTGCCCTCTGACAATCCGCGCCATGCCGACCCATCCCGTCACGGTCAGAGCGACGATAATGGAACTGAGCCCCGGCCCCATCAGCACCATTAACAAAATGACAACGAGCAGATACGGCAATCCGTAGAGAACCTCGATGATTCTCATCATGGCGCTGTCTGTCCGGCCCCCTTTGTAGCCGGCGACGCCTCCGTAGATGACGCCGATCAAAAAGTCGATCAGCGCCGCCATCACACCGACAAATAAAGAGATCCTCGCTCCGTACCACGTTCTTGTAAACACGTCCCGGCCAAGTTCATCGGTTCCGAACCAGTGTGAAAAAGACGGCGGAAGATTCTGCTCGGCGAGCGTCTGCCTTGTCACGCTGTGCGGTGATATCAGCGGACCGAACACAGCCGATAGAAACAGGCAGCATAATATCACAAGGCCGGCCATCGCCAATTTATTCTTTTTAAGCCGCCGCCACGCATCCTGACTGTAAGACAGGCTCGGACGCTTGACCGACTCGGTTTCACCCTTTCTTTCCGCGCCCGGCTGAAACCAGTCATCGGGCACTTCTGTGTGTTTTACCGTTTCTTGCGGGAGATTCATCAGGATCACCCTTTCTTATGAAGTTTTATGCGCGGGTCTAACAGGCCGTATGCCAAATCAACCAGAAACAGCAAGACGATCAGAATCACACTGTAAAATACGGTCGTTCCCATGATGACCGGGTAATCTCGCTGATTGATGCTTTCTACGAAATATTTGCCCATTCCCGGTATGGCAAAAATCTTCTCGATGACGAAACTGCCCGTTAAAATACTTGCGGCAAGCGTCCCGAGTACTGTCACAACAGGCATAAGAGCATTTTTCAATGCGTGTTTGATCACAATTTTGACGGGAGAAAGCCCCTTTGCTTTTGCCGTGCGGATGTAATCCTGAGTCAGCACTTCGGCCATGCTTGATCTTGTCAGCCTCGCGATAATGGCCATTGGACCGACGGCAAGCGCAACAGTCGGCAGGACCATGTGAACGGGACTCGTCCAGGTAGCTGCCGGAAACCATCTCAGATGAACCGCAAATTGCTGAATCAGCAGCGTAGCCATAATAAAATTCGGAATGGAAATCCCGAGCACCGCAAGGCTCATGGCCGCATAATCGAGAAAGCCGCCGCGCCTGAGAGCGGCCATTATGCCGAGCGCGAGTCCGGAAATAACAGCGATGATGATCGCCGTTATCCCAAGCTCAAATGAGACCGGAAACCCGCGTTCAAGCATAGCGTTTACACTGTCTGACGGTTTTTTAATTGAAGGACCGAAATCAAAGGTAAGAATGGATTTTAGATAGATGGCGTATTGAGTGATAAGAGGTTCGTTCAGATGGTAGTAGGATTCGAGATTTCGCTGGACCGCTTCGTTTGTGCCCCGCTCTTCGTTAAAAGGCGAGCCGGGTATCACTTTCATCATGACAAATGTCAGAGTGGTAATGACGAGGACGGTCATAATCATGGCGATAAAACGTTTGATAAAATACCGCAGCAATGCCGTTCACCCCTTTAACAGAATGTTGTTCTCATGGCGAGTTCTGTCATGACGAGCATGGCCTGATAGGCTTCCGGCATGTCTTTTGCCTGAAATTGAACGATTGTCGTTCCCGGGATGATTTCTGTGCCCGGCATTAAATGGGCCCATTCAGCCTGTCCGTAGTTGGCAAATTCAATGCCTAATACAGGTCTTTCAGGCGGAGTCAGCGGTTTGACCTTATCTTTATTTTTGAGCGCATAGGCTGTTTTTTCCGTCAGGAGCCGTCCGGCTTTTTGAGGGGACAGGCATTTGACCGCGGTTCTTGAAATGGTTTGTTTGACGGCGGCAGTCGTCACATTCGGGATCAGCTCCTCCGCTTCTTTTGCGGCGCAATCATCTCCGGCAGCCATGATGACCGGGACATCGTAAAATCCGGCGAGATAGGCATTTAACCCCAGTTCACCGACCGGCTTATCATTTATGTAAAAGTGGCGGACGCCGAATATCATGCTGTGCGACATAACGCCCGGCATCGACGCTCTCGCATGATAGCCGATAAACATCACGCCCGAATACGATTCATCAAGCCCCTGCATCATGGAAAACGGCTTGACATCCCCCGTAATCAGCTCTGCCTCAGGGTGAAGTTTTTCCGCGAGCAGATTATTCATCTTTGAGTGGCTGTCATTCACGGTCACTTCCGTGCATCCGTTATTAAACGCTTCTGCGATGCACCAGTTTGCTTCTTCGGTCATCAGAACCCTGCCGCGCTCATAATTGTGCATGCGGGAATTGACAAATGTTTCATCAGGCAGCCCGGAAATCCCTTCCATATCCACAGATAGATACAGTTTCATGTAATGCCTCCTTTTTTACTTAAAATTTCGATATTAAATTATGAATATTCTAACAAATTATATTAAAAAAGGATGAAACATGCAATATACCATTCTGCCATTATGGGAAAAAACAAACCCTTTTCACCGGGAAAAGGGTTTGCTGATAGAAAAAGTTACATACTGTTTTTGCTTATATGATGACGCTGAAACTGTCTGACCGCACTTCTGTATTCATGATCGGGAATGACCTGATGCCTGATCGGTTCAGGAGCCTGCGGCGAAGGCTGTTCAGCCGCCTGCTTACGGACGGCATGCGGTTTATGCGCCAGCTTATGTCCCATGCCGGTCGCATTCATGACAAATGATAAACACACTAAAAGCAAGCTTAAGATGAAAGCAATAAGAAACAAATCGCTGTATGTCCCCATCAGCAGATCATGCGGTGATTGCGTGCCGCGCGCGCGCCGAAGCGTGCCGGAAGCATCTCTTTTCGTAAAATACCCTATTAAAACAGGTGCGCCCATATAAATGAAAAGCCTCAAAAACTGAACTGCCGTCATGCGTTTCACCAGTTCCGGAAGCGGTCCGCCCAACGCGGCTCCCATCAGTCCGGCTGCCACAATAAGCCCTGTCCCGGCCGCCAGCATCACGAAAAGCCCCGCAAATAGAATAAGCGGTATATGATGATCCGCCGTCATCCATTGGAAATTCACGAACACCAGTATAACAGAGCCTGTTATGCCGAGCATGCCCGGACCGACTTTATCATATGCTAATGCACTGATGACAGCGGCGATGGCCACGCCTCCCAAAAGGCTCGCATAAAGGAATATCAGTTGAGTTTGTGACATATGATATGCGGTCTGAAGCTCCCCGTGAAATGCAGAAAGACTGACCGCTATGGAAATACTGCCCGCAGCGATCATGAAAACACCCAGAATCGGCTTTGGAATCAGCATAAGTTTAATCGAAATCAGCGCATGTTCGTTTCTGTACTGCATGATCAGCAAGATCAGAAGAATGACGATGCTTCCTCCAAATCCCGCCAATGTCTGCCATGATGAAAAGCCCCATTTCGGCAGATGAATAAATGTATAGGCGGTCAGCACGGCTGATACACCCGCTAACAGAAAACCGATGCCGTCAAATGGAGATTTTTCAGCATTTTTATGAGCGTCATCCCGCAGCCACATATAACTGAAAATGAGGCCGAAAAAAGACAGCAGGCCAAAAATGCCGAACAGCCAATGCCAATGGCCGGCGCTTGCCGCCGCCGTGCCTAAAACGGTTCCCATAATGACGGACCCGTAAAATCCGCCGATCAACACAAATAATGCGTAATTCCGGCGCTCAATCGGAAACGAAAGCACCAGCATCGGGATCATAATCATCAGCATAGTGCCCGCCGCAGCTCCCTGTAAAAAACGGCCCGCGGCGAGCGGATAAATATCATTTGTCACAGCAGCAAGGAGCGCTCCGATGACACCCGCGGCCATCGAAATCATATAGACAGGCCGGGAGCCGAATCTTTTTCTTAAATACGGCCCCGCCGGCACGAATAAGGCAAATGCCATATTACCGATAATAATCGGATGAAAAGAGTCAAAGTTTTCCCCGCCGACCGTCTGCCGGACAAGGCTTTGGACAGCCGAAAGAGCGGTATTCGACATCAGCCCCGGCCCGACCGCCAATACAGCAAGCAGAGAAATGATCCAGTGATGTTTTTCTTTCATGTGACAGCTCCTTTCTGACTATTTGACAAAGTGAAAAAGCTAACAGATCTCCCCCATTAGCTTGACAGAATTTTCATATCTTTTCATGTGAAGGATTGAACATAATATCTCATTTATTATTTCAAATCCGATGGAAATTGTCAATATAAAGCGCCGCCGTCCGATTTCGTCTTTTTCACAATTTCCCACAATCTTTTCATTATTATCCCACACTTTTTGTTTAAGATGGAGTCAGTAATAATAGGCAAATCATGCTATGATGAAATAGAGAAACGGAGTGAACATGATGGATAACTATCGTGATGAAAATCGGACAGACCAAAAAGAACAGGAAGTCCTTTTAGTAAAAGAAAACCCGCAGACGGCCGGATATTCCGCGCCGGACGAGGACAAGAAAAAACGAAGCTTCGGCTGGTTCAGACCGCTTCTCGGCGGAGTGATCGGCGGAGGGCTCGCCCTCGGCATCTATACATTTACGCCGCTTGGAGACCATCAGACTCAAGATACTTCCAATCCGGCTCCCGCTCAGGAAACGTCATCGGTAACCGCCAAGCAGACATCTTCTGAATCAGACAGCGGCAAATCGGCAAACAGCTCATCGGCAAATTCAAGCAGCATTTCGAATATGGTGGAAGACATTTCACCGGCGATCGTCGGGATCACCAATCTGCAGAAGCAGCAAAGCAGTTCCGATTTATTCGGATTCGGATCAAGCTCAGATTCAAACTCAAATTCATCGGGTGATGATGCGGAAACCGGATCGGGTTCAGGCGTTATTTTTAAGAAAGCAAACGGCAAAGCGTATATCATTACGAATAACCACGTGGTCGAAGGCGCCTCTTCCCTTAAAGTGTCATTATTTGACGGCACCGATGTAACAGCTAAACTCGTCGGCAGCGACTCTCTGACAGACTTGGCCGTTTTAGAAATCAGTGATAAACACGTGACAAAAACGGCAAGCTTCGGCAGCTCATCCGCTCTCAGAACGGGTGAATCCGTCATCGCCATCGGTGATCCGCTCGGAAAAGACCTTTCCCGCACCGTCACACAAGGCATCGTGAGCGGCTTAAACAGAACCGTCTCGATCTCTACGTCAGCCGGCGAGTCGAGCATCAACGTCATCCAAACCGATGCCGCCATCAATCCCGGAAACAGCGGCGGACCGCTCTTAAATACAGACGGCAAAATCATCGGCATCAACAGCATGAAAATCAGCGAAAGTGATGTAGAAGGCATCGGCTTTGCCATCCCGAGCAACGATGTAAAACCGATCGCCGAAGAGCTTCTCACGAAAGGACAGGTGGAGCGCCCTTATATCGGCGTGAGCATGATCGACTTGGAACAAGTGCCGCAAAACTATCAGGAAGGCACACTCGGGCTTTTCGGCAAACAGCTGAATAAAGGCGTTTATATTCGAGAAGTGGCGCAGGGCTCACCTGCTGCCAAAGCCGGATTAAAAGCAGAAGACATCATTATCAGCTTAAAAGGGAAAGAAACCGGCACGGGCAGCGAACTCCGCAATATTCTCTACAAGAATACGAAAGTCGGCAGCACCGTTGACGTGAAGATTATCAGAAACGGCAAGGAAATGACGAAAAAAATGAAACTGACTCAAAAAGAAGAAACATCTTCTTAACAAAAATCCAAGGCAGCCGCCTTGGATTTTTTATATACAGCTGAAACTTCAGGCCTGGATCAGCCGTATGACTTAGTGTACAAAGGAGGATACATACACATGAAACAAACAGGACTTTTGCTGGTCGTTACAGGCCTGATCTTGCTGCAGCTGAGCATTCAGTTTCCTCAGCAAAACGCTGCTTGGGGAATGACGCTGGGTGCAAGCATTTTACTGAACCTTTCGGGAACCGGACTGATCATGCGCTCTCTGCACACGCAGACCGGCCGCAGATGAATGAAAAAAGCCGCGGGACATTCTGTCATCCCGCGGCTTTTATTTCACATAAAAGCACCCTGTCCGCTGGCCGGACAGGGTGTTTCGGTTAAGACATATGCTGGTCCCGATAAATCTTTTCGTTTTTCATGCCGTACGCTTTTTGCACGATATAGAGCGGACGGTCTTTTGCTTCGTCATAAATCCTTCCGATATATTCGCCGATCATTCCGAGCATTAATAGAACGATGCCGCTGAATAACAGCTGTATCACAATCAGAGAGGACCAGCCCGTAATGGTGCTGTTCGTAAACAGCTTCATGTATAAAACGATAAACATATAGAGAAAACCCGCTCCGGACATGATCATTCCCGCATAGCTTGCCGCCTTGAGCGGTTTATGAGAGAACGTTGTGATCCCGTCCATGGAAAGCTTCAGCATTTTTTTAAGCGGGTATTTCGTTTCCCCCGCAAGCCGCTCATCACGTTCATATTCTACAGCAGTCTGCTTAAAGCCGACCCAGCTGACGAGTCCTCTGACAAAAGGATTTTTTTCTTTTAATCTTTTCATCTCATCACAGACTTTTCTGTCCAGCAGGCGGAAATCTCCGGTGTCGAGCGGAATATCAATATCAGTCACGCTCCGCAGCAGCCGGTAAAACATAGAGGCCGTCTGTTTCTTGAAAAAGGTTTCTCCCTTTCGTTTCGTTCTGACGGCGTACACCACATCGTAGCCTTCTTTCCACTGCTCAATCATATCAAGGATTAATTCAGGAGGGTCCTGCAAATCGGCGTCAATGACGGCGATTGCATTCCCCTCTGCATAATCCATACCCGCCGTGATCGCGATCTGATGTCCGAAGTTTCTGGAAAAGTCAATAATTTTCACTCTCGGATCAATCAGACTTTGCTCTCTTAAAATCTCAATACTGCGGTCTTTGCTTCCATCATTGACAAAGATCAATTCATAATGCTCTTTTGTTTGATCCATGACTTCTTTCAGGCGCTGATAGGTTGTCTGAATGACGGGTTCCTCGTTATAAACCGGGACGACTATTGAATATTGAATATGTCTGCTCATGTTTTTTCCTCCTATTCATCAGATTGAAGTTCGTATAGTGAAGCTGATTGATTCATTCCGCCCGGCCCGCCGCTCATTCGGCTGTTTTTACCCGCGGCCTTGCTGCTTTTTGTATCAGCCGGATCACTATTTTTCGTTTTCTGATCTGTGCTTGATTGCCATTTATCTGAAGATACTTTCTTTCCGTTTTTCTCAACCCACTGCACAATATCGTTATTTCCGCCTTTGCCCATTCCGGATGTTAAGAAGTATTTTACTTTCCCTTCTTTTACGAGCTTTTTAAATTGAGTCAGCGTAATGGCCGGGTCAGACCCGCTGAATCCGCCGATCGCCATGACCGCTTTTTTCGTTTTAATAATGTAAGGCGCCGCCGTGTTGGAATCGGTTGCAGCAAATAGATAGTCCGCTCCGGCGTTGTGTTTCTCTAAATAGTTGATCAGTTTTGTATTGACAGATGCGTTATCCATTCCCATGCCTTTTCCGCTTGTTGAAGCGAGCTGAGGGCCTGTTTCAGGCAATGAGCTGTTGCCTCCGTACAGAAGCGGTGTGCTCGCCCAATAAATCGGCATGACCATCAAGACGAGAAGGGCTGCAAGTGAAACATAATAACTTAGCGGTTTTTGGCGCTGTTTGAATACGAACAGGGCGATTGCTGCCACTGCGCCGAGAACGCCTGCTCCGATGCTCCAGCCTGCGCCGATTTGATCATTGTAGTTTCTGAGGATAAACAGCTCAAATCCGGTTGTCACAAGAATAGCGGCCGGCAATAGCCAAGTTTTCCATCCCGCCTGCTTGCGGTACAGATGAACGAGGGCGACCCATCCCGCACCGACAAGTGCCGCGATCGGAGGCGCCAGCATAATGAGATAATAATGGTGGAAAAATTCCGCCACACTGAAGAATCCGGCAATCGGCACAAGCCACGCTGCCCAAAAGATCGTTTCCTTCTGTTCTGCTGATAATCGTCTTCTTTCTCTCGCCCCGGCGATCAATAAACCGGCCATGCCAAAAATCGCAAACGGCAGAAGCCAGCTGATCTGATCAGATAATTCCGTTTGGAAAAGGCGCAGCGGACCAGGGGTTCCCGTACCGAACATTCCTGAACCTGATTGCATTTTCGAGCCGGTGCCTGCACCGCTTTTTCCTCCGCCGCCATCTCCGCCGCTTGGAGGACCTCCTTGACCGCCGCTTGGCATTTTCCCGTTAGATGGAGGTGCCGTCATACTGCCGTTTTGTGGTTTGTCTCCGCTTGCTGAACTGCTGCTTGAAGACTGGCCAGGCGGTTTTTGCATTTGTGAAGAACCATCGGAAGAAGACATCTCTTTCGATGCGTTTCCGTCCGGCCCGCCCTGGCCGCCGCCGGAACTTTGCCCTGTCAGCCGCTGAATCCCGTTATATCCGAAAGCCAATTCCAATACGGAGTTTGTCTGGCTGCTTCCGACATATGGCCTTTTGCCGGCAGGAATATTATCAACAATGAGCGGCCATGACAATGAAACGGCTGCTAAAACGGCTAACGCGCTTACCAATGAGATGATTTTTTTCTTAATCGTGGTGTTTGCCGCAATCATATAGAACAGCAAGAAGGCCGGCAAAATCATATAAGCCTGAAGCATTTTTGTGTTAAAGCCTGCTCCGACGACAAAAAATGCCGCCAAAAGCCAGATCAGTCTGCCTTTTCTGATCGCTTTAAAGAGAAGCCAGGTGGCGAACAAGAGGAAAAAGACCAGTAAAGCATCGACATTGTTCGTCCGCGCGACCGCTACTGCGATCGGTGTACACGCCATGACAAATGAGGCGATGCGCGCCGCCGTTTTTCCGAACGTCGGCTTTATTAATAAGTACATGAATAGAACTGAACCTACACCCGCCAATGCCTGAGGCAGGACGACGCTCCACCCGTGCATACCGAATATCAGCGCGCTGATCGTTTGAATCTGGTATGTAACAGGCGGTTTATCTACCGTGATAAACCCGGCTGCGTCAAATGAAGCGTAAAAGAAATTATGAAAGCTTTGAAGCATACTCGTTACCGCTGCGGTGTAATAAGGATTCACCGTATCGTCATTCCAGATGTTGTACATATTCAAGAATGCGGAAGCGAGTAAAATGAGAATGAAGACTGCGTCTATCTCGCGTTTTTTCATTTTCACCTGTGTTTTCACTCCTTTTGTTTAACTTTGAACAAGTGTAACAACCAAATGTGAAAAATTTATTAATAAACAAAGACAATTATTTTGCCGTTTACAAATAGGTAAAAAGAATGACAAAACGGGTAAAAAAGCAAAAAAAAAGATGCCCCCGTCAAGCCGGGAGGCATCTGTCATGATTTCTGATTTACTGTATCGGTTTCAGCCGTGCTTCTATTTCAGAACGGCGGTGTTCGAGATAAGGCGGGAGCGCAACCGTTTTGCCTAGCTCTTCAGGTTTTTCATCAACCATAAATCCCGGACCGTCCGTTGACAATTCAAACAGAATTCCGTTCGGCTCCCGGAAGTACAGCGCTTTGAAATAATAACGCTCTACAATGCCTGAGTTGCTGAAACCTTCTTTCGTAATGATGCGGTGCCATAAAGCAAGCTCCTCTTCATTCTGAACGCGGAAGGCCACATGGTGGACGCTGCCTTTTCCAGGACGCTCGCGCGGAAGATCGTTTCTTTCAATCAGATGGACTTCCGTGCGCGCGCCTCCGTTTCCGGATTCGAGCACCGTAACCGTGCCCCGGTCTTCATGCGTTTCTTTCCCGATTTCAGTGAAGCCGAGCACATCGGTTAACACACGCAGCGTCGGTTCTGCATACGGGACGGTCAATTCAACGGGACCAAGACCGCGGAAAGAATATTCTTCCGGTATGCCGCTTTGCTTCACCGCTTCACCGATGTCTTTTCCTTTTTCGTCAGCTGTCAGCACAAGCCGCTGTCCTTCATGATCCCAAAAAGCGAGTGTCTCTCTGCCCGCTATTGTCATGATGTCGCCATGAGCGACCTGATGCTCTTCGAATCGTTTTTTCCAATATTGCAGCGCTTGTGCATCCGGGACACGCAGGCCGATTGAAGAAATACTGTTTGTTCCCGCATGAAACGGCGCAATCCGCGGAATTTCGAAAAACGTCAATTCCGATCCCGGATTGGCTGCTTCATCACCGTAAAATAAGTGATACATCGTCGGTTCATCCTGGTTTACGGACTTTTTCACAAGCTTCAATCCCAGGATGTTCCGATAAAAATCTAAATTTTTCTGCGCATCAGCCGTCAATGCTGATACATGGTGTATTCCATTAACTTTCATTATGTTATCCTCCAGTCAATTATCTCGATTTCGAGATATTTTATATATACAATTTATGTTATCCGGATCGCAAAGTCAACCCATCTGCTTCACAGACGGTCTGCAGACTGTCGCTCCCCAAATAACGAACCTTCGATATTAAAAAACCATTAATGTTCGTTTTTAAAACGGTATTTTTTCCTTCTCAAAAGCAGAAACCTTTATCTTTTAGGGAAAACAACAAAATCAGAAAATTTATTTTATTCGTGTTTCAGCAATTAGGGTTTACAATATGGAAAATAGTTTTTTCAGCATGACGATTTTACATCTGGAGGGAAAGGATATGCAGATTGAAGAGAACGGACTTAAAAAAGAGATCGGCCTTACCATCGCCCTCTCACTTGTTATCGGCACCATCATCGGTTCCGGCGTATTTATGAAACCAGGCGCCGTGCTTGCCTACTCCGGTGATGCGAAAACTGCGCTTATCGCGTGGCTGTTAGGAGGCATTTTGACGCTTGCCGGCGGCTTGACCGTTGCGGAAATCGGCACTCAGATTCCGAAAACGGGCGGACTTTATACATATCTCGAAGAAGTGTACGGCGAATTTTGGGGCTTTTTGTGCGGATGGGTTCAAATTATCATTTACGGCCCCGCCATTATCGGAGCAATCGGCTTGTATTTCGGCTCTTTGATGGCGCACTTGTTCAATTGGGATTCCGGCTGGTCTAAATTGATCGGGATTTCAGCCGTTTTGTTTTTAAGCATCATTAACATTATCGGAACGAAATATGGCGGCATCGTCCAGGGAATTACGACTGTCGGCAAATTGATTCCGATTATCTGCATGATCGTGTTCGGCCTTTGGAAAGGCGATCAGCATATTTTCACAGCCGTTACAAGCAGCATGTCGGACATGAATTTCGGCGCTGCCATACTGGCCACCTTGTTTGCTTATGACGGCTGGATTCTGCTTGCGGCACTCGGCGGCGAAATGAAAAATCCGGAAAAGCTGCTCCCGAGAGCGATGACGGGCGGACTGCTGGTCGTCACCGCCATTTATCTTTTCATTAACTTTGCGCTGCTGCACATTCTTCCTGCGACCGACATCGTCAAACTCGGTGAAAATGCGACCGGCACCGCTGCCGGAATGCTGTTTGGCGACATCGGAGGAAAATTGATCAGCGTCGGAATCATCGTCAGCATCTTCGGCTGTTTAAACGGAAAGATTCTCGCTTTTCCGCGTGTCTCATTTGCGATGGCGGAACGGAAACAGCTGCCGTTTGCCGGACAGATTTCGCGGGTGCATCCGACGTTCCGCACCCCGTGGATTGCCGTGTCATTTCAGATCGCGCTGGCCATTATTTTTATGATCGCCAGCAATCCCGATAAGCTGTCTGAAATCTCTATTTTCATGATTTATATTTTTTACGTCATGGCCTTTTTCGCCGTGTTTATCCTCAGAAAAAAAAGCGGCGGAAAACCGCGCGCCTACAGCGTGCCTTTGTATCCGATCATTCCTGTTTTGGCCATCGCGGGTTCACTGTTTGTGCTGATCAGCACGATCATTACAGATACACTGAGCTGCGTGCTGTCCCTCTTGATCGGCCTCGCCGGGCTGCCGCTTTATTTTTGGCTGAAAAACGGCAGAAAAAACTGACAAAAACGGTTCCTTTTACGGGAGCCGTTTTTTTTCTGGCAAAATCACGTGCAAAAGTTGACAGCAAATTCACATCTTTTGTTATACTTTTTAAGCAAGATGTCTGAATTCGAAGTATGTTACGTTTTTTTGGCGAAGTGGGTAACATAAGAAAAACAGGATGAGACACGTTTTTACGAAAAAATCAAGAGGCGTTTTTTTCGACTTTATCTGTTTTTTTTCGACAAAAGGCTATATAATAATTTGATGTGTGCATTGTCTCATTCAAACAATGGAGGGTTTTTAATGATAAAAAGAAAAAAAGATAAGTTCTCACTCCTTTTAACAGAAATCGCAAAAAACATAGACGAAACCGCAGAATACTTTGTCAACTTTAAAGTGACGAACCAGACGACTTTAAAGGAATTTGCCGATACGTTAAAAGAGTTTGAAACAAAAGGAGATAATCATGTTCATGTCATGATTAAAGAGCTGAACAAAGCTTTTATCACTCCCATTGAACGTGAAGACATCCTTGAGCTGACAAACAGCCTCGATGACGTGCTTGACGGAATCGAACATTTTTCAGCAATGATGGAGATTTTCTCGATCACTTCTTCCGATGAGCATATCGATAAGTTCAGCGGATACATCAGAGAGTGCGCGAAGGAAATTTTAATCACGATTGAACTGCTTGCAGAAAACCGATTGAAGGACATTCACCCTCACGCCATTAAAATTAAGGAATACGAGCACAGCTGTGATAACCTGCACCGTAAATCATTAAAAAATCTGTTCGGCACAGAAACCGATCCGATTAAAGTGATTCAGTACCGCGAAATTTACGAAACGCTTGAGGAAATTGCCGACTCTTGCCAAAGCGTTGCCAATAACCTTGAAACCATTATTATGAAAAACGCGTAACGAGGGGTTATAATGGATACTCTATTACTTTTAACGATATTAATTGTCATATGCGCTTTGGTATTTGACTTCATTAACGGATTTCACGATACCGCAAACGCAATCGCCACCTCAGTTTCGACAAAAGCGCTGAAGCCGCGGCACGCAATCGTCATGGCCGCCATCATGAACTTTCTCGGAGCGATGACATTTACCGGTGTGGCGAAAACCATTACAAAGGACATTGTGAATCCTTATACATTAGACAACGGGTCAGTTGTCATTCTGGCGGCTCTACTCGCCGCAATCGCCTGGAACTTGATCACATGGTATTTCGGCATTCCGAGCAGCTCTTCACATGCGATTATCGGAGCGATCGCCGGAGCGGCCATTGCAGCGTCAGGTTTTGCAACGCTTAATTATAAAGGGTTCATTAAGATTCTCGAAGCACTTATTTTATCACCGATCATCGCCTTTGTTCTCGGCTTTATCGTATATTCGATCGTGAAGCTGATTTTTAAAGACAGCAATTTGGCGAAAACAAATAAACGTTTCCGCAGAGTGCAGATTTTGACGGCTGCCATTCAGTCCTATACACACGGAACGAACGACGCGCAAAAAGCGATGGGTATCATTACGATGGCGCTTATGACGGCCAATTTACATAAAAGTGATGCCATTCCTTTTTGGGTGCAGCTCTCTTGTGCCCTGGCAATGGGTCTCGGCACATCCATCGGCGGCTGGAAAATCATTAAAACCGTCGGCGGAAAAATTATGAAAATCCGTCCGGTAAACGGCGTATCTGCCGACTTAACCGGCGCAGCCATTATTTTCGGGGCCACGTTTATTCATCTCCCTGTCAGCACGACGCATGTCATTTCGTCTTCCATTCTCGGTGTGGGCGCTTCCCACCGCGTAAAAGGCGTAAACTGGGGAACGGCTAAACGGATGCTCATTACATGGGTCATCACCCTGCCGATTGCAGGTACACTCGGCGCCATCGCCTTTTTCATCCTAGATCTCTTTTTCTGATGACATCCGCTTCTTTACAGAAGCGGTTTTTTTGTGACAGGAAAATGATGTCATGACATAGAATGAACATAGCAGACCATTTTTCAAATTGTGAGGGATGCTCATGCTTATGTTTTTTCAGATTATGGTGTGGACGATGGCGGCCGCACTCATTTTATATGTGTACGCATCCTGGCGGTATGAGGCAAAGGTAAAAGAAAAAATGTTTGCCATCCGTAAAACGTGGTATTTACTATTTGTACTGGGCTCCATGGTCTATTGGACATATGATCCTGAATCGCTCTTTGCCGCATGGAGACAATATTTGATTGTTGCCGTCTGCTTTGCCCTTATTGATGCGTTTATCTTTTTGAGCGCGTATATCAAAAAGCTCGCCGGCAATGAATTAGAGACGGATACGCGGGAAATTTTAGAAGAAAATAACGAAATGCTTCACTCCTATCTTGAAAAACTGAAAACCTATCAATATCTGTTGAAAAATGAACCGATCCATGTATATTATGGAAGTACAGAAGCTTATGCGGAAGGCATCAGCAGACTGCTGGCCGCTTATGCCGAAAAAATGAATGTCACGGCTTCCTTGTGCGACTATTCCGCACAATCGGATAAGGACCGCTTGACGGAGCATATGCCTGATGCGGCGGACGTTCAGTCCCGTCTTAACCGTAAAGACGTCTACTATGATCAAAAAGGCAGGCTTGTGCTTATTCCGTTTACAGTCCAGAACCGCCATTACGTGATCAAACTCACGTCGGAAAACCTGTTGACGGAATTCGATTATTTGCTTTTCACATCGCTAACGAGCATTTATGATTTAATGCTGCCAATAGAAGAGGAAGGTGACGGTTAAATGGAGCAGGCATTTCAAAACGGGCAGCCGGAACAAAGAGCGAAACCGTTCAAAATGTTTAAAAAACGTTCAATGACAAGTATCGCAAGTTACCAGGTCAGCCCTCATACCGCCAGAATTTTCAAAGAAAACGAGCGGCTGATTGACAAGTATAAACAAAAAAAAGCTTGATTACACTAAGGACAGGAGACACGGCTCTTGTCCTTATTCCTTTTTTCCTTATCTTTCATATAATAAAACCAACAAAGAGATGCGACAGGTGATGATGTGAAGAAAATTGTCAGGCGCGTAAAGTTTGTGGATTACGGACGCTTCGGGCTTTCCGCTTATTCGCTGAGGATGCGGGCGAGGAATCTCAGGCTATTGAACCGGTTAAAAAAGAAAAAAGGCTGAATCCCGCAATGTGAACGGGACTCAGCCTTTTTTGTTAAAGCTGCATCAGAATTTTCGCTTTTACAGCGGGGCCGTAGACGCCGTCAGACGTCAGTCCGTTTACAGATTGGAAGCGGGCCACGGCATCTGCGGTTTTCGGACCGTAGATACCGTCAATTCCGTTATTGACAGCTCCTTTTTCAGGATAGAAATAAAGCGCGGCGAGCGCGTTTTGCACCTGGTATACCTTTTCGCCGGACGTGTACGGCTCTGTCAGCTGAATCACCTCGTTCGGAAGAGAATACAGTGCTTCAACCGGCGGGCTGACGATCAGTACTTGTCCGACTTTAATCAGGTTCGGGTCAGCGATGTTATTCCACTTCTGCAGATCGGCCACGCTGACGCCGAATTTCCGCGCGATCGCCGACAGCGTATCTCCTTTTTGGACGGTATACGTCTGTCTTTCCCCAGAACCGATTCCCGCTTTAAACTCATCCCATGTATCCAACAGTCTTCTCGGACAAAGCTTTCCTGACCAATGCTTGTGCGCAACGACATTTGCAAGCGGGATGCCGTGCGAGGTCATTAATGTGCGGATGAGCCATTGGGCGTTTGCCACGGCCTGTGAAAAGTTGCCGTCTGCGTTTTCACAAATTTCAATACCAATGGATTTACGGTTGCCGTCCCCGTTTCCGTCACCGGCATGCCAGCCGTTTTCGTTCAGCGGAAGATGCTGATAAATTTCCGTATCATCGACTGTGAAATGCCAGCTTGTCGGTGTATCGGGATTTTTCACATAGCTTGCGTGACTTTTGGCGTTAGCTCCGACTGCGGTATTGGCTGTATTGTGCACCGTAATGTAAATCGGTGTCATTGCATAGCCTGGACGGTTATTGTTTCCTGCCGGGATAAAATCCTGTGTGATTTTTACCATATTCTCATCTCTCCTATTTCGATAAATTGTTTATTTTTAATAAAGCCTGCTGTTTTTTCCCTTTTGCTGTAACGTAATTGTTTTTAAACCAGGCAGCGGCAGTCGTTATGATTGTAAAAACGGCCGACCCGGCGGCATACAGCGTATCTGCAAGCTGGCTGACCTGGTCCTCCTGAATATTCAGCGGCGATTTGCCGAACATCAGCAAAGTTTGATTCAATAAAGCAAGCAAAAGAAGCACCGTCCTGACGACCGTGCCTTTGTCCGCGAATTTCATATCGGTTTCCCCCTTACTTTTGCAGCAGATTGTACATGATGGCGATGGCTCCGCCAATGACGCCCGTGCAGATTGCTGTCACGATCGCTCCTGTAATGGTCCGCTTAATCCATGTTGTGTTTTCGTCAATTTTGTTCAGTTTTTCATTCAGCGTCATGATTTGCTGATCCTGCCGGTCGGATACCCGCTCTAATGCGGCTACCCGCTGTTCAAGCACCTTTTGTTCACCTTTGATGCCTGCGAATTCTTTTTGCACCGCTTGTTCATCCAGAAGCACTTCCGCTCCCCCCTCTTACATTGTTCTCACCTCCCTTCGGAAGCTTCATTCTTACGAAAATGCCGTGCCTTTGACAGAAAGGCTCCCGCCGGAAATGCTCTGGATTTCCATGACGATTTCCTTAAAGCCGGCAATATCAAATGACCACACTTCTTCTGTGCCTGACGTACCGGCGGCTGATGTCCCGTCATCAGACCTGATTCCTCTGATCGGCACATTTTTTCCCGAGATGGATCTCCCCCAAAACGCGACATGGCCCGACTCAGCCGTGCCGGTGATTTCGACGAGAAGTTTTTTCCAAGCGCCCGCCGAGAAGATGCTTCCCTCGCCCGCCTCTGCTGCATTTTCATGAAAAATCACGTCTGTATATGAAAACGCCATATCACCGCCCGTACCGACAGATTGGTATAAAACAAATTCGGACTGCTTTTGATTTCCGTTTTCAAAACGGAACCGGTAATATCGTTTTGTCAGGAAGACCCACCCCGAAGCGGTCAGCACTCCGCCTTTGACTGCGACAGAATGTGAAGCCGTCCACGAATTGTTATCCTCGCTCTCTTCGATAAAAAGAGTTCCGCTGCGGTCCGAATAAGCCCACCCCTGTGCTCTGTCTATTAAGACGGCTCCTAAACGGTCTTGTCCGAATTGGCTGTATACTTCTATCGCTTCTAGCGGCGTATTGGTAAGAAGCTCTGCCATTCCGGACAAATCAGCAACCGGTGTGACATAATCGTTTTTGTTACCGCGATAAGCTTTTACGGCGCCGGGTCTGCCAAGTTGATCGGCGGGAAATTCAAATGAATGCTTTTTCATCGGCCGTCCTCCTTTTCTCATTTATTAAAAATGACAAATAAAAAAGCCATTTGGCTTATGACACAGCATTTTTATAGTTTTCGTATGTTTCACCTGTTATTTCTTGAAATTCCTCAGGCGTGATATACTTCGCGGCCACACCTTCAGCCAGATCTTCGGCAGAGCAGTCATCATAGCCCATAGCTTGTTTTACCATTTCTATTGTGGCCCACTTATAAAACAAAGCGTAAACCCAAAAGTTAAGTCTCTTCATTTTTTCATTCTCCTTTTACGTTTAATAATTCTAATTTTAAAGACGCTAATTGCCTGCCGAGTGACTGCTGCGCTTGTTCGGCTGCTTTTCTGGCCAATTTCTCATTCGCCAGCTGTCCGCCGAGGCCTGCAAGCTGGTTTGAATCGGGAGCCGTATCTTTTTTTAAGCTGTCTTTATATGCTTCGTCAGCCGTTTCCACCCATTCTTGTTTCTCTTCATCAAAAAATGGGCGCCACATGCCTTCGCCGTTTATTTCCGGCGGAAAGTCCGCAGCGTTAGGAGGCATCATATAATCTCCTGTCTCAGAATCCGGATAAAGCTCAACCGGAGTGCCTGTATAAATGTTGTCATTGTCATACGGAAATATTAATTTCATATTCTCGCTCCTTTACGTGAGTGCCAAAACAAGGTCAATATAATAACCGTTCACGTTATTTTCTATATTGGCCATAATTCCCGTCAGCTTCATATCTCCATTAGAATAAATAATAAATTTGCTGTAACCGGTGGTGCCGCTGGCTGCAACCATCGTCACAACGCCTTTGGCCGGCGCACAAGAGGATGGCACACTCCCGAATACCACTTCTCTGTCCGTAAGAACGTGTCCGTTCAGGTGAAGGGTGTTTCCCACTTTGCGGTATTGAAGCGGCCTGTCTCCTGATTTAGCGCCATTTTTATAAGGAACATTGATCCAAGGTACATTCTCAGTATCAAGTTCAGTAACGAGGCGACGCCAGCCCTGCCAGCCCAAGTTCAAATCCAAATAGTTCGTGAACATATTATTTTTATAATCGACGGCAATGACATACCCAAACGTTCCCTTTCCCTCACTGTCAAGAGAGGTAAAATGAAACATGCCGCGGGTCGAAGCGTTGCTCGGACTGTTTGCCGCTTTGCCGGTTGAATAAAAGGTGCCGAACGCCCTGCCGTTTTTAACGATTTTTTCAAGAAAGTTATCATCATCACCAATTGTAAGAAGATAGCCGCCGTTATCGTTTGTTATTTTCGAAAGCTGTGCGCCGTTCCAGATATTTTTATCCGCCTGTGTGACATGGATGTCTTTTTTATTGGCGTGAGCGTCTACTTTTGCTTGAGAGCCTGCATCTGTTTCTCTTTGGCTCCATTCCGACCATACGCCTTTAGTGCTGAAACTTCGGACGTATATGGGATTTCCGGCGGTTACTGTGTCTATAAACATTTGGACAAACGTCGGTGATGCTCCGCGGGTTCTTTGCATTACAATTAATTGTCCGTATTCCGCAGAAAACAGCCGCTGGCGTTCGTTTAACTCATCACCTTCGCCCGGGTTGTTTTTTCCGCCGCTTTCCGCGTTCTTATGAAGCGCCTCGTCCCAGCGCCCTTCTTTTTTCCATCTGCCGATCGTTCTTGCGGATACGCCTGATTTGCCGGCAAGGGCGCGATTTGTGATGCGGCCTTTATGAGACTGATAGATTGTAAATGCCTGTTTTCTTTTTGCGTTTTTCATGCTACGGCATCACCGCCACCTCCGACATGATTGTCTATAATAAAAAGCGGCTTCTAATCGGGCCGCTTTTTGTGATCGTCTGTTCACTTCTAGGTGGCAAACGTATGACAACTTATGAAGCAGGCGATTGATTTCTTTGTTCCTGCTGTTTTTGTATTTTCAGAAGCGCCCGTTTGACCGTCGTCTGTACGGTTGATTTCTTTACATTCAGCAAGGCGGCGATCCGTTCATATGAAAAGCATTCCGCTTTGTGGAGCAGCAGCATTTCTTTTTCTCTATCCGTTAAAACGGCTAATGCGTCCCGCAGTCTGATTCTGTCTTCTTCAGTCACATTCCCGGAAGGTTCAAACATCAGCGCCTGCGAATAGGTTTCTATGATTCTCGGATCTTTAATCAGCATTCTCTGATAAGCGTCTCTGCGGTCTATCGCTCTTCTTATGCCGGGCTGCCGGCCTTTTTCAAGCCATTCGATGACATATTCCACATCTGTAATGATCGTTCTGATGATTTTTTTATCTTTCAGTTCTTCTGAAGTAAGCACCGTTTCATCGGCTTCCTCCAGCTGCTTGTACCACTTTTTCGTCTCTTTCAGCGTGCGTTTATATTCAAATAGTAAGTCTTCCATGCAGATCCTCCTCTTTTTCGGAACAAAAAAAGGACACCAACCAATGCGCAGCATGTACGCGATTGATCAGTGTCCGCAGGCTTTCCGTCTTGGACGTATTCTGTTTTTTTCGATTAATTCAATTTAAAGCCGATTTCATATTCGACCCGGGCCAGATCCCCTTTTCGCGTTTCGACAAGCGTTTTGCCGTGCTCCGGCGCTTCGGCGAGCCATGCTTCCTTCTTCAGTCCGTCTACAATAATCACCCGAACCTTGCCTTCTTCCAGCTGGCTTTGTAATGTTGTATGTTCAATGTCAGTCAGTTTTTTAGGATTCATGTTTTACGTCCTCCGTTTTTTTCAGGATGTTTACTTCATGTATGAGGCTTCCGAGCTCATTTATGAACGCTTCTTTTTCTTCAGAACTTTCTCCCCGGAGCAGGCGGAGAGCCGTTTCGGCCGCCTCAAAAAGTTCCGGAGCCTTTGCCATCAATGCCGCGTTGATCTGCTGAGAGTATGAACTTAAGTTGAAAACGGCCGCGATGAGCCTTCCGTTTGAATAAGGGAACTTCTCTTTATCCGCTTCGCTGTAAGCGGAATAAATGTAAATGGGTTTTTCTTTTCCGCTGTGTACGGCCCGCCATGGAGCGGGGCTGTGTTTTTCTTGCAATGGTTATCCTCACTTTCCATCAGCCTCATGCCATGCTTCAATTTGCTTTTCTATCCGTTTCGCCCTGAACAGCAGGCAAAAAAGCCATTTAATATATTTATACACGTGCATCAAGCCTCGCTTTTGCGTCTTGAACCATTCGCTCAAGACGTTTAATGACCGGCGTTAAATCAGTGCCTGTTTTGCAGTTCGGGCAAGGGTGAAAGACAGCGCCGAAACCCGTTTCCGTCACAATGACCTTCTTCGGCCCGCACAGCTTACACATTATCTCGCCCCCTCTAATCTGTGGTTTACGTCAAATGAATTGCCATTAATGATGACTAAATAATCGCTGCACATCTCATAAATTCTTGTGCCCAAGGCTTCATCAACCTGCACCAGTCTGTCACAGGCCAGCTCGCTCGAGATAAGAACCGGCTTATGATTTAAATAGCGGTAATTCACGACGGCGTACATTTGTTCAATCTGCCAATCGGTCGCCCGGGGTTTTCCGTTCAGCGGTTTGAACAGATCGTCAATAAAAAGCACATCCGCCTGTTTCATACGGCCAAGCTTTGCATCAAGCAGATCAAAATCATTTTTTAAATCCGTAAAGCCCTCCACAAAAGGAAAATACAGCACGGGTGTCTGCATCTGTCTCATGACATAATTGCTGAGAGCGGTCAAAAGATGGGTTTTTCCCGACCCCGGACGCCCTAAAAGGGCAATGCTGTTTTTCCGGCAGTTTTTAATCTTGTCGAAGTTTTCAACATATTCAAGGGCGCACTCGTATGCGTCGACGACTGCCTGAGGCTTGCCCCGCGTGATAAATCCTTTGAAATCCAGCTTCCGAAAGGCGCCTGTAATCTCACTTGCGCTGAGAATGCGCTCTGCTTTTCGTTCGGCGGCGCAGCGGCACTTAACCCACACATCCATTCCCAGCTGGTTTTTGAGATAACCGCCCTGATCTTTACAGAGCGGACAGTCAAAGCGGCTTTCGTCTGATTCTTCCGGTCTGTCCGCCAGTAATGGACGTTTTCCGTTTTTCAGGTCGGCCAGTATCTGCTCGATCGTTCGTTTTGTCATGTATCGTATTCCTCTCTTTTTTTGTTGTGATTGTCCTTCCCGCAATTCGTGCATTCAAGCGGTCTTCCATATACTTGGCGCAATAGCTGAAAGCCTTGATCGTTTCAGCTGAAGATGTGCGCCGCTGTTCAAAAGCGGTAAAGCATTCGCCGAGCCATTTGATTGCTTCTTGTGCTGACGCACCGAGGGAAACAATACGGGCGATGGCCTGATAATCCCGGGGCGACGGGTATACGCTCCGCCCCTCCTGTGCAGACCTTAATCTGATAAAATGGGCGGCAATGTCGTTAATCGCTTCTTCAGCAGTATGATTTTTTGTTATATCTATTTCTCTCCGGACATTTTTGTCCCGGTGATCCGCCGATATTGTCCGGTCAGTTGCTTCCGGGCGGGTCAATGTCTTTTTCGGCGTGAATCTTTTCGAGTGCTTTACGGAGACGATGAGTCCGTAAGGGGCGCGGACGGTTTTGATATATTCATGCTGTTCCAAAACCTCAAGCCACCGTCTGACGGTTTTTTCGCTGACGGCAAATACATCGGCCATCTCTCTTGCTTTTACGGGCTTATGACCAAGGACGATCCCCCACTTTACACCGTCTTTTACGTGTTCCTTTGTCGTTGAGCTGATGAACCATAAAAACAGCCAAATGGCGTGTCATAATGTTCTGAATTCAATAATCCGGAATAGATGAAAAACGGGTAGCTTTTACGACTCATAAGGAACGTCTCCGTTTGTCTTCAGACCTATATAGCGTTCATACTGCAATCGGTTATCAAATCGGAATACCGGAAGTCCGCAAGCGGTAAAAGATATCGAACCGCCTGCTTTTCCTAAACATCTCTGGTCAGCCGGATTGCTGCTGAAACGGATGATTATCGGCTGCATCTCTCACCCTCCTGATCAATTTTTTATCGTATATTGATACATTTTGTATCCTTATGATGTTGATTATATACGATACATTTCGTATCATCAAGACCTTTTTGATACTTTTTTTATCATCTCTTTATTTTGATACATTTTGTATCTATAATCATAAGTAACTTAGGGTGTTGAAAAAAGAGAGGTCATTCGGATGATAGGCGGAAGATTAAAGAGTCTCAGAGGAAAGAAAACGCAGGAAGAAGTCGCAAATCATATCGGTGTCTCACGCGCCAGATATTCTCATTATGAAAACGGCCGATCTGAACCCGATTATGACACGCTGCAAAAGCTTGCGGATTATTTCAAAGTGTCGACTGATTATTTGTTAACCGGAAAAGAACCTTCAGATGAAGACATGTTTGCCGATCCCGACCTGCAGATCGCATATCGGGACATGCAGGACTTTTCCCCGGAAAGCAAGCAGCAGGCCATTGAATTCATTAATTATTTAAAAGAAAAAGAGAAAAACCGCAGGCCGAAACATAAATAATCCGCTCTTTTCCTTTAAATTGCTTAACGTTCAGCCGATATAAAAGCTGAATGTTTATTTTTAAAAGAAAAGGGAATTGATTCAAAGTCCGATCAGGGCTTTTCTTTCTCGCTTAAAAAAGAACATATGTTCGAAAGGGTGTATTCAATTGGGCGATTTTTTAACACATCTTGAGGAATACGTCAAAAACTTATATTGCCGCATGGGAATGACCGCCCCTCTCCATATTGATATGCAGATGATTGCCAAGGAGCTTGACATTTGGATTCATTTTGAAGATACGCACAGTATGATGCTGAAGCGGGACGGCATGTACAGCATCGTCCTGAATCAAAGAAAGTCACCCGAAGAGCAATGGCAGGATTTTGCGCACGAACTGTGCCATGTGCTGAAGCATACCGGCAACCATTTTCATATGAACAAGCTGTTCAGGGAACTGCAGGAATTTCAGGCCAACCATTTTATGTACCACTTCTGTGTGCCGACCTTTATGCTGTTAAACATGGAGCTTCCCCAACGGAGAAGCCATGCCGTTATTTTAATCGCAGCCGCTTTCCGGGTGACGGCATCATTTGCGGAAAAAAGACTCGAGCTGTTTGAACGGCGTAAAGCAGGTATTCAATTTCAGAAGCGGCTCGCTTGTCTGTTATCCGACAAGCGGCCGAATGTGTATTATGAAAGCGGACAGACACACTTGCATGCCGCTGAAGAAAAAACGCCGTATTTTATTGAAAATTAGCGATTCTCCGCGGCTTGGAACGCAGCCGGCAGAATGTCATCATTTTCACATCGCAGGAAAGGTTTTTGCATCATGACGCTGTTCTCACCGTGCTGCCCGCCACGCACTTCTTGCGCCGCATAGCAGCTCCAGTAAATATAAGAACGGGCCCCCTGTTCATTTATCATAAAAACCGGCCTTCACGGCTTCTACATACCGAAAAAACAGATCGGTTGGCGTATATTTTTCTCCCCGGCAGCCAAAATTGCTGAACAGCGCGTGTCTCTGCGCCGTGCTCACTTCCAATTGCAGCCCCATTTTCCTTTTTGTCCGATTGACAATGTTGCGGGGATTTACACCTGCCAGCCGATCATTCTTCTCTGTCAGCTCGGCATCAAACCCCGCTTCACGCAGCAGATCACAAATCAGTCTTGCTTTTTCCAGATCCGCGCCCCCGACGAGTGTATTTGCCTTTTTCAGATCATGATACCCATGAAAAGCCAATCCGTAATGATGGGCGGTCACTTTTTCTAAAGCCAGGGGTTCGTCAAAGCGTGTGCTTGTCAAATGGAGAGAACGGTTATCGCACCGCTTCGTTCCTTCAAATAAATAAATTGAGCTTTGGTCAGAAAATGCCCGCACCAGCTCACTGACACCCGGCTCAATCCTGCCGCCGTGGGGAGCGAGGACGATACATTTACTTCCCTCTTTTTCTTCATAAATAATTCTGTATTCCGATTCAGTAGCAGAAAGGGCTGCGAAATTGTCATATCTATCTTTCATGTGTAGCATGCTCTCCTTTTCCAGTCAGCACCAGTTTACTCTACTCATCTGGGAATGGAAACCTTTTTATAGTATGATTTGATAGAATACGTATCAGGGGGGATATATCATGGGGTTCATCAATGGATTGCTGGGCAATGCGTCGACAATATCGACGGCTGAAGCAAAAGCAGAACTGGCTCGTATTCTGCTGGAAGGTGAGAATGTCAACGCCGCATTTAAGCTTGTCCGAGATATCATTGTCTTTACGGATAAGCGTCTTATTCTTGTTGATAAACAGGGACTCACGGGGAAGAAAACGGAGATTCAATCCATTCCGTACAAGAGCATTTCCAGATTCAGCGTAGAAACCGCCGGCCGCTTTGACCTTGATTCAGAGCTGAAAATTTGGATTTCAGGCGCGGAACTTCCCGCTGTCTCAAAGCAGTTTAAAAAAGATGAAAGCATTTATGATATTCAAAAGGCCCTTGCCGCAGTTTGTATGTAAGAAGAAACGGAAGCCCGGGGAGCTTCCGTTTTATTGATTACAGTTTTTCTTCAATTTTCGCCTTCGTTTTCGGGCCGTAAATTCCGTCTGCCGTTAACCCGCTGACGGATTGAAAACGTTTTACAGCATTTGCCGTTTTCGGACCGTAAACGCCGTCCGCCCCATGATTTTTTGCTCCTTTATCGGGATAAAAATAAAGAGCGGATAAAGCGTTTTGCACTTGTTTTACGTTTGTCCCTTTCGTCAGCGGTTTCGTCACTTTGATCACACCGGATGGAAGCGGATAGGAAGACACAGCCTGACTTTTTGAAGAAGAACCCGTCTGAGCGAGCTTGATCACTTGTCCGACTGTAATGTGATTCGGATCTGTGATATGGTTGATGCTTTGCAGCGATTTTACGCTGACACCGTGCGATGCGGCGATTTCCGATAAGGTGTCGCCTTTTTTCACATGGTATTCAGACGCGGAAGAAGAAATAGAGGCTTTTTTCGCCGGCATACTTCCGCTTAATTTCTTTTCAATCTTCGCCTTCACTTCATCCCAGCGGCCTTCAGACAATATGCGGTGCGGGCAGTACTTTCCGTTCCAGTCCTGATGCTTTCTGATTCTGTCAATCCCCCAGCCCCGTTCTTTCAAAAGCTGCGCCGCAAACGCAATCGCCAGTTCTTCTGCGGCTCTGTACCGTTCGCCGCCTGACTTACTGTAACAGATTTCTATAGCAATCGACTTTCGGTTTCCGGTACCGTTCGTGCCGTCTCCCGAATGCCAGGCATTCCGGTCCAACGGAATTCCCTGGATCACTTCTTTGTCATCAACCGCAAAATGATAGCTCGTTGATTCGCTGTTTCCCGTCATATAGCTGATTTCATTAGCGGCGGATGCGTCGTTTGCCGTGTTATGAATGGTAATATACTCCGGCGTCATCGGATTCGGACATTTTAACGCATATTTATCAGCCGATACGAGCAGTTTTTTCACTTCAATCCCCACTCTTCATCTCTCCTTATGCCTTTTTCATCAATAGGTGGCATTCGTAGGACAGATAACTTGAGCATATAGACCCTGCATTCGGATAAAAATGGAATGGATACGCATGCAAAAAATAAGACCCTTCCACAGAAGGGTCTTTATGTTATGTTTGGTTGCGCGCGGCAATATGGAATGTGCCGTCCGCTTGGTTTTCCAAATGGCTTTCATGGCCGATCACCTGTGTAAAGCTGAACCCGACAGCAACAAGCAGCAATCCTGACAACAGTTTAGATTTCATATAGACAATCTCCTCTCTGGATTTGTTTTTGGGCGTGCACCATTTTTTCATAAAACGTGAGCGCTTTTTCAGGCTGTCCGTGTTTCATGTAAAATTTGGCAGCATCATGCGCCAATTCTTCCACATACGGATACAGCATGTGTTCTTCCAGAAAATCAAACGTGTGCCTGACGGATGCGTTATCCATTTCCTTGCCGTATAACGCATGTAAAAATTGAAACAGATTCACAAACAATTCATCATTGTATTCGCGGGCGATACTGAGCCCGAGACGGTATTGCTTCTCTGCTTCGGCTGTAGTGTTCTGTTTATAGAGAACCTGTGTTAATGAGTAAATAGAATGCGGAAGATTATCGAACTTTTCTGACCTGCAAATGGAAACGGATGTCTCAAAATATTCGGCTGCTTTAGAGAGGTCTCCCATTTTTTCGTAACAGTTTCCGAGATTATATAAGGCTGAACTGATAAGACGGGGATTGCCTTCTTGTTTTGCAAGATCTAAAGCAAGTTCTAAGTGGGGCAATGCTCTTTCTGGATACTGCATGTCATCATAATTCCCTGCAATAACGAATTCACATTGGATTCTGCGGACGTTGTACGTCTCATACGATTGGTACGTTTCAAGGGCTTGAACGGCATAACTCATGGAGACGTAGGTTTGTTTCAGGTTGTAAAATATCTCGGCCATTTTAAAAGCAAACTCAGCTTTCTCGATGTCATCAGAAACGAGTGCAAGGTTTTTTTCAGCCCGTTTGTAATACATCATGGCGTTTAGGAACATTTTCTGTTTAAATTCGTACATTCCTCGAAAAAAATTAAAGTAGTAATCAAGCAGTCCTGTCAGTTTATACTGGTTGCCTTCAATGTCTTCCAATAATTCTGAAAACTCAGGCTGAGAAGGGTCCTCTTTTAAGGGCTTGATGTAATCCAGCATGACACGGTGTCTGAATTCCATTAATGAATAATACAGCAGCAGATCCTGATCTTCTTCCATATCCTCGATCTCTCTCTCTACTTCACGTTTGACGCGCTCCGCCTCAAGAACGTGAAACTGCCGGATATGGGTATACCATTCATTAATTTTGAGCCCGACAAAAGAGGACGGAATAGTCTGCTTCATCCTCAATAAATCCCCCCTTTTGGAATGACCGAGATATGTCATATTTTATCATATTTGCTAGAAAAAGAAGAACGCAAAAAGACCGCAATTGTCGAATTTCGGATATCCGCAACGATTTATCTCCGTCACAAGCTTATTGCTTGTTTCTTCCGTGCCGTTGATATAGCATATCCTTGCAGCTTTTTATTCTGTATTAAATGGGGGTTTTCACATGACAGCACAAAATCAGTTGGTCAGCCACTTTCTGTCACATCGAAACGTAACGATTGAGCTGGCGGAAAAAATCAGCCGCGAACATTACGATTACAAGCCGGCAGAGACATCAATGTCCGCTCAGGAACTTGTAAAACACATGGTTTATTCTTTTCTTATGTTTGCAAACGTCATTAACGACGGAAACGCATCAGCCATCCAGAACAAACCGAAAGAAGAAGCAGAAACAGACCTCGTCAAACTGGCTGAAACGTGTACTGAAAAAACGACAAACATCCTGTCACAGCTGACAGAAGAGCAGCTGAACCGCGAAATTGACCTGACCGCCTCTTTCGGCAGAAAAGTGACCGGCGCGGCTCTCCTTCAGCTTGCCATGGAGCATGAAATTCATCATAAAGGCAATCTTTTCGTGTATGTCAGAGAAATGGGCCACACGGAACTTCCGTTTTATCAGCAAAAATCATAATCCGGCCATCCGCCGGTCTGCGACATAACAGCAGGCTGGCGGATTTTTTGTTCTGTATAAAATTTTCCGAAAATTTAATTGATTACCGCCTCTTAATCATATATAATCTGATAAAAATAGTAGGATTATTCAGGAGGCACACAGATGACTGTAAGCATTGTGTTTATGGGTTTCTTTGTCGGAATGCTTGTCGGATTGACGGGTGTGGGAGGAGCGGCGCTCTTGACTCCTTTACTGATCGTTTTGGGGATCAACCCCTCAATCGCCGTCGGCACTGACCTTTTATATAACTCCATCACCAAACTGTTCGGTGTCGTTTCTCATTGGAAGCAGCGCACCGTTCAATTTAAACTTGTCGGTTACTTGGCGCTCGGAAGCATTCCCAGCGCAACAGCCGCCATCGGTGTTCTTCACTTGTTTCCCGCTTTTCACCAGCATCAGGAGCAGATTATCAAACAGGCGCTCGGCTACGTACTGACCCTTGTCGCCATTTCCATTATCGCCCGCCTTTTTTTCGATAAAAAACTGCGGCCGAACCGCTGGCAGCAAAAAACGCTTGAAGAAAAGCGGACACTCATGATATTGATCGGCGTCATTTTCGGTTTCATCGTCGGCCTGACATCTATTGGATCCGGCTCATTATTTGCGATCGCCATGCTATACCTGTTCAGAATGAAAACGGCAGAAGTGGTGGGAACGGATATCGCACATGCCTTTCTGCTCGTAACTGTTGCCGGTCTGTTAAACGCAAGCTTCGGAAGCGTCGATTACCTGCTTGTATTGAATCTGTTGATCGGCTCTGTGCCGGGTGTGCTTCTCGGCAGCTTCTTTTCGCCGAAATTCTCACCGCGCCCCCTGCAGTTTGTGATGGCGGCGATTATTTTAATCAGCGGAATAAAACTAATATAAAAAAGGCGGTCTGTTGTCAGATCGCCTTTTCCCTTATAACGTCACACCGGACTTAAAGATTGCAAGCTCCCGAAAATCGTTTTTTTCGTTATTGACGAATTCTCCGCTTGCAACTTTAATAATGTATTGAATAAAATCTCTTACAATGTGATCTTCTGTTGTTTGGTCTTCCGCCAATCTGCCCGCGTTGTAATCAATCCAATGAGGCTTTGATTGAAATAAATCGGTATTTGTTGATACTTTCACAGTCGGGACAAATGTGCCGAACGGCGTGCCTCTTCCGGTTGTAAACAAAACGATGTGACAGCCCGCCGCGGCGAGCGCTGAAGAAGCGATTAAATCATTGCCGGGCGCACTGAGCAGTGTCAATCCCTTTGTTTTCAGTGTTTCACCGTATGTCAGCACATCAGAAACCGGTGCAAGACCGGCTTTTTGGGTGCAGCCGAGCGACTTGTCTTCGAGCGTTGAAATGCCGCCTTCCTTATTCCCAGGTGACGGGTTTTCATAAATCGGCTGCTCGTGCTTCATAAAATATTGCTTGAAATCATTGATCAATCGGACTGTTTTATGAAACACTTCTTCACTCGCCGCACGCTGCATGAGAATCGTCTCAGCGCCGAACATCTCAGGCACCTCCGTTAAGACCGTGCTCCCTCCCTGTGCAATCAAGTAATCTGAAAATCTCCCTAATAAAGGGTTTGCGGTGATGCCGGAAAAACCGTCCGACCCGCCGCATTTCAATCCGATGCTCAATTCTGACAGCGGAATCTCCTCACGTTTATCTCCCTTTGCCGCAAGGTGTATCTCTTTAAGAAGCGCAGTACCCGCTTCAATTTCATCTGTGACAGCTTGTGATTCGAGAAATTTCACCCGATCTCCATTCACTTCAGAAAGCGTTTCCCTAATCGCCGCCAGCTCATTATTTTCACAGCCGAGCCCTAAAACCAGCACACCGCCCGCATTTGGATGACGGATGGCGTTCATCAGCATTTGTTTCGTATTCTCATGATCATCGCCAAGCTGGGAGCAGCCGTATTGGTGCTTTAAAACCAGCACATTGTCAAAGGGCGCAATGTCTTTCGCCTCTTTTACGAAGCGCTGCAGGATTTTCTCAGCGACGCCGTTAACGCAGCCGACTGTAGGCACGATCCACAGTTCATTCCGGACGCCGGATGTACCGTTTTCTCTTCTGTAGCCTTTAAATGTCCGGTTCTCATTTGTAAAAGGATTGTCCTCGAAGCGCGGTGAATACGTGTATTCTTGCACATCGGATAAATTCGTTTGCAGATTATGGGTATGAATATGCTCGCCGGCCGAAATCCGCCTTGTCGCACGCCCGATTGAAAAACCGTATTTAATGATGCTGCCGTTTTCTTCAATGGTTTGCAGCGCGATTTTATGCCCCCGCTTTACAGGGTCCTTCACTTCAATCGTCAGTCCGTCTGTATGCAGCCGCTCCCCTTTGTTAAAATGGCGCATGGCGAGAAGCACGTTATCGTTTTTATGGATTTTTATGACCTCTTTCATTTCACTTCCCCCTTTTTGCCGCAGCATTCATGTATCGCCTGCTTCATACCCCGCTCATGAATGACAGACAGAAAAAAAGCCGTTCGTTCAGTCAGCCCCGGAAGATGGTTCAGATTCTTTCCCCACAACCGGTCTTCTCCTAATATGGCAGACGCCGCTTGAAACATATCATCTTTGCAACAGGACCGCGCCATTTGAAAACGGTTAAGAACCTCCTCGCAGTCAGCCGGTTTGTTCGGTCCGTTCCAGTATGAATAGATCATGGCGCTGAACGAAAATACCAGCTTCTCAGGTAGCCGGCCCTCCTGTTCGATATAAGCCTTCAGCGTCGGCAGGTTTCTTGTTTTGAATTTCGCGGCGGCGTTAAGGGTAATGCTTTGCAGATAATGGTGGATATAAGGGTTTTTAAACCGCTGTAACACATCTGCCGCGTATTGGGTGACATCCTCCATTTGCAGCACAGGGAGGATTTCTTCATTGATCAGCTCTTCAATGAATCTGCCCGTCAACTCGTGCTCAGCCGCTTCCCGGACGGTTTGCAGTCCGTATAGTAAAGCCACTGGCGCCAATGCCGTGTGAGCGCCGTTTAAGATTCTCACCTTTTTTGTCCTGTAAGACGTAAGGTCAGACGTGATCAGTGCGTTCAGCCCGGCCTCAGCAAAAGGAAGCTCATTCTGAAGCTGTTCCGGCCCTTCTATCACCCACAAATAATAATGCTCACCAACCACAAGCAGACGGTCTTCGTATCCGAGAAAATCGGTAAGTTCTTCCGCGGTATCAACAGGAAATCCGGGAACAATCCGATCCACGAGGGTATTGCAGAAGATGTTCGCGTCATGAATCCATTGAGTAAAACCAGGTTCCAGCTCCCACAGCCCGGCATATTGAAGCACGGCCGCCTTCAGTTTCCGTCCGTTTTCTTCGACCAGTTCACATGGAAGCACAATACACCCTTTCTCGGCGTCACCCGCAAATGCCTTATAGCGGAAATAAAGGAACGCCGCTAATTTCCCGGGGAATGTTTTTTGAGGTCTATCCTCAAGCCGGTCGCCTTTCTCAAACGTAATTCCCGCTTCTGTCGTATTGGAAATGATAAAACGAAGCTCCTCTTGTGCTGCCAGCCGTTTAAAGGAATCATAGTCAGAAAAAAGATCAATGCCGCGGCTGATGGATTTGACGATCATGTGTTCTTCAGCCGGTTTTCCGTCCTTTATCCCCTGCAAAAAAAGCGTAAATAAACCGTCCTGCTCGTTTAAACGTTTTATTTTCTCAGAGCCTCTCGGCTGTACGGCGACAACGCTTCCGTTAAAATCCGTCAATTGATTCAATTGATCGATCTGCCAGTCAGCGAAAGCCCGCAAAAAGTTGCCTTCACCGAACTGAAGGACTTTTTCAGGATATTGAATGTATTCGCCGCACATCTTTTTATTCAGCTGCTGCAAGCTGTCCGCCTCCTTCTGTATTTATGCACACGTTAACATTTCTCCGTGTGAAAACCCGGATATTCAGACGGGCCGTTATGTGAGTTTTTTAATGGAATCTCTTATCATCACCTCGGTGTTTTCATATATTTTTTCCGCCGCCGTATCCGGGTCGGCGATTAGCGCCAAAATCTTCTCTGCGCCGAGTATGCTGATGTTTTCAACCGGGCGTTTTACTGTCGAAAGCCTCGGCGTCATGTATTGGGAAATGCCGATGTCATCAAACCCGATAACAGATATATCTTCCGGAACGTTCAGGCCTTTGGCGAAAATGGCATTCATCGCCCCGATCGCCATATCATCGTTTGAACAAAAAACAGCCGTAGGCGGTGATTGAAGCGCCAAGAGTTTTTCCATCGCCTGACTGCCGCTTTCCATATCATAGCGGCCTTTTACACTGTATTCATGCTTAATCGGGATAGAATGATCAATTAAAGATGTCAAATAGCCTTCTTTCCGCTGAGAAGTTGACCTGAATCCTTCCTTTCCCTCAATGATCGCGATATCTCTGTGTCCGTTTGCGATCAGGCAGTCGACCGCCTGTCTGGAGCCTTCTTTATCGTTTGACAGGATATTCGTGATGCTCCGGTCATCAATGTCCCGGTTCAGCACGACAAGCGGGATGTTTTTCTCGCGGATATGATAAATAAATGAATTATCACTGTCGCTTTGGCTCATTAAAATGATTCCGTCATATCTCATGGGCGTAATGGTTTCAAAGCTTTTCAGGTCGTCAATCGCGCGGACGAACAAATTGTATTCCTCACTGATTGTTCGGTTTACACCTTTGATGGTATCGGAAAAAAAGCTGTGTGAGGTTCCGTTTGTGATGCTTGTAAAAAACAGCCCGATCGTATGGGACTTTTGCATGGCAAGGCTTTTTGCATTTACATTCGGTGTGTAATTCAGCTGTGAAGCGAGCTCTAATATTTTCTGTTTTGTATGCTCTTTAATGTAGGGGCTGCCGTTAAGTGCCCGGGATACGGTTGTGTGGGATACGTTGGCGAGTTTTGCGATATCTTTTATGGTTACCATCGTTTTTCCTTTCTTTCTGTATGCTGTCATTTATTTCTATTGTACCATTAACGGACAGTCCATAAAATCACTAAAGTTAAGGTTTTGCATGATGTAAGTCCTGAACGAGCTCGGCATGCTGCCGGTCCGTCAGCTTATACATCAAACCGATAATCAGCATGGCGCACGCTAAAGCGAAAGCCGGGTACAGCAGCAGAAGCCCTTTAATCCCGATCAGCGTGCCTTTTGTCTGAGATGCATTCGGGATATAGCCGATAACGCTCAGCCCGATGCCTGAAAGAAAACCTGATAAAGATTGGGCGAGTTTTCTGGAGAAGTTGAAAAGCGAATATGTCGTCGCCTCCTTCCGTTCACCCGTCTTCCATTCCCCGTAATCAATAATGTCCGACACAAGCGCCCACGTAATGCCGTTTGGTATGCTGATCCCGATAAAAGCAATGCTCGCTAACGCCGTAAAGATATATACATTTGACGGCAGACAGAAATTCAGCGCATCAGCCGCGGCGCTGACGGCAAAACCGATCATCACCGTTTGCTTTTTTCCGAAACGTTTGACGAGTTTCGGCATAAACAAAACACCTAAAAATGAAGAACCGATGATGATAAAACTCATGTAGGACATCAGCTCCGCATTGTTGAGATTGTACTGGGCGAAGTAAACAAGCATAGCGGATTTAATGTTATATGCCGATATTGAGAAAATCGTCATGAAAACGACGGTCAGAAGCGGTTTGTTGCCGATAAAGCATTTGAAAACCGACATGACGGACAGCTTTTCTTTCGGCGCTTCACGGACGATAATTCTTTCTTTGCAGTTTCGGTAGCAGATCATAAATCCCGCGATTCCGATTACGGCCATCATTCCCATGACTGCCGGGTAGCCGATGTGAACGTTATCAAAATGAACAAGAATCGGGATGACGATGACACTTGTAATGAGCAGCGCGCCGAGGGAGCCTATCTGGCGGAATGCGGAAAGCGCCGTTCTGTCCTCCGCATCCTGTGTAATGGCCGCGCCGAGAGAGCCGTACGGAATATTGACGAAAGAATAAGCGCCCCCCCACAGCATGTAAGAAGCATAGGCGTACACAAGCTTCCAGGTGACGCTCACGTCCGGTGACACAAAAATCAATACGGTCATGACCGCAAGAATAATACTTCCGAATAATAAGTACGGCCTGAATTTCCCCCGGGGTCCGATCTTTTTTCTGTAGTCAATGGCCGAGCCGACAATCGGATCAGTCAAAGCCGCAAACAGCTTGCTGACCAAAAAAATACTGCCGGCGAACGCTGCCGGAATGCCTGCGACATCTGTGAAAAACTTCAGCAAATAGATCTGCCCGAGATCAAACATAAATCCGTTCCCAAAATCTCCAAAACCATAGGATACTTTTTCTTTCAGACTCAGCTTATGCTCCTTCACTTTTGCGGCAGGTGCTGTCACGACAGGCACATTACTCATAGGCCACCTCTTTCATTCCATTTTTTAAAAGCGGAAATATTCCTCAGCATTCCGGTAACAAATCCCCTCGACAATCTTTCCTAAAAGCTCCATATCGTAAGGCGCTTCGCCTTGTTCCGCCCAGCCGCCGATCAGCGTGCAGACAAGCCGCCTGAAGTATTCATGGCGGGGATAGGACAGGAAACTTCTTGAATCCGTCAGCATCCCGATAAAACGGCTGAACAGGCCTGTGTTTGATAACGCTTTCATTTGCTGGAGCATTCCATCTTTCGTGTCATTGAACCACCAGGCTGTGCCGAATTGAATTTTCCCCGGTGTTTTCCCATCCTGAAAGCTGTTGATCATGCTGGCGATAATATAGTTGTCATTCGGATTCAAAGAATACAAAATCGTTTTAGGCAATTGCCGCTTTTTTTCGGCGGAATCTAACAGCCGGGCAAGCGGTTTTGCGATACGTTCATCATTAATTGAGTCATATCCCGTATCAGGACCGAGGCTGCTGAACTTATTTGTATTGGTATTTCTTAACGCGTTAATATGGAACTGCATCGCCCAGTCCAGTTCGGCGTAAAGACCGCAAAGATATTGCAGTGTCCGTGTTCTGAATTTCTTTTCATCTTCAAAAGACACATGCTCTCCGCTTAATCCGGCTGCAAAAATCCGGGCCGCTTCCTCTTCGGTCGTCTCGGCATAAACCATTTGATCTAACGCATGATCCGACACTCTTCCCCCGGCATTGTGAAAAAAGCGGACGCGGGATTCTAACGCATCTAAATACGATTGGTAGGTGGTGACAGCCATTCCGGAAGCGCTCTCCAGCGAACGGACCCAATCGGCAAAACCCGGGCTGCTGATGTCCAGTCCTTTGTCAGGCCGAAATCCGGGCAGCACTTGAACCGGAAAATCACTTTCTTTCAACAGTTCGTGGTATGTCAGCGCATCGGCAGGATCGTCGGTTGTGCAAATGACTTTGACATTTGATTTCAGAATGAGATCCCTTGCGCCAAACCCGTCTCCCTGCAGGAGCTCATTCGTTTTTTTCCAAATTGCCGCGGCCGTTTTTTCATTCAATACGTCATAAATGCCGAACCAGCGCTGCAGCTCTAAATGCGTCCAGCTGTACAGCGGATTGCCTATCGCCATCGGCACCGTTTTTGCCCAGGCGAAAAACTTCTCTTCATCTGAAGCGTTTCCGGTAATGCAGCGCTCTTCAATGCCGTTGGCCCTCATGATCCGCCACTTGTAGTGGTCACCGTAAAGCCATGCCTCCGTAATCGTTGCGAAGGTTTTATTTTCATAGATTTCCTTTGGGCTTAAGTGACAGTGATAATCAATGATCGGCATGTTTTCGGCGTATTCCCTGTACAGCTTTACGGCCGTTGTACTATCCAGTAAAAAATCATCACCCATAAAAGCTTTCACACTTTCATCCTCCCTCTTAAAAATGTTAACGTTAACAAAATGATTCTTTTTTATTTTAGCTTCCTCTTTCTCACATATCAATCATTTTTATTTTATTTTTCAGAAAATTGTATCCGTTAACATTTTCATACAAAAAAAAAGACACTGCCGAGAAAGTCCGGCAATGTCTTCTGTGTGATCTTAAGGATTAGTAAGCGAGGCTGAATAATCCTTTGATATGTGTTAAATAACGTACGTTACTTGCTTCTTTCATTAAAGATGCCGGAAGACCTTTCAGCGGAGTAGAGTTCGCTCCGATGATGGCAACCGCGTCTTTACGTCCGAGGCTTGCAAGCGTACCAGAGTTTACAGGCTTGAATGTTTCAAGCGTTTTTCCTTCTAAGTAAGCGAACAGGTTGTAACCCACAAGTTCACCCATCTGCCAAGCGATTTGCGCTGTCGGCGGGTACGGACGGCCGTCCGGCGCAAAGTATACAGCGCTGTCTCCGACAACGAATACATCTTCATGAGAAGTAGATTGTAAGAAATCGTTAACCGTCGCACGTCCGCGGTTCACTTCAAGGCCGGATTCGCCGACTAACGGGTTGCCTTGTACGCCGCCTGTCCATACAAATGTGTTGGCAACGACTTTTGAACCGTCTTTCAGATCAATAACGTTTCCTTCAACATTTGTAACAGGAAGACCTGTTAAGAACTCAACGCCGCGTTTTTCAAGACTTTTTGTCGCGCGTTCGATAAGGTCATCAGGAAGAACAGGAAGAATTTTCGGACCTGCTTCTACTAATTTCAGTTTGATTGCTTTCGGATCTACGCCGTATTTTTTCGTAAGGTTCGGCATGATGTCAGCAAGCTCACCGACAAGCTCGACGCCTGTTAAGCCGCCGCCGCCGATAAGGATCGTTGCATCAGCTTCGTTTTTCGTTTTAGCGTATTCACGCACACGGTCTTCCACGTGTTTGTATACTTTGTTGGCATCAGCAGCAGATTTCAGCACCATGCTGTTTTCTTCGAGTCCAGGAATGCCGAAATAAGCCGTAACAGAACCAAGTCCGACAACAAGCGCGTCATAAGTCAGCTTAGAACCGTCAGAAAGGGCAACTTCTTTCTTATCAACTGAGAAAGAATTGACTTCTGCGATTTTAATGTCGACGTCTTTTCCTTTCAGAAGTTTTTCAAGCGGCATAGCAACAGCCTGTTCAGACACGTTGCCCGCTGCAAGGCGGTGCAGTTCCGTAATGATTTGGTGAGTCGGGTATTTGTTCACAACGGTTACGCGTGCTTCATCTTTACTGTAATGTTTGCGAACGGTTAAAGCAGAAAGAACTCCGCCGTAACCAGCGCCTAAAATGACAATATGTTTTGACATCGTATATCCTCCGTCCTTTATATCAATTTGAATCTGAGATTATTTTTGTTTTTCGTTCATGATTTCAAGATAGCTGTTAGCAAAACGGAACAGCTTTTGAGCTTGAGGATCTTTCAGCATGCGCAGCAGGCCGAAAAGTCCGATCGTTTCATTGCTTGCATCCGCGCGGTCTTTTGCTTCGATCGCAGTAGCCGCCACTTCTTTCGCTGTTTCTTTCACCGGCTCAAGAATTTCTGTAAGCGCACCCACTGTATCGCTCTTCAATACTTCGTCTGTCGCTACAGACTGTGCAAAATCATAAGACTTCGTTAAAATATTTACTAACTCAGTCAGTTTTGGAAGCTGATCCACTAAAACAGTCAGTGATTCTTGAACTTCAGGTTTTAGCAGCTGATCAATAAGATCGCGTTGGCCTTGGCTGACAGATGCATTTGTTTGATCGATTGTTTCTGGCATATCCGATTCTCCTTTACTATAAGCAGTATGCTGATTTTTTTGGAAAGGGTAGCCTTTCCCCCTTCATGCAGAAAAGCATGAAAAAGCAAGATTGTGAATTCATGCACAATCATTTACAAAAATAAATGTTTACTACCCAGTTTTTCACTTTGCCATATCCAGTATTATTTTTATATCAACAAAAACAATTGAATAAGTCAAAATTTCTTTTTCCTCTCTGAAAATAGCAAACATAAAAAACCCCAATTTGATTTACTCTTATATAATAACACTTTTTGAACAAAATTTGAACGTGAATTGTTTCGTTTATGAAATTATTTATATGGCGGGGGTGTAATAACGTTTCTTTTAGGCTATTTTTTTACAGACCATCCGCTTTTCCCCTGTCATTTTTCCCACAATTTTAATAGCGGGCCCGTTTTTCCCGTAAAGGGGTCGCATTCCGGGAGCGGGACACGGCTGATTTCTTCTGAAGTTCTATCATTTTTCTCCGTTTTTGTATCGTACTGCCGGCCGCCCGGATAAGCCCCGATCACGGTAAAATCAGAACTGCCCGACAGTTTTTTATGTCCGGTGCCGGCCGGAATGACCGCTGCGTCTCCCGTTTGAAGAACGGCGTCCGCTCCTTGTTCCCCGCCGAACCTCAAAACCGCGTTTCCTTTTACCGCGACAAGAACTTCGTGCGTGGTGCTGTGAAAATGGTGATACGGAAATACTCCGCCCGTCCAGCTGTTCGACCAATCGTGCCGGCGGAGGACGGACTCTGCTTTCTGTACCGTTTCTTCATTAAATACCGCGTTATAAATAACAAGCGGAAGATTCGGGTTATTCGGAATGCGGCCGTCATCTTCAAAATAAAGCACTTGAATATCCTCTTTCTGCATTGTTTTCACCTCCGTATATGTCTGTTTCCCATTCATCATTTGTTAAAACGCTATTTTCTTATATTCCATTGCGAAGCCTGCCGGTGAATAGTATAGTATAAAAAAATATGTGTCAAAATGAGGGATTTAATGAAAGCCATCGTGATCGGAATATTGGCATCTCTGTTTTTTGCAGTCACCTTTATTTTAAACAGGGCGATGGAGCTTTCCGGCGGAAGCTGGATGTGGAGCTCTTCCCTGCGTTTTCTTTTTATGGTTCCGTTTTTATTTTTGATCGTTTATGCGAAAGGAAAATGGGCGCCGCTCTGGCATGAAATCCGGAAAAAACCGTTTTTTTGGCTGAAGTGGAGTTTTACCGGGTTCGTGCTTTTTTATGCCCCGATTACGTTTGCGGCGGCATATGGGCCGGGCTGGCTGATCGCCGGCACGTGGCAGATTACAATTGTCGCGGGTGTGCTTCTGTCGCCGTTTTTCTACGAAACAAAAAATTCACCGGCGGGCCCGGTTTCCGTCAGACAAAAGATCCCGCTGATTTCGCTGGTTACTTCCGTCATCATCCTGATCGGAGCCGGTCTGATTCAGCTTCAGCATGCGGGTTCTCTGTCCGGCCGCACGATACTATTCAGCGTGGTGCCGGTCGTCATCGCCGCTTTTGCCTATCCGCTCGGCAACCGCAAAATGCTGGAACAATACGGCGGAAAACTCGATACGTTTCAGCGGGTGCTCGGCATGACGCTCGCAAGCCTTCCGTTTTGGCTTTTGATCGCCGCTTTCGGCTGGCATAGAGACGGGCTTCCGTCAATGGGACAGACATTCCAATCCTTTATCGTCGCACTCAGCTCTGGCGTTATCGCAACAGTATTATTTTTCCGCGCCACTGATATGGTGAGGAATGAGCCGCAGAAGCTCGCTGCTGTTGAAGCGACGCAGTCCGGAGAGGTTCTTTTTGCACTGATCGGCGAAATCGTCTTTTTATCCGCGGCGTTTCCGTCACTTCTTTCATTTGCCGGACTGTTCATTATTATTGCGGGAATGGTCATGCATACATTCGCTTCCCGGCAGACAGACCAGAAAACGGCTGAGCAAACGTCAGCCAATCTCACCGGTTCCTGATTTTTTTACGAAAGGTGTCCTCCTGTATGAAAGAAGAAATTCCGGCAATATCTTTTCTGTCAGCCGGCAAACGCTTTGAACAAAACAATACGTCCTTTGATGTCCTAAGCCGTGTAACCGGACATATTCAAAAAGGTTCTATCACGGCGTTGATAGGGCCTTCCGGCGCGGGAAAAAGCACATTGCTGTCACTGTGCAATCTGATGAATACACCTGATGAAGGGGAAGTGCTTGTATTCGGAAAAGAAATAAGACACTGGGACATCAGAGAGCTCAGAAAAACCGCGGGCCTTGCATTTCAATCAGCTCCCGCCCTCGAGGGAACGGTGCGGGACAACCTTCTGCTCGCAGAAAAACTCCACGGAGCACAGCACTATACGCCTGAAGAGCTCGCAGATTTTACAGACCTTCCGCGCGGGCTTCTGGATCGAAATGCAAAAGAATTATCCGGAGGGCAGCGGCAGAAGCTCTCATTAGCGCGAACTCTCGCCGGACTGCCGTCCATCCTGCTGCTGGATGAAATCACCTCGGCGCTGGACCCGTCATCCGTTCTCATCATTGAGAAACTGATTACGAAACTCCATCGGCAAAAACAGCTGACGGTCCTGTGGATCACCCATAACCTTGAACAAGCGGAACGATTATCCGATACGGTATGGTTTATGGCTGAGGGTCGGCTTTTAGAGACCGCGGAAACGAAAACGTTCTTTAAGGAACCGAAACACGAAAAGGCCCGGGCGCTTTTACAAGGGAGCGGGTGCTGATATGAATGATCTTTCTCTATTATTGACAAGTATATTTGTCATTATTGCTTTATTCCTGTCTACATCTTTTAAAGCCGGCGTCGAAAAGGATATGATCGTCGCAACCGTCAGGGCCGTCATTCAGCTTCTCATCATCGGCTATGTGCTGTCGCTGATTTTTCGCGGTGATCACCCGATATTTATCATATTAATGGTGCTTCTCATGCTCACGGCCGCTTCGCACAATGTCTCCAAACGGAAAAAAATGCGGATCGGCTCATTTTGGCGCGTTTTTCTGACACTGGCGATCGCGGAAACCGTGACGCAGGGACTTTTACTGACCCTTCACATCATTCCGTTCACTTCAAGATATGTCATTCCGATAAGCGGCATGGTCATCGGAAACTCCATGGTGCTCTCAAGCCTGTTTTTAAGCAGGCTCAGTTCGGAAGCAGACCTGCGGAAAGAAGAAATCCAGCTGATTCTCTCTCTCGGAGGAACGCCTAAGCAGGCCGTCCGGCAGATATTGACGTCCAGTATGAAGCTCAGTATGATCCCGACGCTTGAAAGCCAGAAAACATTAGGTCTCGTTCAGCTTCCCGGCATGATGACGGGGCAGATTTTAGCGGGGGCTGATCCGATACAGGCGGTGCGCTTTCAGCTGCTGATCGTTTTTACAACGATGGCCTCCGCTCTTCTTACATGTATCATACTCAGCGCCTTGACATATCCTTCCCTTTTCACGGAACATTGGCAATTAAAAAAATTCAGCAGGGAAGCGTAGGCTTTTTTCCCTGCTGAATGATGGTTCATGACAAGGTCAGAGATTCATAGTAACGGGATAATTCAATAATCATCGCTCCCATCCGCTCAATGTCCGGAGCAAGGACCCTCTTTACCCCTTCATCCCGGATCGCTTCAGCCGTCACTTTGCCGACTGCGGCGGCAAGCACTTGTTTTTCGAATGCCTGCTGCAATTCTTTTGTGAACCCTTTTTCTTTTGCATAATCAAAGAGAGAGCGCACTTGAATGGCTGTTGTAAAACATACGGCATCGACCTCTCCGTTTAACAGCTCTGCCAGCAGTTTATCGACCGTCTCCCTTTCAGGCGGAATATGCTGATACGGCAGAACAGGGAATACCTCCGCTCCGTTTTTCTCAAGGAACTCCGTTAAGACCGGCGCTTTTTCGCCATGAAGCTGTATCATGACTTTTTTATCTTTAAAGTCAAATCGTTCCAAGGAGCGGATCAGCCCTCTTGTTGTACCGTCTTCATCTGAGGCATGCGGCGTGATGCCGAGCTTTTTTAAGGCCGCATATGTTTTATAGCCTCTGCAGCCGATTTTCGCTTCATGAACGGCCGCTAAAAATTCTTCTTTCAGACCGATTTTTTCCGATACCGACAATAACGTTTCCGTACCGATGCCTGTGGTGAATATTACCCAGTCGGCTTTTTGCCCGGCAAATGTTCTTACGTCGGGTTCCATTTGATCCTCCGCCAGGTATACGGTTCCTTGGAGGGAACGGACGACCGCCGTTCCGCCCTGCTTTTCTATTAATTTTGTAATCTCTTCTGTTTTCCGCGAACCGCCGATGGCAATCCGTTTCCCGTTCAATCCTTTTCCCATCGCTGTTTTCTTCTTCCCTTCAGATGCCGGGCGCCCTATGGCAGGCCGTCATTTATTTCTATTATTGTTACGCAATCAGCCGGGAAAATCAAGCTATGCTCCCGTTGAATCCCCCGTGCAGTTGCTGTATCATTAACCGGGCAGAATGATTTGATTCGCGGAGGGACTTTCAATTATGGAAACAAAAAAAGAGTTCGAGACAAAAGGATACGATACTTCGGTCATTTATGAGTTCAATGAATATCCTGATGTTCACAGCGGCCGATGTGACAATTGCGACTACACGCTGTTTAAAAGCTCAGTGAAGGGCGGAAAATTTTTGAGGGAATGCCGGAGATGCGGCATGAAGAAAAACATATAACAAAACAGGCAGCCGTCTTCCGGTGCGCTGCCTGTTTCTCAATCAATTTTCGACGGCCGCCTTTTTCAAAAATTCTTCAATGGCGCAAACAGCCTGTTTTGGACCGCCGGTTTCTTCTATTTTCTGCTGCATGCTTTTCACGCGGCTGAGGATGTTTTTATCGCTGTATACGTTCTGAACGTCTTTTTGCAAACGGGCCACAGTGACTTCTTTCGGCGGCAGATGCACGCCAAGCCCCAATTCATCCACACGCTTTGCGGTAACCTCTTGTTCGTGCATTTGCGGAACGACAACGAGCGGGACACCCGCATTCATCGCCTCCATTGTACTGTTCATCCCGCCGTGAGATACGAACAGCTTTGCTTTCTCCAGCACATCAAGCTGAGGAACGTGCTGGCGGATGATAAAGTGATCGGGGACATCCGAAAAACTTTCCGGATCAATTGTTGTGCCGACTGACATAATAACTCGCCAGTCCGAGTCCCGAAACGCGTCAATACACATCTGGTAAAATTCAGGCCAGGCGTTAAACGCCGTTCCCAGTGAGATGAGCATAAGCGGACGGTCATCGGCTGCATCAATTTCCAGACTTCCCGTATTTGTGCGTTCTCCAAGAGACGGACCCACAAAACAGAATCGTTCATCAAAGGTTTCCTGTTTCGGCTGAAAGGCCCTTGGCATAAAGACAATATTCAGTTTTTCAGGCATAAAAAATTCTTCCATTGTCATCCGTTTCAATTGTTCATTTTCAATCTGCTCCTGGTATTCTTCTATCGCCTGTTTGGCCGCTTCCAGTGTTTCTTCGTCTCTTCCTAATTGAAAATACTCATTCATTGCATAGCTCGGGCAGAACTTTACGGCCGGGATGCCGCTATTATCCGCAAACAATTTTCCGGCAAGAGCTAAAAAATCAAACAGGACGATGTCAGGAAGGTCGTCTTTGTACAGCTCTTCCAGCTGCGGAAGCACTTCAACCGCTTCTTCCAGAAACATCACAAACGCATCATTTTTATTTACCCGTTCTTTTATCGTCTCCGGGTCCGCCTTTATGCTTGTGCGGTATAAAACGGGAATGGCGCCCGTTTTGGCAACGGAAGCTTCGAATTCCTCAGTCGTAGCGAATGTCACTTTATACCCGCGATTGACAAGTTCCTCGGCTACAGGCAGCGTGGGATTGACATGACCGTGAGCGGCCACATTAATAATGGCGATGTGTGTTTTTCTCATCATTTTTCTTCTCCCTCATTTTCGTTTATCTCCGCTTCTAAAGACTCCAGCCCGTACATGACACTGTTTCGGATCGGCTCAATCTGGACCGGCTCAAGGTGTGAAAAGGCTTTTACAATTCCTTTCAGCGCCACTTCCGCTTCAAGTCTGGCAAGCGGAGCGCCTAAGCAGAAGTGTACGCCGAATCCGAAGGAAAGGTGCGGATTCGATTGGCGATGAATATCAAATACGCCCGCCTTCTCAAATTTGTTTTCATCACGGTTGGCAGATGCAACGTAGCAGAGAACGATCTCCCCGCTTTTCAAGCGGCGTCCGCGCAGTTCAGTGTCGTGCCGGACCGTCCTTCTGACAAACGGAGCGGGAGCGCGAAAACGCAGCGTCTCTTCCACCGTTTGCGCGATGAGAGAAGGGTCCTGTCTCAGCTCTTCATAAAGGCCGGGCGTCTCTAATATGCTGTAAACCGCATTTGAAATGAGATTAGTCGTTGTTTCATTTCCCGCCACTAAAAGCAGGTTGCAAAACGGGATCAGATCTTCTGCCGTGAGCTTCTCTCCCTCTTCTTCCTCTTTTATCAAAATAGAAATAATGTCTTGGCCGGGCTGTTTTCGTTTGCTTTCTATTATTTCCGCAAAAAACGCCGCCAGCTCCGCCTCACATTGGTCACGTTCCTGCTGATTTTTCTCCGCCGCTTCAGGACTCGCATCTTTCGGCATGCTGACGAGAATGTCCGACCATTTTTTAAACTGATCCATACGTTCGGACGGAACGCCTAATAATTCTGAAATCACCATGACCGGCAAAGGGTAAGAGAGATCTTTAACGATATCAATCCGCCCTTTGTTCTTTGCCTGTTTCAGGAGATGATCGGTAATGTCTTTAATTCTCGGCTCCCATTCCTTCAAGACGCAGGGAGTGAAAGCGCGATTGACGGCGGATCTGATTTGGGTATGCTTCGGCGGGTCCATATTCAGCATGGACTTTGCAATCGAGCTTTTCACATCAGTCATGAGGCTTGAGAACGTCTCTTTATCACTGATGACTTTTTTGACATCATCGTATAAAAACACACTCCAAACCTTCGTTTCTTCATCAAAGTGTATAGGGCTTTCCCGTCTCATTTTTTCGTACCAAGGAAAAGGGTTGTATACGTCCAGGCCGTTTTTTCCTTTCATCAGGGTTCTTTGGATGGCTTGTCTCGTGCTCCTCAGCTTACTCATGTTTCATCACTCCTGATTGTTTCATATTTGAATAGTTGACGTACCTTGAATTTTATCCTAGCACATATTTTCAATTTTTTTCTATTCATAACCTTAACTATTAACATAACACAACAAAAGTCATGAATCCGGAGGTGAAATTTCTCCCAAGAAAACAGCAGAAGCGCACAAAAAACCCGAGCCTTCGGCCAGGCTCGGGAGATATGTTCACTCATTCGTCTGCGGTTTCTGGTGCTGCTTTTGGTCTTCAGGAGGCTGCGTATTTCTTTCCATATCGTCCGTATCAGCGCCCATGCCTTTCAGGAAAGAAAACAGCAGAGTGACGGCCTTGTTGATTTCCGGGTCTTTTAAAGCGCGGACGATATCAAAATACCCGGTCTTCCTGCCGCTGTCTTTTTCCTCGACGGCCTTTGTGACCCCCGTATTGATTTTAACGATAAACGGCTCAAGCTGTTTTACATCGAGCATGCCGAGAACGCCGCTTAACAGCAGGAGATTTTTCAGCATATTGGCCGTTTCCGGAGTATTCGCCTTCTTCACGAGGATATCCATCACTTTGTCTCCCTGGCCGAAGAGCCCGCGCAGAAGCGCCAAAACGCCGCGCTCGTTCATGTGCTGAAGAATGTGCAGAGATTCCAAAATCGCGTCTTTATTTCGTAAAAGAGCCGTCTCGATCTCTTCTAAGTCCTTTTTTCGTTTGTCTTCTTCTGTGACGGTCTGTTTTCGGATGCCGCTGATTGCTTTAGCCATTTTGCTGCTTCCCCCTTTTTACGGCGTCTCCCGGAAATACATAATCTTTACGCGCCCATTTCCGATCAACCCGGACACCGATCTGCGGCTGCGGGTTTCCGTAACGGAAATTGATTTTCGGAAGCGGATTAACGCCTTCTTTTTTCAAAATCTCCATCTTCGCTGATGTTTCTTTATAAGCCGGTGTATCGGTATCCTTATCCGCATAGCTGCTTGTCAAAAGGTTAATGGCGGCGTCTTTTGAATCGTTCATCGGAAGATAGACTTGTTTGCCTTTTACCCTGTCTGTGATGACGCATTTGACTTTCACATTTCCGTACGGTGAAGTCAGACGGACAAGCGTTCCGTCTTCCAGCCCTCTTTCTTCGGCGAGTTCGGGCGAGACCTCAAGGAACACACTCGGTGTTTTTTCGGATATTCCTTTTGATCGGTAAGTCAGATTCCCTTCGTGAAAATGCTCGAGCAGCCTCCCGTTATTCACATGGATATCATATTCTTCATCAAATTCTTTCGGCTCGGTCCACTGAACGGGATATAGAATCGCTTTGCCGTCTGAAAACGGGAACTTGTCCGTAAATAAAAGCGGTGAATCGGTTCCGTCCGCTGCAACCGGCCATTGCAGTGAATTGTAGCCTTCGAGACGTTCGTAAGTGACGCCTGCGTAGAGCGGCGAAAGCATTGCCGCTTCTTCCATAATGTCTGCCGGATGTTCATAGTGCCAATCAGCGCCCAGACGGTTGGCGATGTCCGTAATGATCTGCCAATCAGGCTTTGAATCGCCCAGCGGTTCAAACACTTCGTAAAGACGCTGCACCCTCCGTTCCGTATTCGTAAACGTCCCTTCTTTTTCAAGGCTCGGGCTTGCCGGAAGCACGACATCGGCGAACTCGGCCGTACGCGAAAGAAAGATATCCTGCACAACGAAGAAATCAAGCTTTTCAAATGCGGCATGAACATGGTTAATATTGGAGTCGACAAGCCCCATTTCTTCTCCTTTTAAGTACATGGACTTCAGTTTTCCTGAGTGGATGCCTTCGATCATTTCATGATTTGTCATTCCGATTTCTTTCGGCAGGTCTGTTCCCCAGCCCTGCTCATACTTTTTGCGGGCTTTTTCATCCGTTACTTTTTCATAGCCGGGGAAGCTGTCAGGCATACTGCCGAAATCACTGGCTCCCTGCACGTTATTATGGCCCCGAAGCGGATATGAGCCTGCGCCGGGCTTGCCGTAATTTCCGGTCACAAGAAGCATGTTGGAAATGGCCGTGCTCGTATCACTTCCTCCGATATGCTGGGTGACACCCATCGCCCACAGTGCGCACACGCTGCCGGCTTCATGAATCATCCGGGCCACTTTGATTAGGGTATCCTTGTCCACACCGGTATGTTTTTCCGCATATTCCATTGTATAAGGTTCAAGGCTTTTCACGAATTCATCTAATCCGTTCACTCTCTCCTTCAGAAATGCAGTATCCGCCAAATCGTGATCAAGCAGATATTTCGATACGGCATTCAGCCAGACAATATCTGATCCGGCACGCGGCTGGAAAAACACATCGGAGCGCTCGGCCATTTCATGTTTTCGCAAGTCAGCGACGACGAGCTTCTGTCCGTGCAGTTTATGAGAACGTTTAATGCGTGTGGACAGGACGGGGTGAGACTCAGACGTATTTGAGCCGATAATCAGCACGAGCTCAGCTTTTTCTATATCTGTAATCGACCCTGAATCACCGCCGTATCCGACCGTTCTGAACAATCCGGCCGTGGCGGGAGACTGGCAGTAGCGTGAGCAGTTGTCGACATTATTTGTGCCGATGACGGCTCTTGCAAGCTTCTGCATCACGTATGATTCTTCATTCGTGCATTTGGAAGATGTGATAAAGGCAAGTGCGTCCGGGCCGAAATGTTCTTTTATATCGGTAAATTTATCAGCGATCAGCTGCAGCGCTTCATCCCATTCCGCCTCCCGAAACGAGTCTCCTTCCCGGATAAGCGGTTTGGTAAGGCGCTTTTCACTATTGACGAAATCCCAGCCGAATTTCCCTTTCACACACGTCGAAATGCCATTTGCCGGGGCCTCGGCCTGAGGCTCGACCTTTAAAATGTCTCTTCCTTTTGTCCATATATCAAAACTGCATCCGACACCGCAGTAAGTGCATACGGTTTTCGTTTTTTTGATTCTTTCATCCCGCATGGCCGATTCCATGTCCGATATGGCCAAAATCGATCCGTACCCGGTTTCGACCCCTTTTGTGATGTCAATCATCGGCCGAAGCGTCTCTTGGTTAATGCCTGTTAAATACCCCGCTTCGCCTTCCATGCCTTTTTCCATCATGGCATTGCACGGACATACCGTCGAGCAATGTCCGCAGGAAACACATGATGATTCATTGATCGGCACATCCTGATCCCAAATGACCCGCGGGCGTTTCCGCTCCCAATCAATGCTTAAGGTTTCGGTTACCTGTACGTCCTGACAGGCTTCGACGCAGCGTCCGCACAAAATGCACTGGTCGGGATCATATCGGTAAAACGGATTTGATTCATCTTTAGGATACGGTTTTTGATCGAACGGAATGCTTTGATGATTGATTTTCATTTCCTTTACGGTATTATGTACTTCGCAGCTCCCATTGTTGTAATCACAGACCGTGCAGTACAATTCATGGTTGTGCAAAATGTTGTCCATGCCGATAATCTGCGCTTTTTTCACATCGGACGAAAGCGTATCGATGACATCTCCGTCCTTTATTTGCGCGGAACACGAACGCACCAGTTCCCCGTTAACATTGACGATACAGGTATCGCACGTTTCAATCGGCCCGAGACTCGGGTGATAACACACATGCGGCACGTCAATTGAACTATTGTTCAAAAGCTGCAAAACGGTTTGACCGTCCGGCGCTTCCATTTCAACCCCATTGATTGTAACCTTCTTTGTATCAGCCATTTTCTTTTCCCCTTTCTGTACCCCTCTATACATCCTCTATGATTCCCAGCCGGCCTTTCACTAAAACATCTCGTTTATCTCAGGAAACATACGGGTATGAGCGGTAAAAAGGAGGCGTTCACATATGTTGAAGAAAAAAACACTCGCCACGGGATTATCGGCAGTGATGCTCACGGGATGCGCATTCGGCGCAGAAGCATTTTCGGTTACACAGCCCGTCCACGCCGCAGCCGCTTCAAAAACGGAAAACCAGCGTGCACAAGAACTGGTGAACAGCCTTTACCAATCGGCATTTAAAGGGGAAATGCCGCAAAATGTGAAAGGCCTGAAAATCAACCAAAGCACAAGACAGGACGTTTACGATAAAATCGGCGAGCCGGAACAAAAAGCAGACAGCCGCAATCCATTTGATTTATACAGCTGGAACATGGGAAACCCCGGTTATGGATTTTCCTATCATAAAAACGGAAAAATCTCGGAAATACGCTATTTCGGAACGGGGGTCGAGCGGCGCTTAAACCTCGGCAGCGTCACACCTGACGTCTTAAGCAAACAAATCGGCAGCGCTGACAAAATCCTGACAGTGCCAAAAACGGGCGAAACAGATTACGTCTACCATACGGGGCAGTATGAGCTCCGCTTCGTCATCGGCAGTGACCAAAAAGCAGACCACGTCAACCTAAAAGCCAGATAACGCAAAAAAAGCGGACTCCCGGGCCGTTTTTTCATAGACAGCTTCTCCGTCGTTCCTTACAATACATGGGAGTACAAAAAAAGGGGAACAGCGTGAAGTGAATAGACATCCATTAACATACGGAATATGTACCGTTTTTATCATCGCCCTCGGTTTGCTGTCCAGAACCGCATACATCACCGCCCTATTGCCCGGCATCATAAACGCTTATTTAGGAGATGCCCTGTGGGCGGCAATGATTTTTACAGGATTCGGGCTTTTGTTTCGGCACATCCGGACGGAAACAGCCGCATTTTTGAGCCTCTCGTTTTGCTGTCTGATTGAATGCAGCCAGCTGTATCACGCGCCTTGGATTGACGCAATCAGAAGCAGCACGCTCGGCGGGCTGATCCTCGGCTGGCAATTTGTCTGGAGTGATATTTTCGCCTATACCCTCGGGGTATGCGCCGCCGCATTTTTAGAATGGGCCGTAAAAAGAAACCGCCAGTCCCCTTCATAATCGGAGCATGCCGCCGATATGAAGGGATAAGGAGGTGGAAGCTATGGATATCCCTGCGTTATCAATCGCTATGCACCAAGCATCTCTGGCGCAGAATGTAAATATCGCTTTAACAAAAACGGTCATGCAGCATGCACAGGCTGCGGCGGAAGAAACAGTGAAAATGCTGCCGTCCCAGCACCCGACTGCCGGACATTCAATTGATGTGAAAGTGTAAAAAAAGATGCCGGATGATAACCGGCGTCTTTTTTTTGCCCGTTGTACGTACACCATACCGGGCATACAGGAATAAGGTAAACGGAACCAAACATTTGAAAAGGAGGTTTTCCTCTTGTACGATCCTTTCTATCATGAATACACAGCCGAGAGCCACGAACGGGTGCCATATCATTATCCGCGGCCGCCTTATTATTTCCCCAGACCGTATCCATACTATCCGCGGCCGCCTTATTATTATCCTAGACCATATCCATACTATCCGCGGCCGTATATCCCGTTCTATCCTTGGTATTAATGTTTGAAAAGAAATGACTGCAGACAGGAGGCTTCCCCTGTCTGCTATTCAACTTTGACCGACAGGATATACGGGAGGGCTTGAACTTTTTCCATTACCGCCGCTTTCCCGCTTTTGCTTTTCACCCTTCCCTTCACTTCAAGCACCGCCTTATTCAATTCATAGGACGTAATAAGAATTCCTTTTTCCTCAAGAGAAGTTAAAATATCATGCATGACGGCTTTCTCCTCAATCCTGAAACTGACAGACAAAGAATGCGCCGCCGGTTTAAACAGAAAATTTAACAGTTCAAGCCCGATTAACGCCAAAATCGTGCCGCTGATGCCGATGACATACATACCTGCCCCGATCGTCAGCCCGATGCCCGACGTAGCCCAAATCCCCGCGGCCGTCGTAAGCCCCCGCACGACATGCCGCTGCAAAATAATCGTGCCGGCTCCTAAAAATCCGACGCCGCTGACGACCTGCGCCGCCACCCGGCTCGGATCAAAGGACGTATGGCTGTTGGATAACAAATCAAAAAAGCCGTATTTGGAAACGATCATCATCAAGGCGCTGCCGACGGCCACTAAAAAATGCGTCCTCAAACCGGCTTCCTTCGCCCTGAATTCTCTCTCCAATCCAATAAGAGCCCCAAGCAGACCCGCAACCGCCAGACGAATCACAAAATCAAGTTCCATCCCTCTCTCTCCTTTCCTTATCTTCTTACCCGCTTTTTATCCCCCGTATCTTTTTCAATCAGCACAGGACTGCCCTGCTGAAAAAAACTGCATTTGAATATATACTTTGGTTCTTTATCATATTGTCAGTGCCCTTATTTATATGCGGAAGGTATTAAGCTGGCGTTTCCAAAATAAAGGAAATAACTTATTGAGAGTATATGAAACAAGTTTATTCGTTGAAGCTGCGGCCGCTTGTCTCTTCCAATCTTCTAAAAACAGAACGAATGCCGCTCCCTCATACTCAAAAATTGCTTTCAATCCGCAAAAATATATCGTAATATAAGATATAATCTTAATAAACGATAGAAGGTGGATGATGATGTCAAACGAAATCATGCGATTAAATGACCTCTGGACAGATATTTATTACCGGCTCCGTTATCAGCACCATGAAAAAATCACTCACCAAGGTGTACGGATTCTGCAAGTCATTCAAAAAGAGAAGGCAGTCGGAATAAAAGACATTGCCGAAGCGATTCAAGTATCACATAATACCGCTTCGGAACATATAAAGCGGTTACTGCAGAAAAAGTACGTTTATAAAACCAGAAGTGTTGAGGATGAGCGGAAAGTCATTTTAAAACTTACCAGTTTGGGGGCGGATGTCCTTTACCGGCATTCCGGTCTTGATGAAGAAAAGCTTAAACAGCTTCTTTTTGACAGCATGAATAATGAAGAAAGAACACTTGTCCTAAAAGCATTCAGTTTGATGAAGGAGCGTGCTGAAGATGTTTACGATCGTTAAAATCATTGTCTCCGCTGCTATTATTGGGATTATCACTGAAATATCAAGAAGAAGCCCCAGTTATGGAGGTATAATAGCGGCTTTACCAATTGTCAGTATGCTGAGCATGGTTTGGCTGTACATCCAAGGCGAAACGAAGGAGACATTAAGTCATTTTGCATTCAGCGTGGCTTCCGGCATCCCCTCCACAGTCATTATGCTGGTCATTATCGGCATCGCCCTTCGCCATTCACTGTCTTTCATTGCCGCATCAGGGCTTGGACTTACAGGATGGCTGGTTTTCTTGTATGCTCAGGATTTTATCGTGAAACATATAAACAGTCAGCAATAAGCACCTTAGCGCTTCTTTGGAAGAAATACGAGGAATTAAAAAAACAGGGATACCCCTGTCTTAAAAGTGACTCCGATTAAAAAGCGAAACCCCTTTCTTCACGAGAAGCAGACACCGCCGAACACAAAAACATCCCGTGTTGCGAACGGAGTTCGCAGCCTGTACAGCCATATCGGCATGAAGAACCGGCTGATCTCTCAAACAGAATGTCCGGCAATCACCTCAAAAAACGAGGTGAAATCTGTCAGTATCCCGTCATCCGCCAGCTGTTTTTCTTCAAATAGCGCGCGGTTTTTTCCGAGCGGGTCAATGGCCATAATCTTGCCTGCACCTGCTTTTTTCGCCGCTGTGAGCCCCGAAAAGGCATCTTCAATGACTAAGCATTCTTCAGGCCTGAGGCCTAACTTTTCCGATGCGATGAGAAAAATATCCGGCGCCGGTTTTCCGGGGAAGCTCCCGTCATCAAACGTGACTTTGTCAAAATCAAACCACCGATCCAACTGAAAGACGTCAAAGTAAAACTCGACATTTTCCTTTACCGTAGCCGTGGCAATGGTCATCGGCGTTTCTGATTTTTTCAGATGGTTCAATACGCCGGTCAGTCCCTTCGTCAGCTTTAACTCATCTTTGTTTTCAAGGCATAATTCTCTGTAGTAGGCTTCTTTTTCAAAAGACAGCTTCTTGATTTCTTCATTTGTTAAATCGCCGGAAATAAAATACGTCAGGATTTCACTGTTTGTTCTCCCGTGAATGTTAACGAAAATGTCTTCATCAGAAATAGTTTTCGGCGCGTATTTTTTCACCATGAAAAACCATGCTTTTTCGTGCAGATGCGAATCTTGAAACATCGTGCCGTTAAAATCAAAAATAACCCCTTTCATCGAACCGCCCGCCTTTTTTATTTTTTTGCGATTTTGACATCTACATATTGCTCATAATGAATCTGAACATCTTTCATCACTTTATCATCCGTAATCAGATAATCCATATCGTGTAAGTTATAGAACACGTAAAAATCTTCCCGGTTGAATTTTTTATTATCCGCCAGCAAAAATTTCGTCCGCGAATTATTCAGCGCGATTTGATGGGCTTCCCCTTCTTCAATGCTGTAAGAAGAAATCTCATCATTATGTATGCCGTTTGCGCTGATGAAAGCTTTCGTAAAATTGAATTTCTGCAGATTGCCGTTCACGATGGGCCCGACGAAGGCACCGGTATTTTTTCGGAAATCGCCGCCAATCAGAATGGTATCCGCAGTGTCACCATGCTTTAAAATATCAAATACGGGATAGTTGTTTGTGATAATCCTGATTCGCTTATGCAGCAGGTGTTTGGCTAAAAGTTCAATCGTCGTGCCGGGCCCTAAAAAAACGGTATCGCCGTCATTTACATATGAAGCTGCGAGTTCCGCGATCTTCCCCTTCTCATCCATTTGAACACCCAGTTTTTCATTATGCGATAATTCGTGATCAATGGAATAAGATATGCTCTGTGCGCCTCCGTGAATACGTACGATTTTTCCGGCCTTATCCAGCTCGTCCAGATCTCTTCTCACTGTCATATCAGAAACATCCAGTTCATCGATAATATCACTCACCGTAATAAACCCCCGCGAGTTTACGATGTCGATGATTTTTAAAAGACGCTCTTTTTTTAACATGTTCAATCATCCCCTCAACTTTACACACAATCTAACACACCGCGGCACTCCGGTCAACAAAAACAAACACTAACAAACAACATAATCAACATATAAAACAACAAGAAACTTATAAAACCCCTATGAACACAGATGTTATTTCTTTATGAAGCTATTGACAACAAAAATGTATGCGTTTACTATTAAACAAAAGATAACAATTACAAACATTAACAAACTTCAATTCCCACATTGGCGAAGGAGGATTCAGTAATGCTCAAATTACCTCATGACTTTATTTTCGGCGGGGCGACTGCGGCATATCAAGCGGAAGGCGCCACAAAAGAAGGCGGCAAAGGGCCTGTGGCCTGGGATGAATTCCTTGAAAAACAGGGAAGATTCAGCCCTGATCCGGCAAGTGATTTTTACCGCCAGTTTCCGGAAGATATTAAACTATGTGAAAAATTCGGAATAAACGGCATCCGCCTTTCTATAGCCTGGACGAGAATTTTCCCTGACGGCACGGGCAAAATCAATCAGGAAGGTGTTGATTACTATCATCGTATTTTCTCAGAGTGCCATAAACGCAACGTCACCCCTTTTGTCACGCTGCATCATTTCGATACACCGAAAGGATTATTTGACCAGGGAGATTTCCTCAACCGCGCTGCAATAGAAGCGTTCGTCAGCTATGCGGAGTTTTGCTTTAAAGAATTCAGCGAAATCAGATATTGGAGCACGTTTAACGAAATTTATCCCACAGCCACCAACCAGTATTTACTCGGGGTTTTCCCGCCATCAATTAAAAGTGATATCACAAAAGTCATTCAATGCCTCCATCATATGATGGTAGCGCATGCGATGACCGTCAATCTTTTTAAAGACGGCGGCTATCCGGGAGAAATCGGTGTCGTCCACTCATTGGAAACAAAATATCCCGCCAGCGACTCAGAAGAAGACCGCCGCGCCTGTTTTCTGGATGACGCGTTATCAGTGAGATTTCTCCTCGACGCCACCTACCTCGGCTATTACTCCGAGGAAACCATGCGGGCTCTGGATGAAATCTGTGAGGCAAACGGCGCTTCATACGAGTTTTCAGACAGTGACTTTGACGTGATGAAAAAAGCTTCAACGCGCAATGATTATCTCGGCATCAATCATTATCAATGCCATTTCGTCAAAGCGTACGACGGAGAAACCGTTATTCACCATAACGGAACGGGCGATAAGGGCACTTCGGTCTATAAAGTAAAAGGAATCGGCGAAAGAATTTACAAAGAAGGCCTGAAACGGACCGATTGGGACTGGCTCATTTATCCTGAAGGCATGTATGACATGCTGATGCGCATCAAACGGGACTATCCGCAATATAACAAAATGTACATTACCGAAAACGGCATGGGCTATAAAGATGAGTTTGAAGACGGCATCATTATGGATAAGGCAAGAATCGACTATTTAAAAGTCTATTTAGAAGCCGTCAGTAAAGCGATTAGCGACGGGGTCAATGTAAAGGGGTACTTCTTATGGTCCTTAATGGATTTATTTTCATGGACCAACGGCTACAACAAACGTTACGGTCTTTTTTACGTCGACTTTGACACCCAAAAACGATATCCGAAAGAATCGGCCTACTGGTACAAACTTGTAAGTGAAACAAAAACAATCATTTAACGATCATACATGGTGAAAAGAGTCTCTTTTCATCATGTGTGCCGTCTTTAGGAGGTTTTTTTCATGACAAAGGAAGAATTGCAGATGCTCGGTTTTGAAATCGTCGCCTATGCCGGCGACGCCAGAAGCACTTTATTGAAAGTCCTGAAGGAAGTCCGTGCCGGAAACTTCGAAAACACGGAAGCAGCATTGAAAAGCGCCGATGAAAATTTAACCCTCGCCCACAATGCGCAAACGAAAATGTTAGCTGAAGAAGCTGACGGCAAGGACATGGAATTAGGATTTATTTTCGTTCACGGTCAGGACCACTTGATGACAACCCTTTTGCTCCGTGATCTTATTCAGGATTTTATAGAACTCTACCGAAGCCGCCGATAAGGAGTGGAAAAATGAACGGTATCATCAAGCAAATCGAAAAGGGAAAACCGTTTTTTGAAAAAATCTCAAGAAACATTTATTTAGGCGCGATCCGCGACGGCTTCTTAACGGCCATGCCTGTTATTTTATTCGCCAGCATTTTCATCCTCACCGCCGCTGTGCCGGAAGTGTTGGGTTTCACTTGGCCTAAAAGTGTTTCTGAATGGCTTTGGAAAGTTTATAACTATTCAATGGGCGCCCTCGGTCTGATCGTTGCGGCAACAAGTGCGAAATGCCTGAGTGAATCAATGAACCGAAAAATGCCGAAAAACAAAGGGATCAACCCCGTTTCAGCGATGCTTGCTTCAGTCGTCGGGTTTCTCATTTTAAGCGTCACTCAAATCGATGGCGGATTCTCCACGGAATACCTCGGCACAAAAGGTCTTTTAGCCGCTTTTGTATCCGCTTTCATAACAGTGAACGTTTACAGATTCTGCGTGCTGAAAAATATTACGATTAAAATGCCGAAAGAAGTACCGGGTACCATTTCACAAACATTTAAAGATGTTTTTCCGTTCGCTTTTTCCGTTTTGGCCATGGTGATCGTTGATTTATTGATCAGGAATACGCTGAACGTATCTTTTGCAGAGGCTCTCTCCTCTCTCTTATCGCCGTTTTTTACCGCCGCAGACGGTTATCTGGGGATTTGTGTCATTTGGGGAATGATGGCGCTGTTCTGGTTTGTCGGCGTTCACGGTCCTTCTATTGTGGAACCGGCCATCGCAGCTATTATTTACGCAAATGTGGAGGCGAACCTTCAGCTTCATAATGCCGGTGAGCAGGCGTCCAACGTGCTGACCGTCGGACTCGGGAACTTCGTCGGCACAATGGGAGGGACCGGCGCAACCCTTGTTGTTCCGTTTATCTTTCTTCTTTTCGCGAAATCCAAGCAATTGAAAGCAGTCGGAAAAGCATCCGCGGTTCCGGTGTCTTTCGCAGTAAACGAACCTCTGCTCTTTGCTGCGCCGATCATTTTAAATCCTTATTTTTTCATTCCGTTTGCTGTAACGCCGATGGTGAATGTCTGTCTGTTTAAATTTTTCGTGGATGTCATCGGAATGAACAGTTTTATGTATGTTCTTCCGTGGGCCACCCCGGCGCCCGCCGGCTTGATTCTCGGAACCGGCATGGGGCTCTCGGCTTTTGTGCTGACGGCTGTATTAATCATTGTCGATTTCCTGATATACCTGCCATTCTGTAAAGCTTATGACAAAGTATTAGCGGCGAAAGAAGCCCAACACACCGAGCCTGAAACCGCGCCGCAAACATTACAGCCCGCCATGGCCGGCGCCTCCGAAGACGCGTCCTCCGTCATCAGCACAAATCTTCAGGAATCCTCATCCTCCTTGGAACACAGCACCAATGTGTTAGTGCTGTGCGCCGGAGCGGGAACGAGCGCCATGCTTGCGAACGCACTGACAGAAGGAGCCGAAGAATATAACGTGCCGATTACCGCCTCAGCAGGCGCCTACGGATCCCATTACGACATCATGAAAGACTTCGATATGATCATTTTGGCTCCGCAGGTCGGCTCTTATTACGATGACATTAAAGAAGATGCGGACCGCCTGCAAGTGAAACTCATCGCAACGAAAGGAGCGGAATATATCAGCCTCACCAGAAATTCACAAAAAGCCATTCAGTTCATACTGGAGCATACCTCAAAATAGAATCGGAGGTTTATCATGGATGCCAAACTTTTAAAATCAAGATTCGAAGACATTTTCAAGAGAAGTAACGGAGAACTGTTTTTCGCACCCGGCCGGATCAACCTGATCGGGGAACATACGGATTATATAGGCGGCCACGTTCTTCCATGCGCGATCACGATCGGAACTTATGCCGTATGCGCAAAACGCGGAGATCACCAGATCCGGTTATACTCAGAAAACTTTCCTGACAGCGGCATTGTCTGCCTTGATCTTTCCGCCACAGCATACAAAAAAGAAGACGGCTGGACCAATTATCCGAAGGGGATGATCCATTACCTTCTTAAAGTCGGCGGCCAAATAGACAGCGGAATGGATATTCTTTTTCACGGTACGATTCCAAACGGAGCCGGTTTAAGCTCCTCCGCTTCTATTGAAATGTTAACAGGTTCCATTTTAAGAAAGTTATTCAGCCTGGATGTTTCCGATACTGAACTGGCGCTTATCGGAAAAAGAGTCGAAAATGAATTTATCGGCGTGAATTCAGGCATTATGGATCAATTCGCAGTGCAAAAAGGCAAAAAGAACATGGCCATTCTGTTAAACTGCGATAAGCTTGAGCACGAAATGATTCCGGCTGCTTTTAACGGATATAAAATCGTCATTATGAATACGAACAAGCGCCGGGAGCTGGCGGCTTCAAAATATAATGAACGCCGCAGCGAATGTGACGAGGCTCTTTCAGAACTGCGGCAATATCGGAATATCGCCTCACTTGCGGAATTGACGGGAGAAGAATTCAACGAACTCGAATCCCTTCTCTCCTGTGAAACTTTGCGTAAAAGAGCCCGGCACGCGGTCAACGAAAACGAGCGGACCCTCTCAGCCGCGGAGGCTCTCAAATCGAATGATTTGAAAACGTTCGGCGAGCTGATGAATGCGTCCCACCGTTCTTTACGCGATGATTATGAAGTGACCGGTGACGAATTAGACGCGCTGGCTGAAGCAGCCTGGAAAGAAGGAGCACTCGGAGCGCGGATGACGGGCGCGGGGTTCGGCGGCTGCGCCATAGCCATTGTGGAAAGTGAAGAAACCGCCGGCTTTATCCGGGCCGTTTCATCTCACTACCGCAGCAGGACAGGTCTTGAAGCTTCTTTCTACATCGCGGATATAAGCGATGGCGCGGCTGAATGGAGGGAAAAATAAATCATGGCGATTCTCATTCTCGGCGGAGCCGGCTATATCGGTTCTCATGCGGTTGATCAATTATTAAACAAAGGATTTAAAACGATAGCTGTGGATAATCTCCAGACAGGCCACCGGAAAGCTGTTCATGAAAAAGCAGTTTTTTACCATGGAGATATCCGTGAAAAACCGTTTCTTCGCTCTGTGTTTGCGAAGGAGAACGTAACAGGCGTTCTCCATTTTGCCGCTCAATCCCTTGTCGGCGAATCAATGAAAGACCCTCTTTCATATTTCAATAATAATGTGTACGGTACGCAAATTACGCTGGAGGTCATGCAGGAATTCGGAGTGAAACACATTGTGTTTTCTTCATCCGCCGCTGTATACGGCGAACCTGAAAAAGTGCCCATCACAGAAGACATGCCCGAAAAGCCGGAAAGCGCATACGGCGAATCAAAACTCATGGCAGAAAAAATGCTGAAGTGGTGTGAAACCGCCTGCGGCATAAAATATGTCTCGCTTCGGTATTTTAACGTTGCCGGCGCGAAAACGGACGGTTCCATCGGAGAAGATCATCATCCGGAAACCCACCTTATCCCTATCCTTTTACAAACCGCGCTCGGTCAGCGCGAGGAGGTTTTGATATTCGGCACTGACTATGATACAAAAGACGGCACGTGCATCCGCGATTATGTCCATGTTTCCGATTTAATCGATGCCCATATTCTCGCTCTGGAATATTTGCAAAACGGCGGAGACAGCGGCATTTTCAATTTAGGATCAAGCAGCGGGTTTTCCGTATCAGAAATGGCGGAAGCGGCCCGGCAAGTGACCGAAAGAGACATAAAAGTAAGAGCGGCCGCAAGAAGACCCGGTGATCCAAGCACCCTCATCGCTTCCAGCGATAAAGCGCGGAACATTCTGGGCTGGAATCCGAAACAAACGGACATATCGGAAATCATTGCGTCAGCATGGAATTGGCATCGGCAACATCCAAACGGATACAAGGACAAATGAAATGGAGGCGGCGGTCATTGAAGTTTTTGAATCAGTGACAGGGTTTCTGAAAGAAAGCACTGTCTTAGGCGACATAAATGAAACAGATGTGATTTATACAAGAAACAGACTTCTCGATCTGCTCGGACTGACGGATTATGCAGAACCGAAACATATCAAGAAACAAAACAGGCTCCACTATTTGGACGAAATGGTGAAAGACGCGGTAAAACGGTCAATCATAAACGATACACCGGCTGAAAGAGACATGCTGGGAAGCAGAATCATGGACGTGATCACACCGGCCCCTTCTCTGATCAACGCCGCATTCAGCAAATTGTTATCAGATTGCCCGAAAAAAGCAACAGATTACTTTTACCGACTGAGCCAAAACAACGACTATATTAAGACGCGGGCCATTCGAAAAAATATCGTGTACCGCTCATCAACACCTTTTGGGGAATTGGACATCACCATTAATTTATCAAAGCCCGAAAAAGACCCTAAAGACATCGCCGCGGTAAAAAACAGTCCGGAAAACCGGTATCCGACATGTCTGCTCTGTATGGAAAACGAGGGGTATGCCGGAACACCGCATCACCCCGCCCGTTCAAACCACCGCATCATCAGGCTTGACTTAGCGGGAGAACAGTGGGGGTTTCAATACTCCCCTTATGCGTATTACAGCGAGCACGCTATCTTTCTTTCAAGCGTGCACAAGCCGATGAACATCAGCCGCGACAGCTTCAGAAGGCTTCTGGCCATAACGGAAATCTTCCCCCACTATTTCGCGGGATCAAACGCAGACTTGCCGATCGTAGGAGGTTCCATTCTTTCTCACGATCATTATCAAGGCGGCGCCCATGAGTTTCCGATGGCAAAAGCGGGTTCCCTCTACCCTTTTCATATGCGTCATTTTCCAGACGTTCAGGCCGAAGCCGTGAAGTGGCCGGTATCAGTGATCCGCCTTCGCGCAAAAGATCCGGATTTGCTGACAGATGCCGCTGCGTATGTTTTTGAAAAGTGGCGGGAATATTCAGACGAAACCGTCAGCATCATCTCAAAGACAAATGAACCCCATAATACCGTCACCCCAATTGCCAGACGCAGGGGAACGGATTTTGAAATCGATCTCGCTCTCAGAAACAACCGCACCTCCGAAAATTATCCGGATGGCATTTTTCACCCGCATCAAGATGTGCATCACATCAAAAGAGAAAATATCGGTCTGATTGAAGTGATGGGACTCGCCGTTTTACCTCCCCGCCTGAAAGATGAGCTGGCAGAAGTGAAAAAGTATTTACTGAATGAACCTCATGACATCAAAGATATTCATCTTCCGTGGGCTGAAAACATCAAAGCGGATAAAGACGTGACATCGGAGAATGCAGCCGCTGTTTTACAAAAAGAAACCGCGAATGTATTTTTACGCGCACTGACCGATGCAGGCGTTTTTAAAATGACACCCGAAGGAATTCAGGCGTTTCAGCGTTTCACGACGTTATTGGAGAATGGCAGCTGAAACATTCAGAGTGAAATCAATCAACAATTTTTTTATCAGGAGGTATTGTGATGTTCAAAAACCGATTGAAACGTGTATTTGTAAACGCAATCTGTCTTTCTCTCATTTTCACTGCTTTTACATTCTTTGAGAAGTCTCCTAAAGCAAAAGCGGATGCCCCGTTTGCCTATGGCGCTGATATAGGTTGGCTGAAACAAATGGAGGACGAAGGTGTGCGCTGGCTGGATGACGGCGGAAAACAGAAAGATGCCTTGCAGATTCTTAAAGATCACGGAATAAATGCCGTGAGACTGAGAGTGTTTGTGAATCCGCCAAGCAGCTATTATTGGCTGAAAGACGGGACAACATGGACCATGCTCGGCTATAGTGACAAAGCGGGCGTACTTGCGGCGGCCAAAAGGGCAAAAGCGTTAGGAATGAAGGTAATGGTTGACTTCCATTACAGTGATGTGTTCGCTGATCCAGGCCACCAGATCAAGCCGAACCAATGGAACGGCTATTCAAACAGCCAGCTGCAGGCAGCCGTGTATAACCATACGTACGATGTCATGAAAGAACTTAAAAATCACGGCATCTCCCCTGATTGGGTGCAAGTAGGAAATGAAATGAATTCAGGAATTTTACTGCCCGACGGCAGCACGAACGATTTCAGCAAATTGACCGGCTTACTGAACAAAGGCTATGACGCCGTGAAATCCGTCAGCCCGGCCACCAAGGTCATCAGCCATTTGGCACACGGCACGGACAACAGCCTATTCAGATGGTGGTTTGATCAATTCTTTAAAAACGGAGGAAAAACCGACATCATCGGCGTTTCATTCTATCCCTATTGGGAAGGCAAGCCGTACTGGGAGCTCACCGGCCATTTATCATCTAATTTGAATGACATCGCCTCACGCTACAACAAGGAAGTCATGGTGGTTGAACTGGGCGGAGATGAAAATAATCCGAAAGATTCCTACTGGACCATAAAAGACACCATAAAACTGGTGAAAGCGGTTCCGAACGGAAAAGGAACCGGCGTATTTTACTGGGAACCCGAAGCTCACTCCAGCGTTCTGTCAGACGCGTATCCATTAGGCGCAACCGCCAAAGTGTCTAAAAACGTCTTGAAATACACAACCGCAATCGACGCTTTTCATGATGCCGCAACAGGAAAATGATTGATGCGAATCTCAAGCAGGCTCATTGTGCAGCCTGCTTTTTTATAAGGCTGTAGTGTTGGCCTGTTATGAAACAGAGCAAGTAACGAATACGGAAAGAAAAATACCCGAAAACCCGCGTTTCGGTTAAAAAACCGCTTTTTAAATAGAATACTTCTTCTGTTCTCCCTCCTTCTTATTTCTGCGCACTATCTCTCAGTTCCTAAATCATAACTTTACGATTGTTGAAAAAGAAACAAACATTTTATAATATTGTGTAAGCACCACCGAGCAGGAGGACGGGACATGGACAAAAAAGAACAGCTCCTCACGGATTTCAGGGACTTTTTTAACAAGATGGTGTGGCTGAATAGGCTGAAGATGGAAGAAAGCCTTAAGGGGCATAAACCTTCTGAAGTGCATTGCATCGAATTCATCGAAAAAATTGAAGACGCCAATGTGACAAAACTTGCGGAGTCCCTTTATATGACAAGAGGCGCCATAAGTAAATTAACGAAGAAGCTTATCAATAAAGGCCTTATCGAAAGCTATCAGAAGCCGCTTAACAAGAAAGAAATCTATTTCAGGCTTACCGAACAAGGAAAAGTCATTTATAAAATTCACGAGGAATTGCACAAAGAGTTTCAAGAACGGGACAAAATCGTATTTGAACAAGTAACTGATGAACAATTTGACACGATGCTGAACTTCGTGGAAACATACAGCAGGCATTTGGATTCAGAAATAAAGAAACTTGGTGCAGACATGAAATCGGAATAAATATGAATAAAACCATAGGCAGCCCTTCTCCATGAAAACGGGCTGCCTTTTTATATCCCTCTTATTGTTGACAAAGAAACAAAATCACTCTATTATTTTGTTGACAAGGAAACAAAGACAGCAATTTTGAGAGGAGAGTAATATGTCAACACATAAAAGAAAGGAACTTCGGGTGCCAAAAGAAGTTCTCACAGCCGCCTGGGCTATTGCACTGGGAGCAATCGCTCCAATGCTTGACTCTACGATGGTAAACATCGCCATCGACAAACTGACCAAAGACTTCAACACGACATTGGATACCATTCAGTGGTCCGTTACAGGCTATGTCTTAGCACTTGCGATTGCAGTACCCGTATCCGGCTGGCTTATGAATAAATATAACGGTAAGAAAATCTTCATCGGCTCAGTCATCGCCTTTGGTGTCATTTCTGTTTTTGCGGGGATGAGCCGTGACGTTTCCAGCTTCATCTTCTTCCGTTTGCTTCAAGGATTCAGCGCCGGCATTATGACTCCGCTTATGTCAACACTCTTGGTTAAAACGGCAGGTCCGGAAAACCTGGGAAAAGTGATGGCAATCGTCAGCACCCCTATGATCTTCGGCCCGATCTTAGGACCTGTCATCGGAGGCTTCATCGTCCAAGGCGCTTCATGGCATTGGATTTTTTACATCAACGTGTTCATCGTTTTGATTGCTGCACCGCTTATGATGAAAACCATTCCAGACTTTGAACCATTCAACAAAGATCGTAAACTCGATATTTTCGGGATTATCAATTTGTCATTAATGAGCGCGGCATTGATTTACGGTATTACAAAAGCGGCGGATCATGCATCATTTAACAATAGCGACACCATTTTATGGACAGGCATCGGTCTTGTTTCAGCAGCTATTTATCTTGTATATAATCAGATCAAGAAAAACCAAACCGTGCTGCCTATGAATTTGTTTGCAAACAAGAGCTTCTTGGCATCTTCGATCGGGTTGTTCTTAGCGAATGTTGCCATCATGGGGCCGATGTTAATACTTCCGCTGTTTTTTCAAAACATTCGTCAGTTCACGGCAGCCGGAGCAGCACTCGCTTTAATCCCTCAAGGAGTCGGAATGCTCGTGACTCGTCCGCTGATCGGAAAAATGATTGATAAGATCGGTGCGAAATACGTGGTTACGGTCAGTCTTGTTCTTTCGCTGATCGGATCTATCCCGCTTATTTTTATCACCGATAACACAAGTATGATTTGGATTTCCGTCGTATTATTTATCCGCGGCACCAGTTTTGGAGGAATTATGCTCCCATTGATGAGTGACGCTTATACAGGTCTTGACAGCAAACAGCTTCCGGAAGCGGGTGTCGGTATTCATATGATTGAAAACCTCGGTTCCAGCTTTGGGTCAGCTGTGATCGCAACCGTTACCGCAACTGTCATACAAGGATTGCAGCCGACGATTTCGAACAGTTTAAAAGGCTACCATGCCGGATTCTTAGTATCCGTCATCATCCTTGCCGCCATCTTCATTCCAAGTCTGTTCCTTACCCATAAAAAGACTGCGATATAAAGAACTTTTTAAAGTAAAAAACCCTTGCACAGCAAGGGTTTTAGTGAATGAAACTGATGATGGTTGCCGGCAAAGTCAGCCAACAACAGACAAAGCCTTTTACTCATTCACATTGCTTTTCATTAACCATTCTACTTCCGTTAATTCTTGTTTTTGAACGTCTTTTGTATGTTTTTTCGTAAAATGGACTTTAACAGCTTCTTCGTTTTCCCAAATCTCCCAAAGCATGAGTTTGCGTTCTGATGGTTCGAGCGGATAAGCATGGAACTGAATACAGCCTTCTTCTTTGTTCGTTTCTTCCTCAAGTTTTTTGAACTCTTTCATTATTTCATTAAGGTCTTTATCACTGATGATTTTTAAGCATGCCGTTATGTAATGCATCGAAATTCCCCCTCTTCCCATCTTTTTATGGCTTTACATTATAACATTTATCGAAAAACGAAACCGGCATACCGCATTCTCAACATATAAAAAACCGTCCATAAAAAATGAACGGCAATGTTTATTTAAGAGCATTTAGAGCGACTTTTGCAGCCTCAGCGATAAGAGCATTATTATAATTGGCATCTTCCGTAAACCGGTTTGACAGGATTGCCAAAACAATTGGGGCTCTGTCAGGCGGCCAAACGATCGCAATATCGTTTCGTGTGCCGTAGCTTCCGGCTCCGGATTTATCGCCGACTTCCCATCCTGCAGGAGCGCCTGCCCGAATCAGTTCGTCGCCGGTAGCGTTGCCCCGCATCCAATCTGTTAAAATCGTGCGCTTGTCAGCCGTGAGAGTGTTACCCAAAGCGAAAGCTTTAAGATCGGTTGCCAGTGCTTTTGCGGTGCTTGTATCACGACGATCCCCGGGAATCGCCGAGTTTAGATCCGTCTCGAATCGATCAGCTTTTGTTACATAATCCCCGATCTGTTTCAATGACTTTTCAAAACCTTTGGGGCCGCCAAGCTGCTGCAGCAATAGGTTCCCGGCGGTATTATCGCTGTAACGGACAGCGGCTTCTGAGATTTCTTTCAGGCTCATGCCTGTATCCAGGTGTTTTTCTGTGATTGGAGAATATGTAACTAAATCGTCTTTGCTGTAGCGGATGATGGCATTAAGTTTTTCATTTGAGCTTTTCTTCAGAACAGCAGCTGCAGCCAGAACTTTATAGGTTGATGCGTAAGCAAACCGTTCATTCGGCCGATAGGCGATTGTCTTGTTTGAACCTGTATCAATCGCATAAACCCCAAGCCTGGCATCAAATTTTTTCTCAAGCTGAACAAATTTTTGATTCAATATACAGCTTGTCATTTTTGTGTTTTCTATAGATTTCGCTTCAGCATGCGCTGAGCCGAATAAAGGATTGAAACCGGTAAAGCTTAAACATAAAAGTCCAATGCATATTCCAACTTGTATTCTCGCTTTATTTTTCACATCCAGACCTCCTCATTATAATGATTTTGTATACATCTTCTAATTAACATTACAAACAGGATGAAAGTCAATATATTTCCTTTGAGATGATTAAATCCTGCATTCTGACTCCTCCCCTTATTAAATGCGCCGCCCTCGCCGCGTCTGAATGTTTGCATGTCCGCTTCGTGTTCATCATCTATTTGTTATCCCTCCGTGCAAATAAAAACGGACACTAATCACAACACAGTGAGCTGTGCAATGATCAGTGTCCGCAGGCTTTCCGTCTTGGACCTATATATGTTTCTCTTGCAGACTATAAAAATCATAAGTAAGTTAACAAACGCATTACCTTAATCCTGCCAGTCAAAAAATTATATCATTTTATATATTTCAATAAGATTATTATCTGGATCTCTAAAATGAGCCACTCGTGCACGCCATTCCTGACGATCATGTGGTTCATTGACGCATTTAATCCCTTGCTTGTGCAGATAGTCATACGTTTTATCAACATCTTCTACCTTAAACTGAAGCAAAAATCTTGATTGCGCATCTCCGTCTAAAGATTTTCTTTCTTCTCCAACTATTTCAGCCATATTTTCTCGAGATAAAAGCTCTATTTTCGTTTCTCCATTATCGAAGAGTGCATATTCCATTTCCTTCTCTAACCAACTGATTGGAAGTCCTAATGAATCTTTATAAAACTCGACGCTTTTCTTAAAGTCATTAACCAATAGTCTAATTTGCAGCAATTTCATATTGAACGCCTCCTATCATTTTACTGGCCATTCATTTAATCATACAATAGGGACCTGACAGCATTATGTCAAGTTTCCATAAATTTTTTTCCATACTGCACCTAAATTTCGGATGAAAGCCTTCGGAGATTCATGAAACTGCGTTTGATCAATTCACATTCTTGGTTTGAATTTTCCTTCACTTCACCGTGGAGGCTCCGGCCGTGTAAGTCGCGCATCCGTAAACATCCGGCCGCCGCTCCTGTAAGTAACACAACGGATAAATGATTGACTTGAGTAGTTTTTTTCATTGTCATTGCTTCCCCTGCTTTTTAAATTCTGCGATTTCCTTAGGGGTAGCCTTTCGGACTCCGTCTGTGTCTGTCCTGTTTGCCACTTGAACGCCTTCCATGTTTTTTATCTCGCTGACTACTCCCAAATGCTCTAAATACACATGATCACCAATCTTGAAACGATTCAGTTTGGCCCGCTCCTCTGTCATGCTCCTGTATTCAGTCGCGGCTTTCATTTTTAATTCAGCCAGACACATTTGACAAAGGGTTACTGTTACAGAATTGCCGTTAAAATCAGTAAACGAAACCGATCTGACAGATTCCTTTTCCGGGTGCATCGTGCATGTTTTCTTCATAGGCGATGGCCGTGTAAATTCAATCATTCCGCTTCCTCCTCAAAAAAAGTCTTTTCGTCCCTCAGACATAACTCCGGTTGAATGGGAAGTTTAATACACCCGCATTCGAACTGTCACGACACATGGAGATTGCCTTTCCTTCGCCGTCTGACGGATATTCACACATCCTGCATAGCTGTAAGCCTATATTTCTTTATATTCCCAATGCTTGCCGCACTTCCCTGTTAGGATGAAGTTTCTAAAGCTGTTGACCAGTTACCGCATGTTGGTTCCATGCGAAAAGCCGTTTGGGTCGCCGTATCCAATCCATACGGGTGAATTTCAGCCCTCTAATATGTGTGTATGCTTTGTAAAGGAGGTGCGTCACATGATGTTCTAACAACCGATTCAACCTAAAGCTAACTCTTCCCCAATTCCCGATCATAAAATAAGTAAATTTACCCAGAACAAATTAATCATTTTGCACTTTCAAAATACTTATTTGTCTTTTTCTTCATTCTTCCATGGTAATATCTTGTTGAAGTATTTCGAATGAAAGGATTATGGTCATGAAAGTTTTCGAAGCAACCACCCTGCTGGCCGCTGCCAAACAGCGCGCGAGTGAATACAAAAAACTGCGCGGCCAGATGGTCAATCTAAAAAAAGCGTTTCAAGGTATGGCTGATCTCGGTGACAGCGACTTCTCAGGCCGGGGCGCCAATAATATCAAAGCTTTTTTCAAGGACCACGCCGGCGTCACAAACAGCTGGCTTGATCTGATCGATATGAAAATCGCATTTCTCACAAGCCTTCCCGGTAAGGTCGAAGATGCCGGACTTTCCAATTCGCATGTGGAGGAATCATTTCTGGAGCATGAGCTCACCCACGCCCTCAGTAAATCAAAGGCAATTATGGAAGGGCAAAAAAAGGATATGGGGTCCATCCTCAGAGAGATCGAAGACATCATCTCGCTCGAATTGTTTTCAACCGAAAGCACAGAACAAAAGCTTTCTTCAGCTGACAAAAAAAGAAGCGAAACGATACATAAACTCGGCAAACTTGATCACGATCTAACGAAAGAATACGCAGAAACCGAAGCGAACGAACAGTTCATCCAAGCCGACTTTCAGCAGCTCCAAAACGCCACAGGCAAAGGAAAAAGCGCCACGCCGCTTCACTACAATGCCAAGGCGTACCGAGAAAGCGACATCCATAAGAAAAAAGACGAGATTGCAAGACATTCGGATGCTTATTTGACGATTAAGAAGGAAGAGGCGAAAGAGCGGGAAGTTAAGGCCCTAAAGAAAAAGCTGGCCGATGGTGTGACCGATCCGGATGAGTATTTGGAAATCGCGAAAAAGATCGGCTATGAAAACCTTGAACCTGCTCAGGTGGAATATGTGATGCAGCTTGAACAAGCAAAACAGCTAGAAGAAGTCGGAGAAACGGCTTGGGATATCGTTAAAGGAATAGGCGTCGGCCTTTATGATGTCGGGAAAGACACAGTAACAGGCGTCAAAGATCTGGCTGTCGGCGCATGGGATTTTTACCATCTCTCTGATGAACAAAAAGTCGCTAAAACCATATCGGCTGTATTGAACACGCCCTCCTACGCAAAAATCATATGGACAAACCTGGCGGATTCATGGAATGATAAAATGGTTAACGGGGATGCGTATTCAAGATCACATTACATCACCTACGCCATCGGGAGCATTGTGGGACTAAAAGGTTCCGGCTCAGCTGTAAAAGTATCAAGCAAGCTCGCAAAAACAGGCGCCGCCAAAGTGGATAACGTCTTGGAAGCCGGAGAAAAAGCGGCTGCAAAACATGTAAAAACCGGGATTGAAAAAGGAAAAGATTATATCAATTCCGTTTCGAAAAATAAGTACGAACCCGCACTTGCCGGAATAGCACAGGATATTGAAAATACTCACAATGTGAAAAATACGCCTTTGTTGAAAAGTATTATTGAAGATCAGAAAGAGAGTGTTCTTAGAAAATCTGTGTCTTCTGACAATAGCGGTATACATAGTGTTAAACAAGGAGACAGCAGTCCTCTCGCACCAGGCGGTGGCTTAGCTGCTCACGAAGCAAAAGGCGGACATCTTATAGAAAGACATGTTGGTAAGACTGATGAAGAGTTATTAGAGAGGCTACAGATAAACAAGAAGATACGTGCCTCTTCTAGTTTCACTGATAGGCCAACTGCAGAAAGAGTCGCTAATGAAACATTAATTAAACATAAAAAGGAAATTGAAGAGTGGTTAAAAAGTGATGTTAATGATCCATTACCGTTACCTTATAGAGGAACCGAAGTTATAGGTAGAGGAGTTCGTAAAGGTTCAAATGAAGTTAAAGATATGACTAATGCTAGAATAGTATTAAAGAAAAATGAAGATGGTAGCTTTATATTAACAGGCTACCCAACGAGGTGATATATAATGATTGAAATTAAAGTTTCTGATCCTGTATTTAGATTTCTCGGCGGACATTTCCACCAAGATATAGAATCTCCCGAAGATGCTCTTAATGAATATCTAAATGAAGCATCACAAAAACTAAAAGAAAGAGATTTAATAGCACTAACTGAGTTTGTAAATAGTGATTATTCAGAAGAAGACAAGAATGAATTTATAGAGGAAGCAGCGGATGGCATATACTTTCCTGAAGATGATATAACTCCATTAGAATGGCTTAAGCAAGTCACTGAACAAATTAAAAAACACCTTAAAACAACATAGTTAGAAAAAGAGCCCTCTTATAAGAAGGGCTTCTTTTATTAATTCAATTTCGCTTTCGTTTTTGGTCCGTAAATGCCGTCTGGCTTCAAACCATACATGAGCTGAATCGTACTGAAACGTTCAGCCGCATTTACTGATGTAAGTGTATTTGAATAAATTGCAGAAAAACCCTCCTCGTCTTGAGAAGGGCTCTGACTTATACTTCTTTTTCTCTAAATCAGTCCGAAGCAAAAAACTGATGCCGCTCAACTTTTCAATCTGCCCCTATGCTTTTCTTTTGCTTTTTGTTTTCTGATTAAATATTTTTGTTCCTTTATTTTTTCTCTTTATTTTCTATTCAGTTGTTTTTTCTTTTCTTGTTTCAAGCTCCTGTTTTATCGCTTTTTATGCCTTAGTTGATATCCCGATATTTTTCATCTCTTTAGAAGCTTGTCGTTGCAATCTTTTTGGGTTTAATTTCTTAGATTTTGCTTTAACACAAACCTCTTCTTGTCAGTGTGGGAGAGAGTCTGTAAAAAAGGAAAGGGTCTCCGCTTATTTTAACAACACTTCAAGTTTTACTTTGGTTCAAGCGCATAAATTCCATCAGCTTTTAATCCATTCATCAATTGAAATCGAATTACTGCATTCGCTGTCTTCGCTCCATATGCACCATCAATCCCGAAGTTCTTTCGCTTTAATGAAGGGCGACAGCGCCGTTCGAATCTGTTTTACGCTCTCCCCTCGGATTTTAATGGGTTTTCAACTTTAAAAAACCGGAAGACAAGAGGAAGGATGCTTTCTTGCCTTCAGATGAAGAGCCCCCTGAATCACTTCTTTATCATCGACGGCAAAATGATAGCTTGTCGATTCGCTGTTACCCGACATATAACTGATTTCATTGGCGGCCGCATGCGTCATTTCCTGTATTGTGAATGATTTTCGGAGTGCCGCTGTATTTGCCATAAAAAACTAAATATTCCGTTTTTCAATACAAAAAAACAGCTGGATTAACCAGCTGCTGATCGTTATCACTTTAGCCGTTCAGTGATACGAAATTTCTGTATTTCTCTGAAATGAACAGGTTTCGGCAAAGACCGCCGCCTTAAAGGCGATGTTTATCTCCCTTGCAGTATACAGCGAATGTACTTCAAAATCAGCCCAAAAAGCAGCTCCGTCCCCAATTCGCCCCTCGATGAATGATGACAAAATCAATAAATAAGCATTGTCGGACTCAAAGGTTCCGGCTCAGCTGTAAAAGTATCAAGTAAGCTCGCGAAAACAGGTGCAGCTAAAGTGGATAACGTCTTGGAAGCCGGAGAAAAAGCGGCTGCAAAACATGTAAAAACCGGGATTGAAAAAGGAAAAGACTATATCAATTCCGTTTCGAAAAATAAGTACCAACCCGCGCTTGCCGGAATAGCACAGGATATTAAAAATACTGACAATGTGAAGAATACGCCTTTGTTGAAAAGTATTATTGAAGATCAGAAAGAAAATGCACTCATAAAATCTGAAAATTCTAACAACACAGCCATAGGTAATGTCAAACAAGGTGATAGTACCCCTCTCGCACCTGGCGGAGGTTTAGCTGCTCATGAAGCAAAAGGCGGGCATCTTATAGAAAGACATGTTGGGAAAACAGATAAAGAATTAATAGAAAGACTGAAAACTGATTCTAACCCACATATTACAGCTTCATCTACTTTTAAAAATAGGGCTACCGCTGAAAGAATTGCTAATTCAGTTTTAAACGATTCAAAAAATATAAAGAAAATCGAAAATTGGATTGATGATCCTAAAAAACCTAAATTAATGTTAAGATACAAGGGCGATGGAGAAATAATCGGCAGAAGTGTATCAAGAAATTCAGATCTAGTAGAAAACGTTACAAACGCAAAAATTATACTCAAAAAAGATAATAACGGTAACTTTATCCTTACAGGATATCCAACCAAATAGAAAGAGAGGAAGTATCATGGATGAAAGGTATGATTTCTTAGATGAATTAGAAAATTTTTTAGGTGCAACATTTCATCAAGATATCCAATCTCCTGAACACGCCTTAGACGAATTTATTGAGGAAATTAGTAAAGAAGGTTTGCTATTTACAGTAAAGTATTGCGAAGAGTTTCTAAATAGCGATCTAACTAAAGAAGAAAAGGAAGACATTATAAAGTGTAATGCAGAATTATATTTCCCGACAATTGGCTTACCACCTATAGAATGGTTGAAAAGTGTAATAGAACAACTAAAAGAAGCTATTTAAAAGAAACACTGAAAGGCCCCCATTTTATGAGAGGGCCTTTTTATATTGATACCGAATTTTTTGGCTTTCTTATCTGAATAGAAATGCAATACCGACAGTGCGGTTTGGATCTACTTGACGGCATCACTAGCTGAACTTTTCAACAATTTTGACCCTAAAAAGAGATACGGACAATAAATTTCTAGCCAAAAAATCAAGTTCGCCAACAACTTACGAATTTGATAAACCGGCTTTATTAAGGGAAATTAAAAAACCCTTGCGTAGCAAGGGTTTTGGCTATGATTCCGACTGGGCTCGAACCAGCGACCTCTACCCTGTCAAGGTAGCGCTCTCCCAGCTGAGCTACGGAATCATGATATGTATGTGTTGCTGGGTATGTTGTTGTCTCTCTGACATTTATAATTATATATCCTGATTTCTCATTCGTCAACACTTTTTTTATCTAAAATAAAAAAAGGGCGCGTCACAAAATTGACGGCGCCCTTTTCGTTTATGATCTCACTTGGGCGGGGGTTATTTTTTTCAATGCCTGTTCGAAGTCCCGCTCTAAATCTTCGGCGTTTTCGACTCCGACGCTCAAGCGCAGAAGGCCGTCTGTGATGCCGCGTTTCTCCCTCTCTGCTTTCGGCATGGCGGCATGCGACATGGCTGCAGGGTATGAGAGAATGGATTCGACGGCGCCGAGGCTGACGGCAAATACCGGAAGCGATACGTTTTCGACCAGCTTTTTGACGGCTTCTTTGCTTTCCAATTCAAAGGACAGGACGGCGCCCGCTCCGCTCGCTTGCCGTTTATGGGTATCGGCTCCCGGGTGTCCGGCAAGGCCGGGATAGTAAACGTTTTTGATGGCGGGATGCCCGTCAAAATAGGCAGCCAGCCGTTCGGCCGTCCGGCTCGCTTTTTCCAGTCTGACCTGCAATGTTTTTAAGCCTCTCAATACGAGCCAGCAGTCCTGAACGCCGAGCACCGCTCCAAACGAGTTTTGCAGCTTATACAGCTGATTGCCGAGCTCTTCATCTTTTACGGCGGCAAGGCCTGACAGCACATCGCTGTGGCCGCTTAAAAATTTTGTCGCGCTGTGGAGCACGATATCTACACCGAGATCAAGCGGACGCTGCAGAGCAGGCGTCATGAATGTATTGTCAAGGTATGTCAGACAGCCGTGATCCTTTGCCAGTTTGACGACGCCCTTAATATCCGTGATGCCGAGCGTCGGGTTTGACGGTGTTTCCATATAAATGGCTTTCGTGTTCGGCCGGATGGCGCGGGCGACAGCTTCTGTGTCCGTCATATCGACAAAGGTATGTTCGATTCCGAAACGGGACAGAACCTCAGTCACCATGCGGAATGTTCCGCCGTACACATCCTCCGTGACGAGGACATGGTCGCCTTGGGATAAGAGCAGAAATGCCGTCGAAATCGCCGCCATACCGGAGCTGAAAGCAAAACCTCTCGTTCCGCCTTCAAGGCCTGCGATTGTTTCTTCAAGCGCTGTTCTTGTCGGTGTGCCTGAGCGGCTGTAGTCATATGTCCCGAATTCTTCAAATGAAGACTGATGAAATGTGGAAGCATGCTGAATCGGCACGCTGACGGCTCCGGTGGCTCCGTCTGTTTTAAATGGATTGTGCACGAGCTGGGTTTCCAGCGTCCAATTGTGATTACTCATATGACACGGCCCCCTCTTTTACTTGCTGTAATGCCTGCTTTACATCCCGCTTCAAATCTTCTGCATGTTCAATGCCCACTGAAAATCTCAGCAGACGGTTGCAGACGCCGTTTGCGATACGGATGTCTTCCGGAATGTCCATGTGCGTCTGTGTCGCGGGGTATGTAATAAAGCTTTCCACCCCGCCGAGACTTTCTGCGAAACAGATCGTTTTCAGCGCCTTTAAAAACGGATTGATCCATTCCTCTTTTTGCAGCCGGAAAGACAGCATCCCGCCTTTTCCGGGATATAACACGTCGGCGATTTCTTCTTCCTGTTCTAAAAATTCCGCAAGTTCACGGGCGTTTTCTTCATGACGGCGCATTCTGAGTCCGAGTGTTTTCATCCCTCTCATTAAAAGCCACGAATCAAACGGCGGGAGAACGGCTCCGATCGCATTTTGGTGATTAAACATGATCTCGCCGAGCTCTTCATCCTTTACGACAGCAAGACCGGCAAGGAGATCATTGTGCCCCGCTAAATATTTTGTGGCGCTGTGAATGACGATGTCCGCTCCCAGTTCAAGCGGGCGCTGGAGCACCGGGGTATAAAACGTATTATCCACAATTAAAAGCAGGCCGGCTTCTTTCGTAATCCGGGCGATTTTTTCAATGTCCGCCTCCTGCATTAACGGGTTTGTCGGCGTTTCAACAAATACCGCTTTCGTGTTTTCCGTTATTTTGGAGCGTAAACAGTCTTCATCGCTGAAATCATCGTAAATAAAGCTTAAGCCGTATTTTCTCCATTCGTTTTCAAACAAACGGTACGTGCCTCCGTATAAATCGGAGGATACAATCAATTCATCCCCGCTTTTAAATAAAGCCATAATCGTTTGAATGGCTGCCATTCCCGAGCTGAAGGCAAAGCCTCTCGCACCGTTTTCCAACACGGCGATAGCGTCTTCAACGAGCTGGCGTGTCGGGTTTTTCGTGCGCACGTAGTCAAAACCTGTAGATTCTCCTATTCCTCTATGGCGGTAAGCGGTGGACAGATAAATCGGCGGACTGACCGTTCCCGTTGCTTCTTCGCTTCTATTTCCGATTTGGGCTAATTTTGTATCAACATGCTGCGTCATCAGTAAGCACCATCCTTTTTCAAAAATAAAAAAGCCCCCTCTTCATAAGAAGAAGGAGCTTTTCTCTTCCTCTTATCTTCCAAGCATGTGAATCGCTTGCTGGATTTAGCACCTTGGCACTTTGCCTTCCCGCGGCAAAGCAAACCGGTTGCTGAGGTTTCAAAGGGCCAGTCCCTCCACCTCTCGTGATAAGAATATTGTTTTGTATTTTCTGATTGTTCTATATTAACGCACTATAAAATGAATTTCAATAACTTTTTATTTATCTGAACTCTCGCAAGAAGTGCATCTGAAGAAAGAAATTTCTAATAATTCATGGTACAATAGGAAAAAACCATCAAGACAAGAAGCGGCCTGGAGGAATGCGAAGTGGCATCAAAAAACGGAATCATTCATGAGAAAAAACTTTTCTCCCATGAGCTTGAAGAGGAAATGACCGTTTTGGTCTACCTGCCCGCCACCTTCTCCCCCCTGTATAAATATCATACGGTCATCGCTCAGGACGGCCATGATTATTTCAGATTAGGGAGAATCGGGCGGCAGGCGGAAGAGCTTATGTCAAAAGGGGAAATTGACCGCTGCATCATTATCGGCGTCCCTTATAAAAATGTGCGGGAGCGAAGAAACACATACCATCCAGAAGGGTCTAAGTTCGCCTCATATAAGCGATTCATCGCAAATGAGCTCGTTCCTTTTATCGACAAAGAATACCCGACTTATCAAGTCGGATACGGCCGCACCATGATCGGGGATTCCCTCGGCGGAACCGTTTCGCTTATGACGGCGATTGACTATCCGAACATGTTTGGAAACGTCATCATGCAGTCTCCGTATGTTGACGGGCACGTGCTGGATGCCGTCCGGCAGTCGGAGGATCTCAAACAGATTTCCGTTTATCATCAAATCGGAGAAAAAGAAACCGGCGTTCACACGACAGACGGCCAGGTTCTTGATTTCACCGCGCCGAACGAAGAGCTCAAACAGCTGCTGGAAAGCAAACAGTCTGAATACACGTATGAAACCTTCGACGGGGATCATAAATGGACCTACTGGCAGCCGCTCATCACGCCGGCGCTGAAAAAAATGCTGTAACCATTCATTTAAGGAGGGAACTTTCATGAAATACGGTATTGTTTTATTTCCATCAAAAAAATTACAGGATCTCGCAAATTCGTACCGGAAACGCTACGACCCGAGCTACGCGCTCATTCCTCCGCACCTGACGCTAAGAGATCCGTTTGAAGCGACAGAACAGGAAATCGAGCAGGTCGTATCACAGCTGAGACAGACGGCGAAAGAGTCGCATCCGCTCGTTCTGAAAATCACAAAATACAGCTCGTTTTCTCCTGTGAATAATGTGATATATATGAAAGCAGAGCCGACGGAGGAATTAAAATCTCTGAGTGAGAAATGCTACTCAGGAGCATTATCCGGCGAGCCGGAATACAGCTTCGTTCCGCATGTCACGGTCGGCCAGAAGCTGTCGTCAGATGAACATTCCGACGTACTCGGACAGCTGAAAATGCTGGACATTTCCCACGAAGAAGTCATCGACCGTTTTCACTTGCTCTATCAGCTGGATAACGGCTCATGGACTGTGTATGAAACATTTTTATTAGGCGGAGGAGAATAACTGCTTGGAATCCATCATCGCAAAAACTGAAAAACAGCTAAACGACGCTTTTTTCGTCAGAAAAGAGGTCTTTGTTAAAGAACAGCACGTTCCGGAAGAAGAAGAGATTGATCAATTCGAAGACACGTCAGAGCATATAGTCATATATGACGGCGGCCAGCCGGTCGGAGCCGGCAGATGGCGCTTGAAAGACGGGCATGGAAAATTAGAGCGCATCTGCGTGATGAAAAGCCATCGTTCTTTAGGCGTCGGAGCCATCATTATGCAGGCGCTTGAAAAAGCGGCGGCAGCCAAAGGCGCCGACAGCTTTATCTTACATGCGCAGACGCAGGCGGTTCCGTTTTACGAAAAACAAGGATACCGCGTCACATCCGGCGAAGAATTTCTCGATGCGGGCATCCCCCATCTGGAAATGATAAAGGAACACAAACGATAAAATCAAAAGCACTCCTGTTATATGGCAGGAGTGCTTTTTTATGAAAATAAAACTATTTCATGAATTTTAATGAATTTTATGGAAGATCAATGTATGTTTAGTATACGAAGTATTACAATTCATACAAAAAATACAATTCATTTTTCGGAGGGATAAACATGACGGCACCAAAAGGAAAACACATTTTCGGGACTGTTAAAGTGGGCACAAAAGGACAGATTGTCATTCCTAAAGAAGCAAGAGATGTTTTCGATATAAATCCGGGGGATTCACTGCTTATGCTCGGAGATGACCAGCAAGGTATCGCACTTGTTAAACAAGAACTCTTTTTCGAGTTTGCAAAAGATATTTTAAACGCTAAGCAAATCGATGAAGATAGCGAGGATGAGTAAATGCACGCGATTGAGCTGAAGCAATTAACGAAACATTATAAAGAAACCGCCGCCGTTGACCGTCTTGAGTTCTCAGTTGAGAAAGGGGAATTTTTCGCTTTACTCGGTGAGAACGGAGCCGGAAAAACGACATTAATCAGCATGCTTTGCGGACTCCTTTCTCCGGATAACGGTGATGCATCAGTGCTTGGACACAGTATTTTGACTGATTTGGATAAAATAAAACCGAAATTGAATATGTCCCCGCAGGAAACAGCCATCGCTCCTCATCTAACCGTACGGGAAAACTTAGAGTTTATAGCCGGAGTCTACGGAATTCCGAAAAAAGAAGCAAAAAAAAGAACAGATGAGATGCTCGAATTGTTTCAATTAAAAGAGAAAGAAAGAGCAAAAACCAAAACATTATCAGGAGGAATGCAGCGCCGGCTCAGCATCGCAATGGGAATGATCACCAAGCCGGATATTTATTTCTTAGATGAGCCGACATTAGGGCTGGACGTCCGTTCGCGCCGCGAATTGTGGAAAAATCTTGAGGCATTAAAGGGTGACATGACGATTATTTTAACGACACACTATTTAGAAGAGGCTGAAGCCCTGGCAGATCGTATTTGCATTTTAGAAAATGGGACTTTAAAAGCACTGGGTACGGCGGAGGCTCTGAAAAAGCAAACTCATTCAGCTACATTTGAAGATGCCTTTTTAGCGATTTGTGACGGGGAGGCGGGTCTTTATGCTTGATTTCGCCATTCGCAACCGCAAAGAAATTTTTCGTGACCCCCTGTCTATTATCCTTGGAATCGCACTGCCTGTTATTCTATTGTTTCTGTTTACGGCGATTGAAAAAAATGCGCCGCTTGATACCTTTAAAATTCAGCACTTAGCACCCGGACTCATTGTTTTCGGTTTCGCTTTCCTTACGATGTTCTCTGCATTGCTGATCGCAAAAGACAAACAGACCGCCCTTTTGACCCGTTTGTTTGCTTCCCCTTTAAAAACAGCCGATTATGTCATCGGTTATGCAATGCCGATGCTGCCGTTAGCCATTTTACAAATCGTCATTTGTTTTATCGCAGCAGCGGCTGCCGGTTTATCCGCCGAGTGGATGAATCTTCTCGCAGGTATCGCTGTCTTGCTGCCGATTGCGATGATGTCCGTTTTCTTCGGTTTATGTTTAGGGGCTGTGTTTACGGACAAACAAATTTCAGGTATCGGAACGATTTATATTACACTCGTGCAATTTCTGGGCGGGGCTTGGATGGAGGTGAGCCTGCTCGGTGACACATTCAAACATATCGCTTATGCCTTACCGTTTGTTCACTCGATCGAACTGGCCCAGGAAGTCATATCCGGAGATTATTCTTCCTTTCATCAGCATATTTGGCCGATAGCGGGATATACCGTTTTGGCGCTTGCACTTGCTTTCCTCAGTTTTATGAAAATCAGGAAGAGATAAAAAAAGCCGGCACTCCGTAATGGGAGCGCCGGTCTTCTTTTTTACGTTTCTTTCAGAAGGCTTATCGTATGCGGCAGCAGACGGTCATCCCCCGGACTGCCATGGCCCGGAACGACAATGCTGATGTCCTGATATCTTTTCATGACTTTGCGGACGGCGCGCGGCCACTGGTCCGGATAAAAGCCCGGAGTAGGCACGATTTCCTTTGTTTCTAAAGCCTTGATTAAGCATCCGCCGAATAAGAGCTTATCCTTAGGCAGCCAGACGGTAATATTGTCTTCTGTATGCCCTTTTCCCGGATAAAACGTTTCAATTTTCATATCGCCAAACTGCAGCTTTGTCACGTTTTTCAAATCTCCGAGCGGCCGGTCATATCCCTGCTCTCGGGCGAAGTTGGCGGTCAGCTTCGTGCTGTGCACCTTTACACCGTATTTGTACAGGGTGTTCAGACCGCCGATACGATCGTCATGGGCGTGTGTCACAATGGCATCGGTCATCCTTTTGCCGGGAAACCGCTTTTTTATTTGTGTCATTAACTGCTCTGTGAGACTGTCATTCCACGGAGTATCAATCAGTACGATTCCTTTGGAAGTCTCAAGAAGCAATCCGTTCGCAGGGACGGGACTTCCGTCTGCCGTACCGGTGCTTGTATGCATCCAAACATGCGGCGCCAGCTGTGTAAGCGTGACATCTTTTGCGGCGGAGCCCTCCGCCGCGTCTGCCGGTTTCATTCCGGCAGTAAAGAGGCCGAATAGAAATAACCCCGCAATTAATAATGAAAGCTTTCTCAAATTGAATCATTCCTTTCCGCATCTTTCATATATACGACTCAAAAAAACCCGGATATATCCGGGCTTTTTCACACGTATTGATTTATTAACCGGCCTTTTCCCATGATTTGCGGCAGACGGGAAAGAGAGCGCTTACGTTTTTCCTCATGTACTTTCTTTTCTGCGGCTGCGGTGTTTTCCTGGCGGCGCTCCACCTCTCTGTACACCCTGTCATTGGCAAGGGCGGCCGCTTTCGTAATGCCGGCATAATCAGACTTATAACCCGCTGCCCGGTTTGCGTATTGAGAATACTGCTGGTTTTGAATCCGTCCTGCATAAATCATATGTACCCCTCCCCTTCGCTTTCATTTCCCTTAATCTTACTTTTTGAAACGCTGTTCTTTTGTTATGATATTCTTTGTCTATCAAATGGATGAACACCTTTTAATGGGAGGACCCCTTTTTGAAATGCGCCCGACTGAATAACCGAACGATACATTTACATACATATTCTAGAGAACATTACCAATTCCTTTTTGAAGAAGCTCAGAAAGGAAATATTTTTTGCGCACATTGTGAGCAGCCCGTCTTGATGCGGCTTTCGATTTTAGAGCAGCCGGCATTTTATCACCGGCAAAAGGGAGACTTCACCGCCTGTGAAAAAGCATGCGCGGCCGAGGAACCACTAGCGGAGAAAGAAAAAGAAGAGTATAAGGAAGCCGGCATGTTCCGCCTGCCGAAAGGAAAAGCGATTTCAGAGAATCCGAAACCGATCGTCTCAGAATGGAAAAGCCCGAAAAAAGTGCCTGCGGCCGAACCGTTTTCACCAACATCCGAGGCGGCTGATACATCTTTGTTCCCCGGCATCGGCCTGAACCGTGAACAGATGAAGGCAGTTACTGAAACGGACGGGCCTTTATTAGTGCTTGCCGGAGCGGGAAGCGGAAAAACAAGGGTGCTGACAGCACGCGCCGCCCATATGATTGAACACCTCGGCATTTCACCTGAGAATATGCTGCTTGTGACCTTTACGACAAAAGCCGTCGCCGAAATGAAAGAGCGGATGGCAAATGAGTACGGTCTGGCAGCCGGAAAAGTCTCCCGTCTCGTGACCGGAACATTCCACAGTTTTTTCTATAAAATACTCTGTCATTATGATTCTTCAAAATGGAACGGCAGCCAGCTTTTAAAAATGGAGTGGCAAAAAGAGCAATATGTGAAAAAGGCGCTCTATGAAGAAAACTTGGATGCTAAAGAGTTTCCCGTCGACCAGGCGCTTCAGCTTATCGGCTGCTGGAAAAACACGTATCTCCCCCATGAGACCATTCCGCTTGCGGACGACTGGGAGAAAAAAGTGTACAGGCTCTACGAACATTACGAACGGCAGAAGCAGGAAAAACGGCAATTTGATTTTGATGACATGGCCCAAGGCTGTTATGAACTGTTTCAAAGCCGGCCTGATATTCTCGCGCAGTACCAAAACAGATTTTCTCATATTTTGATTGATGAATTTCAAGATATCAATCCTGTCCAGTACAACATTATGCAAATGATCGCAAGCCCAAAGAATAACCTGTGCTGCGTGGGTGATGACGACCAATCCATTTATGCGTTCCGCGGCAGCAGCCCGTCTTTCATTTTAGATTTTCAGAAAGATTATCCGGCAGCAAAGACCATTTACTTAACGGCAAATTACCGATCGCCGCATCCGATCGTCTCAAGCGCTCATGCCGTCGTAAAGAAAAATAAAAAACGGTATAAAAAAACACTTTCTGCCGTCAAAAACGGCGTTCACAATCCCGTGATGTTTTATCCTTACGATGAAGAAGAAGAAGCGACCATGATCGTTTCGGATATGAAAGAGAAAATTCAAAACGGGGCGAGTCCTGACGATTTTGCCGTGCTTTACCGGACAAACAGCGCCGGACGGGCCATTTATGAAAGACTGCACCAATCATCGATTCCTTATCATGCCGACCGGGGCGTGCAGACGTTCTACAGCCGCAGAATCGTACGCCAGATCCTCGCCTACTTATATGCGAGTCAGAATGAAGATGATCCGGATGCGGTGAAAGACCTGCTGCCCGCCTTATTTTTAAAGCAATCCGCCCTGCAAACGTTAAAGGCGCTGTCAATCACGGAAGATTGCACGATGATTAAGGCACTGACGAAACTGCCTGACCTGAAGCCTTTTCAAATAGGGAAGATCAAGCAGATCGTTCCGTTTTTCGCAAGCATCCGGACAATGAAGCCGGTTGAAGCCATCACCTTTGCAGAAAGCAAAATGGGTTTTTCCGAGTATTTAAAAAAACGGGGCAATGAGGGAAACAAACTGGAAAAAGGCTCTGATGATCTCAGGGATGTCAAAGTGGCCGCCAAAAAATTCAAAACCATTCCTGATTTTCTTGCGCATGTCGATCATATGCGCGCCGCTGAGAATCTGAAAACCGATGAAAACGGCGTCGAACTGCTGACCATTCACCGCTCTAAAGGTCTTGAATTCAATACGGTCTATATTTTAGGCGCGGCTGACGGCTCGATCCCCCATGACTTCGCACTTGAGACGGCGAGACAGGGCGATCCCGCTCCGCTCGAAGAAGAAAGACGGCTTCTGTATGTCGCAATGACAAGGGCCATGCAGCATTTATATGTATCTTGTCCCGCGTACAGGCGGGGAAAAACAGCGCGCAGCTCAAGATTTCTCGAGCCCCTTCTTCGGACGGACAGACGGAGCGTACTCAGGATATAAAGAACCCGGCAGATCACTGCCGGGTTCTTCTCACATAAAAAGGCCTTTTTAGCAAGGCCGGCTGACGCCTATTTATTGTTCAGCATTTTAGAAATGGTGCCAAAATCAAGTTTCTCTTTACCGCTTGTAATAGATTGAACGATTTTGTCTTCCAATTCTTTCGGAACACGCTTGTTAGCCAGCTGGGACACCTTCTGAATGACGCCTCTCACCGTGTTTTCATCTTTGAAATTGGCATTTTGCAATGATCCTGCAAGGTTCATGACATCCTTCATGCTGACGCCTGTTTTCTTCTCAATATTTTTGAAAAATTGATTATCCATGGTGTGCCTCCTTTTGTGGAGTAATACGATATTGTATGAATAAAGAGCGGAACATGTGCCCGTAAGACAAGGAAAAAATTCCGAGTGCCCCGTCTCTATACTCCTTTATACATCAGGGAAGCACGGGACTGAACGGTCCCGCGCTTATCCAAGGTCTTGCTAAGGTTTAGCCAAAAAAGGATGCACCGACAATGATCAGAAGGATGAACAATACGACAACAAGAACAAATGTTGAGCCGTATCCGCCTCCGACATAGCCGCCTCCGTATCCGCCGCAGCCGCCATAACCGCCGTAGCCGCCGCCGAATCCGCCATATCCGAATCCCATATCTAAGCACCTCCTTTACTCTCTATACTCTATGTGAGCCGACTTGTTTGGCTTGGATAAATGCATAGGGCCGGTGCGGATTTCATTCATTTTAGTGAGAATGCTCATTTTTCTTCAGTTTCGCTTCTGTTTCGGCGGCAAACACATCTATCCATTCCTCAAAGCGCGATCCCGCTTCATCAAACTCAGACAGCTGTTTTTCAATAGATAAGATATATTTGTCATGCTCCAGCTGGTTTTGATTGTGCCGGCGGTATTTACCGTTTATGAATGATTCAAATATATTCATAACATCCCCTCCTCCTATGATCTATGCCGAACAGAGGCCGGCGTTCGGCAAAAAACAAAAAAACCGGAAGCTCCGGTTTTTTAGAAAACGGCTATTTCGGTTTTTTCTTTTGGCCGCAGCCGCAGCCTTTTTTCTTAATTTTTTTTTCGTAAGGCTGATGCACAGTTGATTTGTATGGAGAGTGTTGGGAAGGTTTGCTTGATTGACTCATGGTGATCCTTCCTTTCCTTATGTCATATATGCCAGTTTATGCCGAAAGTGACGGTAAGTTGCTGGTGGAACCGCCTTATTCCTGCAGAAGACGAGAAACCGCAGCTTCAATGATCCCGGCCGCGCCGGCTATGGCTAACAGCAAAATCAGCCATTGCGCAGCCTCGGGTACCACAATCTGGACCGCAATTAAAAAGGCGGCGCACCACACGCCCGTACACCAGTAGCAGCTGAGAAGTTCACCGATAAATGCCCTGATCCCTTTGCCTTTTATGACAATGTAGGTTTCTGTCGTGCCGTCGGGTGCGGTTTCTGTTTTTTCCTCGTGAAAAAGGCTCCGAAGCGGCGCCATAATAGTGTCAAATACGAAAAGCCTGGCCAGCCGGAAAACGGCAAACGATAACAGAATAAATGAAAGCCAATTGATAACCACCTGTTCACTCCTTTTCAAAACTTGACCTCTTTATACATATGCGAAAACCCTGATCTTCATGAATCGCACCTTGTCCGGTAAAAAAATAGGTGCGGTTTAGTTGTTTTTCTTATTCCGCTCGGCGTTTCATTTGCATTATATAGAGTATGAATGAGAAAGGAGTGAAGGTTATGTCGTTTGAAGAAAAAGTCGAAACACTGCAACCGCAAATATTCGAACAATTATCTAACGAATTCGAGCAGAAGATCGAAGTGATTGATTGCGAAAATGTCACAATAGATACAACACATATAACGGCTGCTCTTTCTATACAAGCTTCAGTTACTGCGGCGATTATCCTCGCGACACAGCTCGTGATCGCAGATGAAGACACAGCCGATCAAATGGCAACCGAACTGCTGATCCTCGAGGATTGCCAAATAAAAAAGCGAACCCTCATTCAAGTCATTAACAGCCGCAATATTAAAATCACACTGACAGCAGACGATATCATGGCCTTTGTACAAACTTTGTTTCAGCTATTAAATATACTTTTTGCTGAACTAGACATCCTTTAACTCTTTCTTTTCAAATTTTTAAAATAGAGGTGAGAACAAATGGCAGATAACGAAAAATTCAAAGAAGAACTCGCAAATCTACCAGAAGTGGATCCGCTTTTAAAAGTGCTTGTCAGCAATGTCTTCAAAAAACACGGCGTGACAAAAGATAAAATGCGGGAAATACCTGATGAAGAAAAAGAAATGCTGATCGCATTAGTGAAAGACATGCAGGCGAAATCAGAAGCTTTTCTTGAAAGCCAGAAACAGAAAAAAGAGCAGAAAGCGCAAGAACAGCAGACAAAGCAGCAAACCCGCAGAGAACAATTAATCGAACAGCTCCGGCAAAGACGCCAAAATCCCGGTCAATAACTAAAAATAGTGATTTTTATCAGGATAGATGCCTGAGTCAAAGTAAGGGGCCGGCTCATTTAATATTAGTAAAAGAAAAGGAGGAATAGATATGGAAAGCAGACCATACTCTTGGGTTGCACTTGATCCTGAATGTGAACATCCGCGAGAAGAAAAAGAAGAAAAAGAAGGCAGAAGATGTAATGTTTGCTGTAACGGACACGGGTTCGGCGAAGATAATGCCTTCATCGACCAAGACCTGGCACAGGCGAATCTCAACAAACAAGTTTCTGAAGAAGCGATTATTATCAGAGATTCTTGTGATATTAACGTGACATCGACAGATATTCAGGCAGTCACTTCAGTCATGACAGCGATTAATGCAGCAGTCGTAACGGCCACTCTCACTTCAATCGCTGACGGAGTCATCGCTGAATTGGTCGCACAAGACTTATTGCAGCTAACAGCTAACAAACAAATCAACCGTCAAAAACTGCTCATCGAAAACTCCCGCGGCGTAAACGTGACAACAGTAGATGCCGATATCGCAACATTGATCTCAACAGCAACAAATACACTGATTGCCATCTTAGTCATCACCCTCGTCCTCTAAAAAGAAAAAGCAGAGCTAAAAATGCTCTGCTTTTTCTTATTTTCTCCGCATATGATGAATATATAGACGTTCACCCACACCAAGTGAGGCTCGCGTACATATGTTGTTAAAGACAAAAGTCAAATACCCTAAAAGAAGGAGCTGAAATCCATGAGCTGCGGAAAACACCATGGCCGAGATGAAAATTGTGTATGCGATGCAGTCGAGAAGATTTTAGCAGAACAAGAGGCTGTTGAAGAACAATGCCCGACTGGATGCTATACGAATCTTTTGAGCCCGACGATTGCAGGTAAAGACACCATTCCGTTTCTCGTATTTGATAAAAAAGGCGGATTGTTCTCCACATTCGGGAACGTCGGAGGATTTGCGGATGACAGCCAGTGCTTTGAGTCCATTTTCTTTCGTGTAGAAAGACTATGCGATTGCTGCGCGACGCTTTCAGTATTGCGCCCCGTAGATGTGCACGGCGACACCCTCAGCGTCTGCCATCCTTGTGATCCTGATTTCTTCGGTTTAGAAAAAACAGAATTTTGCATTGAAGTTGATCTGAGCTGCTTCAGCGCCATTCAGTGCCTTTCACCCGAGCTTGTTAACCGGCCTGCGCCGCACAAAGAGAAAAAGCATCACGGATAGTCATTGATTCGCATCTTTCCTAAAGAAGAATCCCCTTCCAACCTTCTATTACAGATGCAATCATCAGCCCGCCCGGACTTCCGGGCGGCTGACTCTCCGCTATCGTTTAAACCGGTACCATTTAAAACGTGAAGTCAGGAGGGATATTATGAGCAAGCATACAACATACTGTGTGCGTGAAGCGGTAGAAAATATTGAAGACCTGCAAAATGCGGTTGAAGAAGATTGCCCGACAGGCTGTTATTCTAACCTTTTATCTCCGGCTTATACATTAGGCGATACAGTGCCGTTCGCCATCTTCACCTCAAAATCGAAACCGTTCACCGCATTCGGAAACGTCGGCGAGCTGGATAACGGTCCGTGCTTTAATACCGTTTTTTTCAGAGTTGAAAGGGTCTGTGACGGCTGTGCCACATTAAGCCTGCTTATTGCTTTTGACGAGCATAAGCACATTCTTGATTTTACAGATAAAGACTCTCTCTGCGATGTATTCCGTTTAGAAAAAACGAACTATTGCGTTGAAGTCGATCTCCATAGCTTCTGCGCCATCAATTGCCTGAACCCGAGACTGATCAACCGCACACATTCTTAAATCAAAAAGCATAAAAATAAGCTGCCGGATGAAAGAATTCAGGCAGCTTTTTGTATGGTTAAAATCCAAGCGGATGCAGCGAGGTAATATCGTCTATTGCGAGTTCTGCCGGCGCTCCGTTGCTTGTCGTCCGCAGGAAGATCGCATTATTTTTTCTGCCGACGATTACGCCTCTGTAGGTTTTCCCGTTGGCTTCTATCAGACAAAGGGTCCGCGGCATATTATGCGGCAGCTTCGTTAAGAAATCAATTTTTTCAAGAATGGACATTCTGCTCATCGGCTTTTTCACGCGCTTTGGCGGAACCTTTTCCTCTGGGGCGGCATTGTGAACCGCTTCAGGCTCTTTTTCAGCGGCATCAGGCTCTTTTTTAGCGGCGTCAGGCTTGGCAGTGTCCTGCTCCGCTTGCGCCGGAACTTCTTGAACGGCTTCTTCTGCGCGGCTGTGCTGTTCAGGTACTTGCTTTTCTGGCTCGACAGCCACTGCTCCTTCAGGCTGAGTTTGACATTCTTCCTCCCGCTTTCCATGCATCGGCTCTTCTTCCGGCGGCTGAGGCGCTTTCCTTTTTTTGATTAATATGTCCTGCATTGATGATTGCGTGTCTGAATAATCCGCCTGAACAATATACATGAGCGGTTTTTTTTCCGCGTTTCTGTTTTGTTTTGACATCTTCATCCCTCCGATTCTGTCATGTTTTATTTATATGACGGAATGATTAAAATCAGAAGAAAGAAAAAAGCAATCCCTGAAAGGGACTGCTTGTTATTTAACGTGCGGTAATATGGAATCCTGAATCAACGTGAAGATTTTCGCCCGTGATGCCTCTTGACAGGTCACTGAACAAGAATGCAGCCGTGTCGCCCACTTCTTCAGGTGTTGTCGTGCGGCGCAGCGGCGCGCGCTCTTCAATTTCTTTCAGGATAGAGTTGAAATCACTGATTCCTTTTGCAGACAGCGTACGGATCGGTCCTGCTGAAATGCTGTTGACGCGGATGTTTTCTTTTCCTAAGTCAGCGGCTAAATATCTGACGCTCGCATCCAGAGACGCTTTTGCCACACCCATTACGTTATAGTTTGAAACGACGCGCTCTCCGCCGAGGTAAGTGAGTGTAACGATGCTTCCGCCTTCAGTCATAATCGGACGCGCCGCTTTTGCGACCGCTGTCAGAGAGTAAGAACTGATGTTATGCGCAAGCAGGAATCCTTCGCGGTTCGTATTTAAATATTCGCCGACAAGCTCTTCTTTGTTTGCGAACGCGATGCAGTGCGCGATGCCGTGAATCACGCCGACCTGCTCTTTAATGCTCGCAAAGCAAGTTTCGATCTCAGCGTCATTTGTCACATCACACGGAAGGATGATGGAATCATTTCTTTCTAATGTAGCCGCAAGGTCATGAACTGATTTTTCCAAGCGCTCTCCCGCGTAAGTGAAAATGAGGCGCGCTCCGGCTTCATGCAGCGAACGGGCGATTCCCCATGCGATACTGCGTTTATTGGCAACGCCCATCACAACGATGTTGCGGCCTTCAAGTGAGAAATTCATATGTATAAAGCCTCCTGTAATCGTCTTAAAGACATAGTTTTAGTACCTGATCTTAATTTTTATCATATCATAACCTTGTCCAGATTGAAAGCATGGGAAAAAGACCGCGGATGTTGAAGCGGTCTCTTTTTTATCTCGTCTGCAGACTGTTCCTTTTAAAGGCAAAATGATTGGTCGGGCCGTGTCCCTCTCCAATGCCGAGCGTATGTTCCACGGCTTCCCGCACAAAATTGACGGCTGTCTCAAACGCGGTCTGAATGTTTTTCCCCTTTGCCGTTTCCGCCGTCAGCGCGGCTGCGAACGTGCAGCCTGTTCCGTGGGTGTGTTTGGTGTCAATATAAGCGTGGCTGATTTGGGTAAAAGACGAACCGTCAAATAATAAATCAACGATCCTCCCCTGTTCAGGCTGGTGTCCGCCTTTTATGATGACATGCTTTGCACCAAGCTTGCAAAGGCGTTCGGCCGCTTTTTTCCGGTCCTCAAACGTGCGGATTTCCATTCCCGTCAATACCTCAGCTTCCGGAACATTCGGCGTCACCGCATAGCTGCGCGGAATTAACAGCTCTTTTAACGCGGCCTGAGATTCCTCACGCAGCAGGGAAGCGCCTCCTTTGGCAATCATGACGGGGTCGGTGATGACATGATCAAGCCCGTACTGATCCGTTTTTTCCGCAATTTCCGCAATCATTTCCGCGCTCCACAGCATTCCCGTTTTTACAGCGTCAGGCCGCAAATCTTCCGCCACCGCGTCAATCTGGCTGCCCAGCGCTTCCCGGGTGAGCGGATAAATGCCGTGAACGCCCAAAGTGTTCTGGGCGGTGACCGCTGTAATGGCTGACATCCCGAAAACGCCGAGCTCCTGAAAGGTTTTGAGATCCGCCTGTATACCGGCGCCGCCTCCTGAATCTGATCCGGCAATCGTCAATGCTTTGCATATGCTCATGATGTTTTTCTCTCCTTTCGCATTATCCGATCCATTTATGATAAAAGGATTTCGCTCTGCTGATATCACTTGTGCCGTGTATTAATGCTCTGCCGTCACGAAACAGTACCATCTTGAAATCGTCTTTGCAAAACGAAATTAAATACGGGTTGGCTGAAACATCAAGCCCTGTCCGTCTGAGCTGTCCCGCAAGTTTTTGCAGATCAAACTGTTCAGAGATCCCCGCTCTGATCTGCACCGTGTTCCGCCCGCACAGAACCGCCGCTCTTGTCTGATTTTCATAGGATAAAAACGGATAATCGTTCGTGCCGCAGCTTGGGCAATCAGCCGACTTAAGACGGGTGACGTTTATTTCTGACCGTTCATTTTTCCATAAATCAAAGGAACGGAGAACATGCTCGATAGATCCGCCCGTTAACAGCTTCAGCGCATCTGCTGCCTGAAAAACGGCCGTCTGCAATACAGCCGGGCTGATGATTCCCGCCGTATCGCATGTCATACCGCCTAAAGGCAATGTCTCAAGCAGACAATGAAGGCACGGCGTGACACCGGGAATGACGGTAAAAGAGAGCCCGTAGCTGCCGACACAGGCGCCATACAGAAAGGGAATCCCTTTCTGCACAGCCGCATCATTCACAATCAGTCTTGTTTCGAAGTTGTCGGCGGCATCCACGATGAGGGAGGCGTCACGAATCAATCCGGGTGCGTTTTCCGCAGTGACATCCATGACAAATCCCTCGACCTCTACATCACTATTTATGGATCGAAGCCGTTTTTCAGCCGCCGCGGCTTTCGGCATTTCCTCTCTGACATCGTCTTCGGTATAGAGCTGCTGGCGCTGGAGATTACTCCACTCCACATAATCTCTGTCAGCGATCGTTACCTTCCCGACCCCTGCTCTGACAAGCATCTCCGCACTTGCCGTCCCAAGCGCACCCGCGCCGATAATCACGGCATGAGACGACCGGAGCTTCTCTTGGCCGGAGGGACCGATCGGCTGAAACAGCTCCTGTCTGGAATATCTGTCCGTCATACCGGAAGACCGTCTCGCGGACTGCTTGCAGTTCCGTAATCTTTCACCGGAATTCTCCCCGCTTCATAAGAAAGGCGGCCCGCTTCTACGGCAAGCTTCATCGCCCGGGCCATCTTGACCGGATCATCAGCGCCTGACACAGCGGTATTTAACAGCACACCGTCAGCCCCGAGCTCCATCGCGTAGGCGGCGTCTTTTGAAGATCCGACGCCGGCATCGACAATGACCGGCACCTTCGCCTGTTCAATGATAAAGGATAGATTCAGCGGATTTAAAATTCCCTGACCGGAACCGATCGGCGAAGCGCCCGGCATAATGGCATGCACTCCGAGCTCCTCAAGACGTCTTGCGAGCACGACATCATCTGACGTATACGGAAGCACGATAAATCCCTCTTCGAGCAGCTGTTCTGATGCTTTCAGCGTTTCAACCGGATCAGGCAAAAGTGACCGGCTGCATCCGATGACTTCTACTTTTATCATGTCACAAAGCCCTGAAGCTTTGGCAAGCCTTGCGATTCGGACCGCCTCTTCAGCCGTTGCGGCGCCGGCCGTATTCGGCAGAAGCGTATACTTAGACAAATCAAGCTGTTCAAGAAAGTTAGGCTGAGACTCTTCAAAGATGTTCATCCGCCTTACCGCAAAGGTTAAAATATCTGATTCCGAGACGGCCACCGCCTCTTTCTGAATCTCAAAACTCGGATATTTTCCCGTTCCTAACAGCAATCTTGACTGAAACTGTTTTCCGCCTATTGTTAACATCCTCATCCGCCTCCTACAAAATGGACAATTTCTATGACATCGCGGTCACACAAACTCGTATTTTCATAATTCTTTTTTTCAATGATTTCTTTATTTCTCTCCACAACTACGATTCTTTGATCAAGCTGGTACGATTCAAGCAAATCCTGAACCGTCCCCTCTTTTCGATTCCAATCAATTTGTTTTCCGTTCAGCTGAAGGATCATATATGAACAGCCTCCTTGCGATCGATTCGAAACGCTTCTTCCCATTCCTGTTTAATCTGTCTTTCCATGATCATATCCCGCACCATTTCAGCCGTTGCCGGCGCCAACAGGATGCCGTTCCGAAAATGGCCGGCGGCGAAGATGATGCCGCTGTCTTCAGGATGCCGCCCGATAAACGGCTTTCCGTCTCTTGTTCCCGGCCTGAGCCCCGCCCAAAACCGGTCTATTTTCATATGTTCGATGGCGGGAAGCATGGTTTTCGCTTTTGCAATGACGGCCTCAATTCCTCCGATGTCAGGCGTATCGCTCCAGTCGTCCTGTTTCATCGTGGCGCCGATGACAAGCCGGCCGCTTTTTCTCGGGACGACATAACAATGATCATGGTAAAGGGTTTTGGTCAGCGGGATATCGTCATTCCACACGGAAAGGCATTCTCCTTTCACAGGAAAAAAAGGCTGTCCCAAGCCGAGCTGGCTGAAAAACCGGCCGCTCCATACACCGCTTGCAACTGCGACTTTGTCAGCATAGACATCCCCGCCGGATGTTGTGATGCAATATTCTCCGTTCACCCGTTTTACGGAGGTGACTTGTGTATGCTCATATATATCAGCGCCATAGCGCCGCGCTCCTTTTGCATACGCTTTGCAGACATAGTACGGTTCGACATGGACATCGTCTTTTATAAAACTTGCGCCGAGAATGTCTTTTGAAGCGTAAGGCTCTTTTTCAAGGGCATCTTCCGCTGAAAGCCAGGTGACGGAAGGCAGATCATCCATCTTCCGCAGACGGGCGATATCTTCTTCGGTATACGCCAGTTTAAGCATTCCGCCGTTATGGCGCCTGATGTCAATGCCGCAAGCTTCCTCAAGCTCTTGCCCCGCCGCTTCATACAGCCTTTGACTGTGCATGGCAAAATCAAAAAACGCATCCCGGTTTTCACATTCCGCATGAGCGCCCAGCATTCCCGCGGCAGCGCTTGTCGTTTTTCGGCCGACTTCTCCGGCTTCAAACAAGACAACGTTCTGCTGCGTCTTCGCCAGCTCATAAGAAATGGCGCACCCGATAATTCCGCCGCCGATCACCGCCGTATCATAGTGCTTCTTCATAATCGGCCTCCCTTACCGCGCGTGCATACCGCTTTGCCGCCTCCTCAGGATTTTCAGCTGAGAAAATACCTGACATGACGGCAATTCCGTCCGGTTTCGCCTGCTTTGTGTGTCCGATCGTCTGCAGTGTCATTCCGCCGATTGCGATGACGGGGATGGAAAGCGTGCGTTTGATCTCTGAAAGCAGGCTGATGCCTCTTGCTTCAAGTCCTTGTTTACATTCGGTTTCAAATACATGGCCGAACACCACATAATCCGCATCTTCCTTTTCAGCTTGGATGGCTTCTTTCAGCGAATGAACCGAACGTCCGATATGAAGATGGGGAAATCTGCTTCGCACCTGCTTTACGGAAAAGCTGCGGGACGGAAGCTGAACACGGTGTATATTGGCAAAAAGCGCGATATCCGCCCTGTCATTGATGATCAATTTGTCCTTATCCGCACCGCCCTTTTTCAAAAGGGTCAAAAGCTGCATGATTTCTCCCGCTGTTTTATCCCGCTCACGGATATGGATAAAGCTTACTTCGCGCTGAATCGAAAGAATATCCTCGGCCAGCTCGGCAACGGGTTTGCGATTATCAGTTACCGCGTGCAGCTCCAAAAGATTCCACCTCTTTTCCGCCCTTCTCGGACCAGCCTTCTTTTTGATAGGCCATTCCCCAAAATTGATATTCATAATAGCTTGAAATCACAAAATTCTCTTTCATTTTCGCGCGGATGTCCTCTGTGCTGTTTTCAGCAATCTCGTCAAAACGGCTGATCTGTTCTTCGACTTGCTGTCTGAACCAGTCTCCGCCGTATGTACCGATCCATTTTTCATAAATCGGATGCTCCGGTTTGCACTCCTTTAAGTGTTCGCCGACTTCATAATAAAGCCAATAACAGGGCAGAAGCGCAGCTAATATTTCTCCAAAATTGCCGCTCATCACCGATCTGTACATATGAGACGTATAAGAATAGGCGGTCGGTGCCGGTTTAAATGCCGCACGCTCTTCTTCCGTAATCCCTAAAAGCTCCGTAAACTCGCGGTGCAGCGCCATTTCCGCTTCATATGTCCCTTGAGCGTGGCCCGCCATCCTGCCCGTCGTAAACAAGTCTTCGGCATATGCGGCGCCGAACGCCTGAACTTTTGCAAAATGCGTCAAATAGTAGGAATCTTGCAGCACGTAATAGCTGAAACGGTCTATCGGCAGGCTTCCGTCACCGATTCCCGTTACAAACGGATGAACAAAACTTCCGTCCCACCATTCGGCAGCCGCCAGTCTGCATTCTTCAGAAAATGTCATCATGTCTTCCCCCCTGATAAAATAAAAAAACCACTTTCCCGCATCGGAAAAGTGGTTTGGAATTTAAATGGATAAAAGGAACCCCAAAAAAATACCGCTCCACTTCCCTACGCAGGTCTGAACCTGTTCAAGTTATGAGGGTCTAAAAGTCTCACTTTTATCTCAGCCCTTATGAAGGACACCCCTAGTGGTCATACGATTAATGATTTATTTGTTATGCCTTCTATATTATCACGAATTGCAATTTGGTCAAGCTTCAAGGATTTTTCTCAGTTCCGACACGTAGTTGCGCGAGCCCGTGACGATGAGACGGTCTCCTGTTTTCAGCCTCGTGTCTCCGTGCGGAACGATGCTGTCCACACCTCTGAAAATCCGGACGAAAATGACATCGCCCATCAGCGGAAATTCCCGCAGAATGATGCCGTTATACGCCGGGTTTTCCAGATTGATCTGATATAACGAAGACTCCTCATTCGTCAGGAGGCTCATCACGCCCGGCGCCTCAATTAATGCGCGCAAGAGCGTCTTTGTAGACAGAAGGATAGAAAAAATACTGATGCCCTCTTCTTTCAGTTTTGTTTCATGCTCAACCGAGCCGACGCTTGCGATGATACGCTCAGTCCCTTTCTCTTTCGCTATTAAGGCGATTTCAGCGTTCACATCTTCATTTCCCGTCGCCACGACAAGAATATCCGTTTTGAAAATACCGTGCGACTCAAGCGTGCCGGGCTCGTAATCAGAAATCGTGTCAACCGAAAAAACGGATTCCGCAAGCGTTTCCCCGGCATTTTCCTGATACACATGGACGACCCGTACTTCATATTCCTCATCGGGCAATTCCAGCGTAACCGGAAGTGTCATTTGGTTGGCGCCGATAAATGTAATGCGCTTTTTTTCCTGCGGCGCACTTTGCCGTTTGTATAATTTCTTAAAGCCGATCGGCGTGATGATGCTGGCAATAACCGCAACTAAAGTCAGCGCGCCGGACATATTGGCGCTGATAATGTGGAGCCTTTCTCCGATCGTAGCCGCCGCGATAACAAGCGACAGCGTGGACGTCAGCAAAAAGCCCGAAGCAAACACGGTTCTATTGTCATACCATTTCTTTAAATAAAACACCGGGAACATCTTGCTGATAAACAGCGCAAGCAGAAGCAGCGGAATCATCGTTAATGTTTTCGGGTCTTGGAAGAGTGTCCAAATATCCAATTTCACCCCGACCATGACGAAAAAGATCGGAATTAAAAACCCGTAGCCGAAGGAATCCAGCTGTTCCACCATTTCTTTATTCGGAGACAGAAGCGATACCAGAACGCCTGCCAAAAACGCGCCGAGAATATTTTCCGCCCCGAGAGATTCCGATAAAGCGACAAGCACGATAATCAGTGTGAAAATGGCTCTCGTGCCGATCTGCACGGTGCCTTTAGACATCGACTGCACAAATGAACGGTGTTTAAAGATCCTGCCGAAGAAATACAGCACGACCCCCGCGGCAAAAAGGATCAACAGAAGCCACATATTTCCGCTGTCTTCTCCGTAAAGAGAAGAGAAGAAAGCGAGCAGAATCATCGTAGCCAAGTCCGCGATAACGGCGACAAGCAGGATGATCTGGCCGATATTGGAGTTCATGATCCGTTCTTCCTTTAAAGTCGGGACCACCACACCGAGTGATATCGTCGAAATAATAAGCGTCATTAAAAATGCGTTTTGAATAAAACCGGCTAATACAAAGGCATAGGACAGCAGCAATGATAAAATAAAGATGCCGAAAAAGATAATCAGTGCGGCAGAAAACGTGTTGGGCGCTTCCTTGCCGTTCGGAAGGAATTGTTTTTTCTTCCCTTTCTCAAATGAAGAAAAATCAATTTCCAAGCCGCTTAAAAACATTAAAAAGATAAAGCCGAGAACAGACAGCGTCTCCAGCCACGTGTCTCCCTGAACGACAAGATTCAGGCCGCTTTTTCCGATAATAAGCCCCATGATGATCTCCGCGACGACGACGGGGATGCTGAGCTTAAACCGATGTAAAAGGAGCGGCGTCAAAAAAGCGACGATCAGAACGACGACTAAAGATGCGACTGATGTGTGTTCCATTCGTAAATACCTCCTTAAAACAAGGGTTATAAAAGCCCGCTTAAAGCGGGCGAAACCTTACTTTTTTTAAAAACATAACGCATATTCTAACAAGGCTGAACGCGAAAAAAAAGTGATAAGGCTTTATTTCTTTAATTCTTTTTTTAATTTGTACAAAAACAGCGTAATTAGGTATAGGAATTAGCCCCATAATAAATAAAAAACCGTTAATAAGGAGGCTGACACGAATGGCTTATGACATCATCAGCGATATACACGGATGTTATGACGAAATGATCGCGTTAATGCAAAAGCTCGGATATGAAGTCAAAGACGGAACGCCCGTTCACTCTGAAGGCAGGACGCTTGTCTTTGCGGGGGATTTAACGGACAGAGGCCCAAAATCCGTAGAAGTGATGCGTTTTGTGGCAAAAGCATATGAAAAAGGAGCCGTCCGTTATGTCCCGGGAAATCATTGCAACAAACTGTACCGTTACTTAAAAGGAAACCCCGTAAAAGTGATGCACGGACTGGAAACGACGGCAGCCGAACTGAAAGAGCTGTCTCCCGCCGTCAGAACTGAAGTCTCCAGACAATTTATCCGATTATATGAGTCAGCGCCGCTTTATGACATTTTACATAATGGCGATCTCGTTGTCGCCCACGCCGGCATAAAAGCTGACGATATCGGTAAATACTCGCGTAAGGTAAAAGAATTTGTTCTGTACGGCGATATCACGGGTGAAACGTATCCCGACGGCAGACCCGTCAGAAGAGACTGGGCCGCCGCTTATGAAGGCAAGGCATGGATTGTTTACGGCCATACCCCGGTAAAACGTCCCCGGATCGTCAACCGTACAATCAACATTGATACAGGATGCGTCTTCGGTAATCAACTGACAGGCTTTCGCTTTCCGGAGCATGAAACCGTCTCTGTGGAAAGCTCAATGCCCTATGATGCTTCACGATTTCGCGAGGATCACGGAAGGCAGACATGAAAAAAAGCCCGAAACCGGCAAACGGTTCGGGCTTTACATGTGTTCAATTAATGTTTTCATATCGTCAGGCACCGGAGCGTGAAAAACGAGCGTTTTTCCGGTCATGGGGTGTACGAATGAAAGCCGCTCACTGTGAAGAGCCTGCCGCGCAATTCCCTCATTTTTTCCGCCGTACAGTGTATCACCGACTAACGGATGGCCGAGGTAGCTCATGTGCACTCGGATTTGATGCGTCCGCCCCGTTTCCAACCGCAGGGCTGCAAGCGTAAACGCATGTCCCGCTTTTTCCGTTTGAAAATGCGTCACCGCTCGTTGTCCCTCCGGCGTTACCATCCGCTCAATAATACTGTCGTGTTTTCTTCCGATGGGCGCGTCCACCGTTCCTTCCTTCTGCCGCATGATCCCGTGTACGACAGCGAGATACCGCCTGCTGACAAGCCCCTTTTTCTGCGCTGCCGACAAAAGAGAATGGGAAAGCCGATGTTTGGCGATGAGCATCGCCCCCGATGTATCCCTGTCAAGGCGGGTGACAAGATGAACCGTTGATTGCACACCGCTTTTTCGGTAGTGGCTGATCACTCCGTTAGCGATGCTCTCCGACGGGTGTTCTCTTGATGGAATTGAGGAGACATACGGCTGTTTATTGACCACAAGCACATGGTCATCTTCATAAAGAATATCAAGAGGAACCGGCTCAGGCAAAAGCGTTTCACTCACATGCTCCTTCGGAAATTCAATCTTAAGCACGTCTCCTTCCGCTAACACGGCGCGGACGGTTACATGCTCTCCGTTCACAAGCAGGTCTCCCCCGCCGAATTTAATGTCAGCGAGAAGCCGCTTTGAAATGCCGAGCTGCGCCGTATATTCTTTTACCGTCATGCCGGCTTCCCGGGCAGTCATGTTCTTTTGGATAAAAAAGTTGTCCAATCCGTTTCCTCTTTCTATTCGCCTTTTCCGATAAAGGAATCCTGCACCCTTTTCCAAAACGGAAAAGGACGGAATCTTGCAAATCTGACTTTTTCATTTGCCACACGGCATAGAATGGACTTGACATCCTTATGCAGCAAGGTTAAATGATCAATTGTGACTTGAAAGTCGACGTCGTTTCTCGGTTTGATGACACAGTTATGATGATCGGGAAGCAAAAGCGGCGAGCCGACAGTCCTGAACACTCTGTTGTTGATGGATGCCATTTCTGCAAGCTGAATCGCTCTGATGGAAGGGTGGATGATCGCGCCGCCTAACGCCTTATTATAAGCCGTGCTTCCGGAAGGCGTGGACAGACATAAACCGTCCCCCCTGAACGTTTCAAACAGCTGGCCTTTAATTTCCACGTCAGCGACGAGACTGCCTTCTATACTTTTGATCGTACATTCGTTCAAAGCCAGATACCGCTCCTCACGCTCTTCATCATGATAAGTGACAATCACCTCAAGAAGGGGATACTCCACGGTATGATACGGCGTTTTGGCAATGGCCAGAACGAGCTTTTCTATCTCCTGCGGAACCCAATCGGCATAAAAACCCAAATGCCCCGTGTGAACTCCGACAAACGCCGTTTTATCGAGACGGTCGCTGTACCTGTGAAATGCGTAAAGAAGCGTTCCGTCACCGCCGACGGAAATAACGATTTCCGGCTCTTTTTCATCCAAGGTCATATCAAAATCGAGTAAATACGCCTGTATTTTGCTTTTCAGTGTATCTGAAACCTCGTCTCCTTTTGAAGAAACGGCAAATTTCATGCCATTCCCCTCCTTTCCTACTGGTGGTCTCCCGCTTTTTTCTTTCGCGAGAACGCGGCTTGGGCTTCCTGGATTTCTCCGCGGATTTCTGACATTTCTTCATCGAGCCGGGATGCGGCTTCTGAGGCCCGCTGCAGCCTCAGCTTTACTTTTTCGGGAATGTTCCCGCTGTATTTGTAATTCAGTGAATGCTCAATGGTTGCCCAAAAGTTCATGGCAAGCGTCCGAATCTGTATTTCCACAAGAACGTGCTTTTCTCCGGACGTTGTTTGTAAAGGATATAAAACGACAAGGTGGTAAGACCGATATCCGCTTTCCTTATGCTCTGCTATGTAATCCCGCTTATCGACAACGGTAAAATCTTTTCTGGCAAACAGCATATTTTTGACGATCTGGATATCATCGACGAATTGGCACATAATACGCAGCCCCGCGATATCCTGCATCGTTTCAATCTGATGAAGCGGTATGCTTTTTCGTCTCGCTTTTTCAAGTATGCTCGCCACCGGCTTCACGCGGCCTGTCACAAACTCAATCGGTGAGTGGTCATCTTCATACTCATAAAGGGTTCTGACGCCTTTCAGCTTCACCTTTAATTCTTCAACAGCCTGGCGGTATGGCGCTAAAAATTGCTCCCATTGTTTGTCATCCATCGTACATCCCCCAATTCCGAACCTGTTCTAAAGAAATACGCTTTTCACTTTTTCTTCCATATCTCCGTAGTTTGCATTATCTTTAATATTTTCAAGAAGATAATCGAGTTCTTCATGCAGCCCTGAAAGTTCAACCGTTTTTCCGCCGGCCTCAAGGACCGCCGGTTTTCTTTGGTCTAAGGCTTCTTTCAGATCCGGCCAGATATGTTCTTTTATAATGACATATTCAAAAGAGTCAGCTGATTCAAGTATGTATACAAAAGCAAAGTGATCGGAATCAACAAGCATTTGACCTGAGGCTTTGCGTTCCGCTCCGCTTAAGTCCTCTCCGCACTTCAAGCGGAGCGCGTCTTCTGTTAATGATGCATTTTGGATTTCAATTCTCTTTTGCATAATGTTCTCCTTTTTTAACAAAGTACAGCATTTATTTTATCATATCAAGGTCGATATTGATAAACGTAACCTCTAAAGAGATAATGGGAATTATACAATTTTTCGTCCTGAAAGGAAGACTGTCATGACCCAAGAAATAGAAATTGAATTCAAAAACCTGCTGACAAAATCAGAATTTCTGAAGCTGAGTGAAGCACTCTGCATGAAAGAACATGATTTTAAACAGCAGGTCAATCATTATTTCGACACGAAAGATTTTTCCCTGAAACAAAAAAAATCAGCACTCCGCATCCGAGAAAAAGACGGCGCGTTCGTTCTGACGTTAAAAGAGCCTGCCGCGGTCGGTCTGCTGGAAACCCACCAAGAGCTTGCGGCACCTGATCTTGACGTCTTCAAGATTCCGGAAGGCCCCGTCAAACGTCAGCTGGAAGGTCTCGGAATCAACTCAGAACACATTTGCTATTTCGGAACGCTGTCGACCGCACGCGCGGAAAAAGAATCAGAAAAAGGCTTAATCATTTTAGATCACAGCCGATATTTAGAGAAAGAAGACTTTGAATTGGAATTCGAAGCTGCTGACTGGGATGAAGGAAAACGGGCGTTTGAACAATTGCTCAAGCAATTCGGCATCCCAGAGCGGATCACGAAAAATAAAATCCAGCGTTTTTATGAACAGAAACAAAAAAAGGTGGAATGACACAGTGAATATCACGAATTGGGCGGCCCTTCTCCAGCTGCAATCAATGGCGCTGCAATCAATCTCTCATACAAGCACGGCTTCAGGCGGACAATCTTCAGAAAGCCCGCTTGCAAATTTCAGCGCGCTTCTCAGCCAGTATACGGACACAGCCGTCCGGCAGCAGCCGGAATCAGGAATTTTAAACGGTGTGCGGACCGCTCACGCTTCATATTCACCGAGAATTCCCGTTTCATCCGGCTCCGCGGCTGCTTCACAGACCGCTTCCCCGGGCATAAAGTCTCCGGATGCGGCTTCTGATATCAGCACCGGAAACTTTTCAATAGACAGCGCCATTCAGAAAGCGGCCGAAAAATACGGAGTGGACGAAAAGCTGATCCGCGCGGTTATTAAACAGGAATCAGGCTTTAATCCGAAAGCGGTCAGCGGTGCGGGGGCAATGGGATTGATGCAGCTCATGCCTTCCACGGCAGAATCACTCGGGGTGTCAAACCCGCTTGATCCCGTCCAGAACGCTGAGGGCGGCACAAAGTACTTAAAGCAGATGCTCACGAAATACGACGGAAATGTATCTCTGGCGTTAGCCGCCTACAACGCAGGCCCCGGCAACGTAGATCGGTACGGGGGCATTCCGCCGTTTAAGGAAACACAGCAATATGTCAAAAACATAACCAAACAGTATTACGCGTAAACCAGAGAGGCTTCCTTCGCCCTCTGGTTTTTTTGCGGAGTGAAATCTTACACATGAATGAAGGCGATGTGATATGATATGAAATACAAGCGCCTGACAGAAAGGCACTTTGTTTGTAGAAATAAAATGTTATTGCTAAAATATACAGTAACTGAAGATAGTAAAACTGAAAGATAAATTCGCAATGGGAATTATGATTCCTATTAGCCATATAAAGGAGTAGTCAACATGGGACAATCGTTTAACGCACCATATGAAGCGATTGGAGAGGAACTTCTATCGCAACTTGTTGATACTTTTTATGAGCGTGTCTCGTCTCATCCCTTGCTGAAGCCGATATTTCCAAGTGATTTGACTGAAACGGCCAGAAAACAAAAGCAATTTTTAACCCAGTATTTGGGCGGACCTCCTCTTTATACTGAAGAGCACGGACATCCCATGCTCAGGGCAAGGCATCTCCCCTTTCCGATTACGGACGAGAGGGCTGATGCGTGGCTAAGCTGTATGAGCAAAGCGATGGATCAGGTCGGGCTGGAGGGCGATATTCGTGAATTTCTGTACGGGCGTCTGGAACTGACGGCCAGGCATATGGTAAACCAGTCAGAAGCGGAGGATCGATCATATTGACGAATTATCAGCATGAGCAATACTTCGCCCATTGCCACGGACATCCAAAAAAACCGCTCGAAATTTACATGTTTGTCGACCCTTTATGTCCTGAATGCTGGTCGCTGGAGCCCGTCATAAAAAAATTAAAAATCAAATACGGACGTTTTTTTACGCTGCGGATCATTGTTTCCGCGAGTATTACATCGCTGAATAAGCAAAAGCGGAAAAAACACCTTCTTGCCGAAGCTTGGGAAAAAATTGCGAACCGTTCCGGGATGCCCTGTGACGGAAGCCTTTGGCTTGAGCAGGATCAGCCTCTTTCATCGCCCTACCTTGCCGCACTTGCTTTAAAAGCGGCCGAACTGCAGGGAAGAAAAGCGGGCATTCTGTTTCTCCGCAGCATGCAGGAAAGCCTGTTTGTTTCCAAGCAGAATATTACGGATGAAGACGTTCTTTTAGAGATTGCCGAAAAGACGAAATTGGATGTTGAAGAATTCAAGCGCGACCTCCATTCGCAAAGCGCGGTAAAAGCGCTTCAGTGCGATATGAAAATCGCGGCGGAAATGGACGTCACCGTCAACCCGACATTGACGTTCTTTAACAGCCTGCATGATGATGAAGGGCTGAAGGTTCCCGGCAACTATTCTTATGACGTATACGAAGAGATCTTATTCGAAATGCTCGGGGATGAACCGAAGCCTTCTGAAACGCCGCCTTTGGAATGTTTCATTGAATATTTCCGGTTTGTCGCATCGAAAGAAATCGCACTCGTTTATGATTTGAGTCTAGAAGAAGTTGAAAAAGAAATGAAAAAACTGGCATTCGCCAAAAAGGTCGCCAGAGTGGAAGCAAAGCACGGTCTGTTTTGGAAATCTCTGGCCGGCACTCAGGAGGATGTCACCTGTTGTGATCATTAAAAAAAGCTGATTCCTTACGGAGCCGGCTTTTTTTGTGCAAATAAAGAAACCGCGCCGGGATAAGCGCGGTTTCATATGTCTTAACGACAACAAAGGGGATGGGAGAAATTTTTCACGGTCAAACAAAGGGGTAATGTTTGTTTGTGATCAATTTCACATCCTTATCATATCAAATCTTGTCGAGTTTTGACAAGCCATAAGATTAATGTTCATATTTTTGTCACAAAACATAACTGACTGCTTGTTTTCATAGAATATATCAATCATAAACAAGGAGGGAAATCAATGCTCCGCACCGTATTGATCATCGGAATGATTGTGTTTTTCTTCTTTTTAAACCTGCTGGCCATGATGCACATGCTGCCGATTTACATTACATCTCCCCTGCTGTTTCTGTCCATATTGTTTGCCCTGTATCGGCTGAATCACAGAAAAACGTTTAAAGGGTTTTAAAAAAAGCCTGCGCATCTTATGCACAGGCTTTTTTGAACTACGAAGGGTTCACTTTCGAAAGAAGCTCTTCCATCTCGTTCAGTTTCTCTTCAAACATTTTGCAGGCCGCCTCGATCGGTTCAGGCGATGTCATATCGACTCCCGCTTTTTTCAGTATGTCGATCGGATATTCCGAGCTTCCCGCTTTTAAGAATTCGGTATAGCGCTCCACCGCAGGCTTGCCTTCTTTTAAGATCTGGCTGCTCAGCGCTTGGGCCGCACTGTAGCCTGTCGCATATTGATACACATAATAATTGTAATAGAAATGCGGAATTCTTGACCATTCCAGACTGATTTCTTTATCAATCACCATGTTGTCACCGAAATACTTTTTATTCAGATCATAATAAAGTTCGTTCAGCAGTTCAGGCGTTAGCGGCTCGCCTTCCTGTGCTTTCGTATGAATCAGATGCTCAAATTCAGCGAACATCGTCTGTCTGAACACTGTGCCTCTGAATCCTTCAAGCATATGGTTGAGCAGGTACAGACGCTGTTTTTCATCCTTTAAGCTGTTCAGCATATATTCACCGAGCAGCGCTTCATTAGTCGTTGAAGCAACTTCAGCGACAAAAATGCTGTAGTTACCGTACGGATACGGCTGATATTTTCTCGTATAGTAGCTGTGCACGGAATGGCCGAACTCGTGAACGAGCGTAAACAGATTATTGACATTGTCATGCCAGTTCATCAAGATGTACGGATTCGTGCCGTATGTACCGGACGAATAAGCACCGCTGCGTTTTCCTTTATTTTCGTATATATCGACCCAGCGGTTTTCAAGTCCTTCTTTTAAAATAGACGCGTATTCCTCGCCCAGCGGAGCAAGTCCTTTGAGCATATACTCTTTCGCTTCCTCATATGTGACCTTCATTCCCGAATCTTTTACAAGCGGTGTGTAAAGGTCATAAATATGGACTTCATCAAGGCCGAGAACCTTTTTCCGCAGGTCAATGTAACGGTGTAATAACGGAAGATGTTTATTGATCGTTTTAATAAGGTTATCGTAAACTTCTTCAGGGATGCTGTTATTGGATAAAGCCGCTTCCCGTGCTGATTTATACTTTTTCACACGGGCGTAAAAATTATCTTTTTTCACAGTGCCGCTGAGTGTAGTCGCCATCGTGTTTTTATACTGTCCGTATGTTTTATATACGGCTTCAAATGCGTTTTTGCGGACTTCACGATTGCTGCTTTCCAGGAAATTAATAAAGTTGCCGTGTGTGATTTGAGTTTCCTTGCCGTTTTCATCTTTAATCGACGGAAACGTAATATCGGCGTTATTTAAAACACTGAATGTATTGGAAGGCGACGACAGCGCTTCTGAGGCTTCCGCAAGCAGGGCCTCTTCTTGTTCGCTCAGCACGTGCGGACGCTGTTTTGTAATTTCTTCAATTGCATGGGAGTAAAGTTTAAGCTCCTCTTTTTCCAGAATAAACTGGTGCAGCTTGTCCTCCTGAATCGCCAGAATTTCCGGTTCAATGTAAGCAGTCGCGCTGGCAGCCTGGGAATACAGGCTTGCGGCTTTGTCGTTCAGCCCTTGGTAGAAAGAATTTCCCGTATCCTGGTCTGAGCGCATATGCGCGTATGCATAAAGTTTCCCAAGGCGGTTCGTCACTTCATCCTGTGCCGTAAGCGCCGCGTATAAATTATCAGCCGAATGAGCAAGCGTGCCTTTAAAAGAAGATAAATTCGGGATTAATTCTTTAACTGCTTGAAATTCTTTATTCCAGGCCTCATCACTAGGAAAAATATCCTCTAGTCTCCATGTATGCTCTGCCTTTACTTCACTTCTGTCAGGCAGCTGTGCTGCTTTATTTTCCTCAGTCATGGTGATCCCCCTCGTTTTCTTTACTTCAAGCCAATTGAAAAAACGATTGTTTCTCCAAAAACTTGTGTTGTGATTATCTTCCGGCTTTTCACTGCCTTTTGTCAAATCATATGCGGCATATAAGACCGAGCATACCAATAATACAGTGAAAAAACGAAAACAAACTGCTTGTACGCCCCTCACATTCGCCACCACCTTGACGTTAGGGTGAACGAAATGAAGCATTCTCATTCCCCAAAAAAGAGCAGATCCCGCCGGCGCAGCTCTTCTGCCGTTTGAGGGAGCTTCCGTTGAGATGAGGGCATATATACTTCATTCTCAATTTCCCTTAAAAAATCCTGCAAGCATAAGAAATCAGCATATTGTTTTACCGCCATTCTGATAAGGCTATTTTGGGAACCATACCGCATCCGAATCTCCTTACGCCTGATTTTTTGCCGCAAATCATGAACCATGCCGGATAATCGGATCGGCGCGCCTTTTTTAGAAAGTTCCGCAAGCCGCAAGTATAAATGGCTCTGCCACACAAAAACGGGACTTGCAAACACAAAGCCCGATGAAACGGGAATAAACACTTCAGAGGGGAGAAACGGAAATGCAACCTGATGTCTTTCGTAAAAAAGACGCCGGATAAGACCGGCATCTTCAGATAAAAACCGCCTGCTTTTGTTTCGGAAGCCGGCTACGGCACGTCCCCACGAGGGAAGTCTGACGCTGTGCCGCCCTTCCGGATGACAGATGTCTTTCAGGTTTGCTTTGTGAAGAGGGATTGTAATTAAGCCGGCATAAGAATAGCCGGTGTAAAACGGAGTGATGGAATGCAGCCTGTAAAAGGAGCGGGCGTCGGGGCAGTAAAACAGTAAGGAGGAAAATGAATGGACTTCAAAGAACTGCCAGTGAAAAGCAGAAAGCCGGAAAAATTGCGCGGCCATCCGTTTTAACCGTTTTGCTCCGATGATCCAGACCGGCCGGTACCCGGCGTTTTTCAGGCCTGCCGTCCGGCTCTTTAAAGAGTCCGCCGAAAGGTTCGCACATTGAAATTCAAAAGCCAGCCTCTCTTCTCCGCTTTCCGCCGTCAAGTCAGGCCGCTGTCCAGCGGAAGTCAGATACGGTTCCAGGCTGACGCTGCACCCTTGTGTCTTTAGCCAGAGAAAAAGCTGCCTTTTTCCTTCCAGATGGTATTCGCTTTCAGGTTCGGATTCCCCCGGACACAGCCTGCTTTTTTTATGAGCGAAGTGCGGCAGTTTCTCCCGTCCCAGTTTGATATCAAGCTCACTTTTGCAAACGGGGCAGAACCAGCGTTTCTTTCTCAGCTCCGCCGTTTTTTCCTTTGAATAGCTTCCGGCCAGCTGAATGAGCCGTCCGTCGGCAGTCACAGCACTGAACATGTTGCATCTTCTCCTTTCCTGAATCTTGTTGTATTCAGCAGGGAGAAGATATAATCCTGTTTGCGGATGAGAGCCGTTATACGGTTTTCATCCGTTCATCCTGTCATTCAGAACAAAAAAAACCGATTTCTGCTGAGAGAAATCGGTTTGTTATGATGCAAAGTGTTTTTTTATTGTATATAACGCATGATCAGCGATCACCAATTTGCCGTATTCTTCAAGACGGTGAATGCTGACTGATGATTCGTGCGCGTACTCCAACAGGATGCTTAGCTGATTTTCAACCTCTTCATCAGTTTGCTCATAAAAATCTGCATATAAATAATATCGGTCTTCAAACGAATACAGGGTCGTTTTGATTCCGTTAAGATTCAATTTTGATAGCGAGATGAGATCCTCAAAATCATCGAACCGCAAAGTGAACTGAAGCTTTTGCTCCTTATCTTCCCGGCTCTCGGCCTGCTCTTCTTTCTGGAAATCATCAAGTAAAGCATCGAGATTTTCATCTGCCGGCTCTTGTTTTTTATCTTCCGGGATCGGCAGTTCGAGTTTTTGTCCGTCCTTGGAAAGCTGGGCTTTTGTTACGATTATTTCCAGTCCTTTGTCCAATGCCTGAACCTGAATCCAAAGAGGACCCTCGACAGCGAATTCCTCTTCATCATGCACTTCATCCATGACTTCCCAGAACAGTTCTTCACTGCGCTCGCGATTGTACCAGATTTCTTCTCTGTCAAAACCGCGATCTTCAATATCACCATAAGACATATAAAATTTTACAGTATGCTCATTAATTCTTTCTATTTCCATTTTGCCAACCTTCCCTTCTTTATAAGATGTTGAAGGGACATCTAAGCTCCCGATGAATAGTACTTTACTACACTTTACCCATTCCGTCCACATCTTAACCTTATAGAAGACAGCGCAAATTCTTTATATTTCTATTTTATGATAAAACAGTTATAAAAGAAATAAAAAAGCATTTTCACACCGAAAAACAGGCTTTCTCCCGGTTCCCATCATAAATAGCGCACTGCTTCATATATTAGCTGTACAAGCAATCGATCTATAAGCGAGGTGTTACCATGCCGCACGATTACCTGCTGTCCCTTCTGCTCATTATCGGAATTGACCTTATTCTCGGCGGTGACAATGCCGTCGTCATCGCGATGGCCAGCCGGAATCTGGCCCATAAACAAAGACAGCAAGCGATCATCTTCGGAACGTTTATCGCAGTCGTCTTGAGAATCGTTCTGACGAGCGCTGCGGTCTATTTATTGAATGTTCCTTTTTTGCAATGCGCAGGCGGGGTATTTTTATTGTATCTCGGCTATCAGCTTCTGATTGAGAAGAAAGATGCGCAGCATGTGAAAAGCAGTTCTTCTCTTTGGAAAGCCATCCGCACAATCGTTATGGCTGATATCTTTATGTCGCTTGACAATGTCATCGCAGTAGCCGGCGCTTCTCACGGTGAGCTGACACTTGTAGTGATCGGTCTCTTCATCTCGGTGCCGATTATCATTTGGGGCAGCAAGCTCGTTCATGCCGCCATGGACAAAATGCCTTTATTGATGTACGCCGGGAGCGGTCTTCTCGCATTTACCGGCGGTGAAATGATTGCCGGAGACAGCAAGCTGTCATTTTTCATGGCAGAACACGGCATTATACAAATGACGCTGCCGATTTTGACCGTCGTATTTGTTATCCTCGCCAGTATGATTTACCAGCAGACTGAAAAATAACAAAAAGCCCAAACCGCGATGGTTTTGGGCTTTTTCCATGCTTATCGTAAGCTTATATCAGTTGGCAAGACGCTGTGCTTCTCTTAATTGGAAAGAACGCACTTTTCTTGGCAGGAATCGTCTGATTTCATCTTCGTTATAGCCGACTTGCAGACGTTTTTCATCAATGATGATCGGACGGCGGAGCAGTCCCGGATGCTCATTGATCAAAGTATATAAGTCTTGAAGCGGCATAGATTCAACATTTACGTTCAGTTTCTGGAATACTTTAGAACGGGTAGAGATAATTTCATCCGTACCGTCTTCAGTCATACGCAGAATCTGCTTGATCTCATCAATTGATAACGGCTCGGAGAAAATGTTTCTCTCTACAAACGGAATCTCGTGCTCTTCAAGCCAAGCTCTTGCTTTTCTGCATGACGTACAGCTAGGTGATGTGTATAATGTAACCATTAATCTTCACTCCTCTAATTAGTAGGATGAACATGTTTGTATTCTCAAATTGAAATGACTTTAAAAAAGGAATCTTTATAGGTATTATACTATAAAAAAGTAAGTGTGAACAGTCTCCTGAGAAAAAAATGTGTCAATCCGGCAAATTTACGGCTGGCGGATGTTTCCCCATTCTCAATTAGCTCAGCTGATCGAAAATGTTTTTTCGTTTTTTCTCATCAATGACTTTGAGAACTTCATCCGTTTTTTCGTATGATTCTCCGTACCATTTTTCATCTTTATAAGTGTGAATGTTTTCATATGTCTGTTTCATTGCTTCAAACATTTCTTCTTCTGATTCCGTCTTAGGTGACCAGTACAGAATCTCCATTTTGTTCACTTCATTCGTAGCCAATGACCGGCGCCGATACCCGATTGACTGCGCGTGCTTGAAATGCTCTCTTTGATAAAAACGCAAGCGTTTCTGTGTATCCGTGTCATCCTCGTCAACAGGCTCCACCTCAAGCAGAATCGGCTTGTTTTTCTTTTTCAGCCTGCCGATCAGTTTGCTTCCGAGGCCTTGTCCTCTGGATTTCTTTGACACAAACAGGTAATCAATAAAGATGAAAGAGTCAAATTCCGCATACATCAGCACGTGGTACTGCCCCTCTTCTTTATGATAAACATCGCTTTGCTCCTTTAACAGAGCTTCCATATGCGCTTTTGATTTCATTTCTTCAATCGGAAAATATTCACTCAGCTTTTCGTACCAGTTCATTCATTTGCTCCTTATGGGTTCGTTGTCTTCACACTTTTAGATATACCCCATTTCCGATTGTTTAAACAATCTTACATCTATTAAGACGTGTGATCCTTTAACATGGTTTCAATTTTTTTAAAATGGTGTGTAATCGACGTTTTTGGTATAGCGGTTTGCCGCGTCCCACAATAAAAATTCGTCAATTCCTTCATCATGCAGCGCTTTAACCTGGTCTTCCACCTGGCGTTTTCCGTACTTTTGATAATTTCCGCTGCCGAGATATGATGCCGTGAAGTCCTGAAGCCACGGACGCGATACAGGCGGGTGTTTCAGCTTAGACAGTTTTTTATTTTCCACCTTCGCGTATTCTTTGACGACTTTGTAAGGCTCAAGATCCGGTTTATCAATGCCGAAATAGCTTGTCCAATGGCTCGGGTAAATCATGGATGAAATGACATCGACCTGTTCTGAAATTTTGCTGAAATTCTGGCCGATCCCAGGCGCTTCCGGCAGCGTGGCTGAATAGCCGAAAATATCAACCGACACATCCGCGCCGTACGGCTTGAGTTTTTTCTTCGCATAACCGACAAAATCGGTGACGGCGTGAACGCGTTTTTGCACATTGCTGTCTGCTGTTTTTCCGTAATCGCCGTGTCCGTATGTCAGTTCGTCATCACGTTTTTCAAATCCTTCAGGAAAACGGACATAATCAAACTGAATTTCTTGAAAACCCATCTTTACGGCTTGTTTTGCAATCTCTACATTGTAATCCCATACTTCTTTCATAAACGGATTGACGAACGATTCGCCGCGGCCGTTTTTCCAGACACTTCCGTTTTTTTCTTTAAAAGACCACTCCGGCTTTTTGTTCGCGAGTTCGCTGTCTTTAAATACGACAATACGCGCGATCGGATAGATCTTTTTTTCCTCCAGCTTTTTCATCATCTTTTTTGGGTCTTTGATGTACGGCTTGGCGATTTTGGCATACTCAGAATGGCCGTCCGGCTTAAAGGTGAGGTTTCCGTTGTCATCCTTGACATCAATCACCATTGTATTGAGCTCCGTTTTGTCCACAAAGTCTGTCAGCTCCCCGAATTTGCTTCCTCCCGCTGAATGCCCTGTGACGTAAATGCCCCGCACCTTATCAGGATGTGAAAAATGCAGCCCTGACGGATAAGCGAACCGTGCATTTGATTTCGGCAGTTCTTTTTCGGCCAGCGCTATTTTTACAAGCGGCTGCTCCTCTTTCGCAGCGGCGTGGGCCGGATAAGCGGCTGCACTGATAAACAGTCCCGCACAAATGGCGCACAAAATGGTTTTCATACTGATCTCCCCCTTTTTTTCCATTATAGAAAAACGGGAGCAGGCTTAATAAACTTGAATGTGCGCAAAAAAATCCTCCAAGACTGAGTCTTGGAGGATGATACGTTTATAGATAGGTTTTAAATTCAGCTTCTGTGCACATGACAAAATGTCCCGGTTTCACTTCTCTGAATTCCATTTTTTCTCCGTCTTGCAGCTGATGAACTGCCGGATCGTATTTCTTTCGCGTGCGATTTCTTTCATAGTCCGGATCAGGGAGCGGGATAGCGGACAGCAATGATTTCGTGTATGGGTGAAGCGGGTTTTCGTAAAGCTCATCCGCCGGCGCAAGCTCCACCAATTTTCCGAAATACATGACGCCGATGCGGTCGCTGATGTATTTGACCATTGATAAATCATGGGCGATAAACAGGTAAGTGAGCCCTTTTTCTTTCTGCAATTCTTTCATTAAATTGACGACTTGCGCCTGAATGGAGACGTCAAGCGCCGAAATCGGTTCGTCCGCGATGATAAACTCCGGATCAACCGCCAGCGCTCTGGCGATTCCGATACGCTGTCTCTGTCCGCCCGAAAATTCATGCGGGTAGCGGTTGGCGTGCTCTTTATTTAAACCGACCGTTTCCAGCAGTTCGTGAACCCGCTGCATCCGCTCTTTTTTCGTTTTTGCCAGGCGGTGAATATCTATTCCCTCGGCAATAATGTCGGCGACTGTCATTCTCGGATTTAAAGATGCGTACGGATCCTGGAAAATCATCTGCATTTTCCGGTTAAACTCCAGCAGCTTCTTGCGGGATTTTTTCCCGTGGACATTTTCCCCGTTAAAGAGAACTTCCCCGCCGGTTGCCTCATACAGCCGGATAATACTGCGGCCCGTCGTTGATTTACCGCAGCCCGATTCTCCGACAAGGCCGAGCGTTTCGCCTTTATAAATATCAAATGACAAATCATCTACGGCTTTTACCGTTCCTTTCTGCGTGAAAAAATGCTGTTTTAAGTGTTTGATTTCGAGAAGCTTCTCAGTCATTTTTTTCACCTTCCTTCATTAAAACAGGATGCTGATACGTATTCGGAAGCTGACGGATTTTAGCCTTCACCGCTTCAGGCGGCTCGACCTTAGGCGCATCAGGATGCAGAAGCCACGATTTCACAAAATGCGTATCAGACACTTTATACATCGGCGGTTCCTGTTCAAAGTCAATTTTCATCGCATATGAGCTGCGGAGCGCAAATGCATCCCCTTTCGGAGGATTCGTCAGATCAGGCGGCGTGCCCGGGATGGCCGTCAGTTTTTCCTGATCGGTGCTGTCCAGGCTAGGCATTGAGGCAAGCAGCCCCCACGTATACGGATGGCGCGGATCATAAAAGATTTCATCCACCGTGCCCGATTCGACGACCTGACCCGCGTACATGACAGCGACCCGGTCGGCGACATTGGCGACAACGCCGAGATCATGCGTGATAAAAATGATAGACGTATCAATTTTCTTTTGCAGATCTTTCATCAGCTCAAGGATCTGTGCCTGAATCGTCACATCAAGAGCTGTTGTCGGTTCATCGGCAATTAACAGTTTCGGATTTGCCGCAAGCGCCATCGCGATGACGACACGCTGTCTCATCCCGCCTGAAAATTCATGGGGGAATTGGCCGATCCGTTTTTCGGGCATCGGAATTCCGACGAGATCAAGCAGCTCTATGGCGCGCTTTTTCGCCGCTTCACTTGAGATTTTTTCATGTTTGAAAAGCACTTCCGTAATTTGTTTGCCGACTCTCATCGTCGGGTTCAGAGAGGTCATCGGATCTTGGAAAATCATTCCGATATCCTTTCCTCTGATGGCCTGCATTTCTTTTTCAGACATCGGCACGATATCGCGTCCGTCAAAAAGAATCTGTCCTCTTTTAAAGTAGCCCGGCGGCATCGGGATCAGCTTCATAATCGCTTGGGAGGTCACACTTTTTCCGGAACCCGACTCCCCCACGATCGCCAGCGTCTCTCCTTTATTCAAATGGAAATTCACGCCGCGGATTGCCTGTACCTCTCCGCCGTATGTTTTAAATGAAATGGCTAAGTCTTTTACTTCTAGCAAACGTGTCACTCATATCACTCCTTATTTGCGTAACTTAGGATCCAGCGCGTCTCTTAACCCGTCGCCGACAACGTTAAAGCCGAACATCGCCAGGCAGATAAAGCCGGCAGGGAAGAACAGACGCCAAGGGTAATAGGTTAATGCAGGCAATCCGTCTGAGGCCATCGTTCCCCAGCTCGCAAGCGGCGCAGGTACGCCGAGGCCCAAATAACTTAAAAACGCTTCTGTAAAAATCGCCGTCGGAACCGTCAGTGTCATCGTTACGAGGATAGAGCCCATCGCGTTCGGGACGATATGCTTAAACAAAAGCCGGCCGGTTTTGGCGCCGAGTGTCTGTGAAGCAAGCACATACTCCTGATTCTTTAATTGCAGCACCTGTCCGCGGACGATCCTCGCCATATTGATCCAGCCCGTGATCGTCATGGCGACGATAATGGTGAGCAATCCTTTCGGCAGAACAACCATCAGCAAAATAACCATTAATAATGAAGGAACAGCCCACAGAATGTCGGCGATGCGCATCATCACTTCATCTGTGCGTCCGCCGCGGAATCCGGAAATGCTGCCCCAGATTACGCCGATTAATAAATCAAGCACGGCAGCTGCGACACCGATAAAGATGGAAATCCGCGCGCCCACCCATGTCCGGACGAATATATCCCTTCCAAGGTCATCCGTGCCGAACCAATGATCTTTCGACGGCGCTTTATCCGCATTTAATAGATTGGTAGTGGCATAATCATACCTTGAAAAGACAGGCGCTAAAATCGCCATCAGAATAATAAGAACGATCAGTACGAACCCGACCATCGCAAGCTTATTGCTGCGGAAGCGGAGCATGGCGTCTTTCCAGAGGGAAAGGCTTTTTTTATTTATTTTTTCGGCATCGCCGGCATTAGCTGAAGCTGGTTCAAACATATTTTTAGGAATGTTCTGCATGGTCTAGGCTCCTTTCTTTGCTTTGGAAAGCTTGATTCTCGGATCGATTAATCCGTACAGCACGTCTACAATTAATACGCATAAAAGCAGGAGCACGCTGAAGAACACGGTAACTCCCATAATGACCGTATAATCACGGTTTGTAATGCTGTTTACAAAATGCGCGCCTAAACCGGGAATTCCGAAAATGGATTCAATGATGAAACTTCCCGTTAAAATGGATGCCGCCATCGGCCCCATATATGTCACGACCGGCAAAAGCGCGTTTCGAAGCGCATGGCGCACGGTGACTGACGGACGGGAAAGTCCTTTAGCTTTTGCAGTCCGTATGTAATCGCTGTTTAACACTTCAATCATGCTTGAACGGGAGAGTCTGGCAATGAACGCCATCGGCATGGAAGCGAGCGCAATAGAGGGCAGAAAGGTGTATGCCCAGGATTCCCACCCTGCGACCGGGAACAGTTCTAATTTAATTGAGAAAATATATTGCAAAATCGTCGCCAATATAAAGCTCGGAACTGAGATCCCAAAGATCGTTAAAATCGCAATGGTATAATCCTGCCATTTATTATGGTACAGGGCAGCAAGCACCCCGAAAAGCACGCCGAACGCTAAAGCGAGGAGAATAGCTTCTGCACCGAGAGTGAATGAGACGGGGAAGCCTGAATTGATTAAATCATTAACACTTTGGCCTTTATATTTAAAAGAAGGTCCGAAGTCCCACATCGCCACAGATTTTAAGTAGCTGACATATTGAACGAAAAGAGGCTTGTCCAGGCCATAGTGTTCGTTTAAGTTTGCCTCAATTTCAGGCGGCAGCTTTCTTTCGCCGGAAAATGGTCCGCCCGGCGCTGCCTGCATTAAGAAGAATGTGGCGGTCACAATCACAAACAGCGTGATGATCATGTAAATGAATCGTTTACCGATATATTTCAGCAAGGTGAACACCTCCATGTTTTTTACAATTTTATACTTAATCAGTAAGAAAGGTATATGGGGACATCCTCCCCATATACCTTGGGTCTTTTGTTTTCAGAACCGTCTTTTATTCAAAAGAAGCGTTTCTGAAGTAAACTTCGCCTGTTCCTGTCAAGATCACATTTTTGAGGTTTTTATCCTGAACCCAAGGATCTGTATAGAAATAAACTGGCGCGACCGGCATTGCGTCCATAAAGATCTTTTCTGCTTTTTTCAGCTCTTCGATACGTTTATCCGGATCCGTTTCAAGCTGAGATTGGTTCAGCAGCTTTTTAAACTCAGGATCTTCCCATCCGGTATCATTGTTTCCGCCTTCTTTATCACGGAACAATTCTAGGAAGTTGATCGGATCGTTGAAATCGCCGAGCCAGCCCATACGCCCGATTTGGTAGTTCTGGCTGTGCAGCTTGTCGATGTAAACATTCCATTCGGAGTTATCAAGCTCAACTTTGACGCCCAAGTTCTTTTTCCACATTTCCTGTACGGCCTGCGCAATTTTTGCATGCGCGTCATCCGTATTGTAGGACAGTTTGATCGCCGGAAGGTCAGAGGCATTCTTGACGCCTAATTCCTTCAGTCCTTTATTTAAGAATTCTTTAGCTGATTTGACGTCATTGTCTTTGAAATAACCTTTTGTGTTATCCTTGAATCCCTTCATTGACGGCGGCACCGCAGCCATGGCCGGGATCTGTTCGCCCTGCGTTACATTTTTTACGATGGACGAGCGGTCGATCGCATAAGCAAGGGCTTTACGGATGTTAACATTGTTCAGCGGTTTCGCTTCTGTGTTGAATTTGTACCAATACACGCCTGCGATCGGTTCAACGTGAAGAGATCCGTCTTTTTTCAATGTCGGCAGAGATTCAGTCGGAAGCTGTCCGAGCGGCATTCCTGCCCAGTCAAGCTCACCGGCCTGGAATTTTTTCAGTTCGGTGTTGTTATTGTTAATCATCACCATGTTGATTTTCTTCAATTTCACAGCGTCTTTATCCCAATATTGATCGTTCTTTTCGAGCGTGATGGAACCGCTGTGTTTCCAGGCCGTCATTTTGAACGGGCCGTTTGACACATAATTTTCGCCCGCGTTTGTGTTCCAGTTTTTATGTTTTTCCGCGATTTTCTTGTTGATCGGCATATACGTATAGAATGAAGTTAATTGCGTGAAATAAGGTGTCGGGTTATTCAGTTCAACCTTTAATGTTTTGTCATTTACGGCTTTTACGCCTACATCATCAATCTTGCCTTTTCCTGTATTGGCAGCTTCAGCGCCTTTGATATAGTAGAGCTGATAAGCGTATTGTGATTCGTTGTTCGGGTCAAGCGCCCATTTCCATGCATATTCAAAATCCTGCGCCGTCACAGGGTCGCCGTTAGACCATTTCGCACCGTCACGAATCGTAAATGTATAGGTCTTTCCGTCTTTGCTTGTTTCAATTTTAGATGCCATTCCTTCTTCAGGCTCACCTTTGGAGTTTACGCGTGTCAATCCTTCAAAAGTCTGTCGGATTACGCCTCCTGACACGGAATCATTCGCTAAACCCGGATGCAGTGAGAACGGCTCGGTTTTAATATTGATATTAAGTGAAGTCTGTCCTTTGGTGTCTTTTTTACCGCCGCCTGATCCGCCGCTGAATCCGCCGCACGCACTTAATACAAGCGAGAAGATAAGCATCAAACCTACAATAGACCAACGCTTTTTCATGCACTAACCCCCTAATCAAATTTTTCAGCCTTTACTACTAAATACTCAGAAATATCAGACAAAATAACTTAATATTTTTCTAAACTTTAATTGTGTTCCGTCTTTTCTGATTATTTTATGTAAAGAAGCTGTAACAATAGAGTGAACAAGTTCATTATAATGAAATGAATAATTTATTGCAATACTATTTTCTCAATTTAAAATATTTAAATTTGGTCAGTTTTTCTGTCAAAAAGGTGATACACTTCTATAGTTTAAAGCATGACCTAACTAAATTTTTTTATTGTAATTTCCAGTTCATATTGCTTTTTACATATAATATTCGTTATACGAAATGTTGATATGCGTTATCATTTAAGCATTTTCAGTTCTTTTTGAGGATTTCCACCCCTAAAGCAAACTGGAAATAAGCTTGTATTCCTCTGATGACATTTGGCTATAATTGATTTATAATAGATCAATCAAATACATTTGTTGTGATTGCGATGATGAAGAGTAGTACACATTTTCATCCGTTTGAAGAGAGTCTGCGGTGCTGGGAGCAGGTAACGGGCGATGTGGAATGGACTTCTGAGCAGCTGACCGAACGTTAGTAGGCCCAGCCGGAGCAGCCTCCGTTACCAACGTCTCGAGCGATTCCATTGTAATGGAATAATCAGGGTGGCACCACGGTTCATTCGTCCCTTTTTTCTACGGGAAGAATGGGCTTTTTTTATTATGTTTTAAGAAATGAGGTAAGAACTATGAAGAAAACGATTTTTTCTGGCATTCAGCCGAGCGGTTCCGTTACCCTCGGCAACTACATCGGCGCAATGAAGCAATTTGTTGATTTGCAGCATGACTACAACGGCTACTTCTGTATTGTCGATCAGCATGCGATTACGGTTCCGCAGGATCGGCTTGAGCTGCGGAAGAACATCCGCAATCTCGCGGCTCTTTACCTGGCCGTCGGACTTGATCCCGAGAAAGCGACCCTCTTTATCCAGTCGGAGGTTCCCGCTCATGCCCAGGCGGGGTGGATGCTCCAATGCGTCGCATATATCGGCGAGCTTGAGCGGATGACGCAATTTAAAGATAAGTCAAAGGGCAAAGAAGCCGTCGTGTCAGGACTGTTAACCTATCCGCCGCTGATGGCCGGCGATATTTTACTGTACGGAACGGATCTTGTTCCGGTCGGAGAAGATCAAAAACAGCATCTTGAACTGACCCGCAACCTGGCGGAACGCTTTAATAAAAAATACAATGACATCTTCACGATTCCTGAGGTGAAAATTCCTGAATCAGGCGCGCGCATCATGTCACTGGCTGATCCGCTCAAAAAAATGAGCAAATCAGATCCGAACCAAAAGGCATTCATCACGCTGCTTGATGAACCGAAGCAGCTCGAGAAGAAAATCAAGAGCGCCGTAACTGATTCTGAAGGCATTGTAAAGTATGATAAAGAAAACAAACCGGGCGTTTCTAATCTTTTGACGATCTATTCTATTTTAGGAAACACATCAATTGAAGAATTAGAAGCTAAATATGAAGGCAAAGGGTACGGTGAATTCAAAAGCGATTTAGCCGAAGTCGTTATCGGCGCATTGACACCGATCCAAGAGCGCTACCGTGAATTAATTGAGAGCGACGAACTTGACCGCATTCTCGACGAAGGGGCGGAGCGCGCAAACAAAACGGCCGGCAAAATGGTAAAGAAAATGGAAAACGCCATGGGTCTCGGACGGAAAAGAAGATAAAGAAAAGAGGCGGGAGAATCCCCGCCTCTTTTTTAGTTCACTTTTGATTCCTGTTCCATTTCCCAAAGCTTTTCGAAAAATGGCTGCCCTTTAATCAAATTTTCACAGAACGCAAGATGTTTATCTGACCAGCCTTCAATTGTTTCATTGTAAAGCATGTCCCAAATCTCTTCAAAGCTCATCCGTTTGATCTGCTCGTACATATGCGGATTCCACTCCGTGTACCAATACACAATTTCCGCACGGTTTTTCAGCCCTTTCAGCTGGTCGAGCGCCATAAACATCAGCTGCTTGATCTGCCGCTCTTTTCTCGTCAGCCCTCTGACGTGCTCCGGCGCCAATGACAAAATGTGATATTCCTTTGAAGACTCCAATTGCGCCGGCTTAAATTGAAACGATTCCGGTTCTACATCCTTTACCATTTCATAAACAAGCTGCTCCTGTCTCGGAATCAGGCGGCTCTTTCTGACCGGAATGGTATACCCGATCGTATCCACGGCAATGATGCCGATCCCGTCTGTCACGACAAAACAATACTCCAGCTTTGTCCGCTCATGATTTTTTCGCACGTATGACTTTTGGTGGACTTGGTCAAGCAGCTCTTTCGGAAGCTCTGATAAGTCGTTTTCTATGTAATGAAATAATACCGACGGCACTCTGAGCAGCGGCGTCTGATCCAAAAGTTCAACCGTGTCTTCCTTCCGCCATTCGTGAAAATGGCATACATTGTAGCCGTTTTCTTCCCCTTCAAACCAATTGACCCATACATCATGAAGAAATAACATATTCGACCCCTCACTTTATAAAAACTGTTGTCCACAGTATAGGCAAGGGATAGATAAATTATTCCATTTCAATATGAGATTTCCGCATTACGGAGCTGGATTTCCGACTGCATCGCAACAAAAAAATCTCCCGTTCCGTCCGGGAGATCATTTCACATTTTTCGGATCAAGCGCATCACGCAGCCCGTCTCCGACAAAGTTAAAGCACAATACGGTAAGAAGAATCAACAACCCTGGGAATAACGGGTACCACCAAGCCTGAATCATAAGCGTAAAGTTCTGTGCATCCTGAAGCATATTGCCCCAGCTTGCGATCGGCGGCTGAATCCCGAAACCGAGATAACTTAATGTAGATTCCGCCAAAATAACCGTTCCCACCTTTAATGTGGCTGAGACAATAATCGGTCCGAGCGCATTCGGCAATATATGAGAAAAGATGATGTGATGATTTTTTGTACCGATCGTCTTTGCAGCTAATACAAACTCTCTGGAACGAAGCGATAAAAACTCCCCTCGGACAAGACGTGCCGTTGTTGTCCAGCCTGTAAGGGAGAAAATTAAAATTAATTTATCCATTCCGGGCTGGAAAATCGTAACAAGTGTAATAAGCAAAAATATATCAGGTATGGATAATACGATATCAACGGTTCTCATGAGAACGGCATCGACAATCCCTTTAAAATATCCGGCAACGGCTCCGACAACTGTCCCGATTGTAATCGCGCCGATCACAGAAGCGAATCCGACAAGCAAGGAGACGCGCGCCCCGTACAGAACCCTCGTAAAGATGTCTCTTCCGAATTTATCAGTTCCCATTAGATGTTTTAAGCTCGGCGGCTTCAAACGATTGATAAGAGATTGACTCTCCGGAGAGTAAGGAGCGATTACCGAAGCGAATAAGGCTGACAAGATGATGATGGTTAATATAACGGCTCCGATTACAGCTAGTTTATTTTGAAAGAACTTTTCGAAAAAAATCTTCGTCATTGTTTCCGGTTTGGATTGAATATTTTCCTTTAATTTTACTTCGCTGGGGGGTGTGCCGGTATTTGGCTGTAACATTTGACCTCTCACCTCTCTTTGTTAATATTCAATGCGGGGATCAACCAGCGCATATAAGATGTCCGCAATTAAATTCCCCACCACAACCAAAACAGCTGAAATGACCGTCATGGCCATGATAACCGGATAATCCCGCGAAAAGGCTGAATCAATAAACAATTTACCGAGACCCGGCCAAGTAAAAATCTGTTCTACCACTACCGCTCCCCCGATAAATGACGGTATCATCAGACCAAAAATAGTGATGACAGGAAGAAGTCCGTTTCTCAAACCGTGTTTAAAAATTACTTTATTATCTCGGAATCCTTTCGCACGCGCCGTTCGTATATAATCCTGTTTTAACACATCAAGCATACTGGATCTTGTGTATCTCGTTATCCCTGCCATGTCTGCCGTAGCGAGCACAAAAGCAGGCAGAATCAAGTGATGCAATCGGTCAAATATGTTAAAGTCAGCATTCAAAGTGCTTACTCCGCCAGTGGGAAACCACCCCAGATTTACAGATAAAACCATGATTAAAATCAAACCGAACCAAAAATTCGGAATGGCAAGCCCTAAAAATGAAGTAACAGTTATCCCGTAATCCAATTTTGAATAAGGACGTTTCGCTGACAGAACACCAAATGGAATAGAAATAAGAAGAGCGACAAGGGTTGAGAAAAGCATAAGCACAATCGTATTCGGTAAGCGGGATAAGATAAGTTCAGAAACTGGAGTGCCTTTCTTGACGATAGAAGTCCCGAAATCCCCTTGCAGCATATTCCCCAGCCATTTCACATATTGAACAGGTTCCGGATCATTCAACCCGTATTTTTCAATGAATTTTGCCCTGTCCGCTTGACTGATTGTAGGGTCCATCATAAGTGACATCGGGTCTCCCGGCGCTGCTTTCATGATGGCAAACGACAAAATTGTAATGCCTAAGAGAATCGGCAAGGACATTAATGTTCGCCGTAAAATATATGTAACCATGTTCTTGTCCCCTTTTTAAATAGGATAAGAGAGGAAAGGAACCTCCTTCCCTCTCCAGGGCTTTTGCTATTTTTGATCCAGCCACCATTTTTCAATATTGTACAAGTCATTTTTAGGGTGGAATACATAGCCTTGTAAATTATTCGGCATCGCTCTGTGGTAATTGTAATAGAATAAGAAGCTGTACGGCTGATCTTCAGCAATCAATTTGTATATCTCTTCATACTTCTTTTGGTATTCTTTTCTGTCTGTAATTGTCTTCGCTTCTTCAAGCAGCTTATCGACTTTCGGGTTTTTATACCAGATATTATTCAGCCCGTTTTTCGATTGGCTTGAATGGAAAATAGAGAACTGATCCGGGAACGTTGCAAGACTCCATCCGAGAAGAAGAGCGTCGTAATCCCAATTAGGGGCACTTGTCTGTTCGATTAACGCACTGAATTCAACAATTCGCGGTTTAGCCTCGATTCCCACTTCTTTTAATTGCTGCTGAACGACAACAGCTAAATCTTCACGAATTTTATTGCCTTGATTCGTTTTAATTTCAAATGAGAATTTTTTTCCGTCTTTATCAAGGTAGCCGTCACCGTCATGGTCTTCCCATCCGGCTTCTTTTAGCAGCTGCTTTGCTTTTTTCGGATTATAATCAAATGTCGGCACTTTAGACTTCGGATAATTCCATGACAGCGGACTCTCAGGAACATCCGCTACCTTACCGTCTCCATTCAGCACTTGATCCACCATTGCCTGCCTGTCAAGAGCGTAAGTCAATGCCTGACGCACTTTTTTGTCCTTAAAGATCTCTTTTTTCTCATTCCAGCCGATATAGCTGTAGTTTAAGCCAAGGTCAGATTTGACCTTCACATTTCCAAACGTTTTAACCGTATCAAAATCTGTGCCCGGCACAACGAAGAAATCAATATCCCCCGCTTTTAACTGAGCCACGGCCGCGTTAGAATCAGGTATTGTTTTTACTGTCACTGTATCAAGGTAAGGTCTGCCGCCAAAGTAATCATCATTTGCTTCCAGTTTGACATACTCGCCCTTTTTCCACTCAACAAACTTAAACGGACCGGAGCCGATTGGATTTTTACGGTTAAATTCATTCTCTCCCAGATCTGCAACCGGGACCTTACCCAATATATGTTTAGGCAAAATGCCGTAACTGTCGAGAACGACATTATAGAAATAGGCATCTTTTTTCTTCATTTTAAACTGAATTTCATATTTTCCTTTTTTCGTTACGGATTTAAGGGACTCAAAACCCGAGCCACGCTCACCGTTGTAATCTTTGTTAAGAGGGATGCTGTAGGTGAAAACAACATCATCGGCCGTCAGCTCTTTTCCATCATGGAATTTTACGCCTTTTTTCAGTTTTACATCATACGTTAATCCCCCGTCAGCTTCTGTTACTTTTTCAGCCAGCGACGGCTTGACGTTTAATTTCTCATCAGTTTCCAATAATGTGCTGTAAAGCATTCCTTCAATATCAGAACTTGCAACATCAGTAGAATAAAGTGGATTAAAAAGTGTGGGTTCCCCGGTTGACCCGACAACCAAATCTCCGCCTTTTTGCGGTTTTCCTGCCGGTTTGGATTCGGTGCTTGTGGATTTTGAGCCGGAGCAGGCTGACAGGAAGATGGCAAACGCCATAAAAACACTTAGCATCATCAGTGCGCTTTTACGTAATTTCATATCAATTCCCCCTTTGTGATATATATGCAGCAAACTGGTTATGTAATCCGGCATACCCCCTCTCGATGCTTGTCATTTCAGGCATATAAATGGCAGGCAACGTAATGGCCGGGAGCGGCTTCTTCAAATGCCGGGATTTGTTCCTTGCAGATCGGTTTGGCCATCGGGCACCGCGTGTGGAACACGCAGCCTTTCGGCGGGTTTGCCGGGCTTGGCAGTTCTCCTTTCAGGATGATTCGTTCCCGCTTGACGGCGTCTTTTTTTCTCGTGACGGGCACTGAAGACAAAAGCGCTTGCGTATAAGGGTGAAGCGGATTGCCGTACAGCTCGTGTTTATCGGTCAGCTCCATCATTTTTCCCAGATACATGACGCCGACTCTGTCGCTGATATGGCGGACAACACTCAAATCATGAGAAATAAACAAATAGGTCAGGTTGAATTCATCCTGCAGTTCTTCCATCAGATTGATGACCTGGGCCTGAATGGAGACATCGAGTGCGGAAACGGGTTCATCCGCAATAATCAGCTCGGGATTCAACGTCAGAGCCCGCGCAATCCCGATCCGCTGGCGCTGCCCCCCGGAAAATTCGTGCGGATAGCGGTTTGCAAAGCTCGGGTGAAGGCCGACTTTCGCCAGCAGCTCCTCCACTCGCTCGTTCCGCTCGCTCATGCTGTACATATGGTGAGTCTGGAACGGCTCTTTAATAATGGAACGCAGCGTTTTCCTCGGGTTAAGGGATGCGAAGGGATCTTGGAAGACCATCTGGATGTTTTTGCGGACGCTTTTTCTCAGCTTTTCTTCAGATAAGCCGGAGATATCCTGCCCCTTAAAAAGAATCCGGCCGTCTGTCGGCTTGTATAAACGGATCATCGTCCTTCCCGCCGTTGATTTGCCGCATCCTGATTCACCGACGATGCCGAGCGTCTCCCCGCGCTTCAGTGAAAAAGAAACACCGTCAACAGCCTTTATATCACCGACTTTCCTTTGAAAAAAACCGGAGCGGATCGGGAAATATTTTTTTACGTCTTTCAGCTCTAAAATCGTTTCTTGGCCTGCAGCTGTCATTTTGATTGGGCACCCTCTTCCTCATATAAAAAACATCTTACAGAACGGCCGCTTTCATGCGTTATCAGCTCCGGCTGCCCTGTTTTGCATTTGTCCATCGCTTTTGAACACCTCGGGGCAAATCGGCAGCCTTCCGGAAGATTATCCGGTGTCGGGACACTGCCTTTGATCGCTTTTAATGTATCAATCTCTCCATCTATCACCGGTATGGAGTTTAACAGCCCTTCGGTATACGGATGAAGAGGGTTTAAAAATAAGTCCTCCACACTCGCGCTCTCTACGACTTGTCCGCAGTACATCACGATCACCCTGTCGGCGGCTTCGGAAACCACACCTAAATCGTGAGTGATCAGCAGAATGGAAGTATCGAATTTTTTGCAGAGGTCTTTCATCAGCTCCAATACTTGGGCTTGTATCGTCACATCAAGCGCCGTCGTCGGCTCATCAGCGATCAGAAGCTTCGGATTGCAGCTGAGCGCAATGGCGATCATCACCCTCTGTCTCATCCCTCCGGAAAGACGGTGCGGATATTCTTTCATTACTTGTTCCGCTCTGGAGAATCCGACGAGTTCCAGAAGCTCAACGGCTTTTTTAGCCGCTTCTTTTTTATTCATTTTTTTATGGTATTCAAGCACTTCGGTAATTTGTTCGCCGATGGTCAGCACCGGATTCAGGGAAGTCATGGGCTCCTGAAAGATCATAGAGACGTCATTTCCGCGGATTTTGCAATATTCGTTTTCGGTGAAGGAGGCCAGGTCCCTGCCTTCAAGCTTAATCGAGCCGTCCATAATTTTTCCGCCCGAGCCTTGGACAAGTCCCATAATAGAAAGCGAGGTGATGCTTTTGCCCGAGCCGGATTCTCCTACAAGAGCGACGGTTTCGCCTTTGTTAATGTGAAAATCAACCCCGTCGACTGCGGGGATCGGCTGTTTCTTTCTGAAAAAATAGGTCTTTAAATTATTCACTTCTAATAGTGTGCTCATGATACGCCCCTTTCTCATTCCGCTGAAGCAGAGGGAAACATACGTTTCGCTATCACAAAATATAGAATAGTCGAAAAATTTTATAGTTGTATATTATTACATCATTATTACAAAAGCAAGAATTTTTTAGGATAAATGTAATATCCTTAAATAATTTCCATTCTTTTAATCTATTAAAGCGTTGCCTCCAGAAAGGTTTTTGAAGGGATGGCCAATGCTTCTTTTACTGTTTTTTGATGGCCGGTTAAATATTTTTTTACTATATTGAATCCGACGGCATAGCCGAGCATTGAGGGGAAGTATCCTTTTCCGTATAACAGCTGGGAAAACATTCTGCTGTCTCTCGTTAAGCGGAGGTTCGGCTTGACTCTTTTTTCAAACAGAAAATCAAGCTGCTCAGGCGTATAGTAGGACGTCCATTCCGCCGTAAGACTTGAGCCGAACCGCTCATATACAGCATATTCTGCCAGCCCCTCCATCATGATTGTATCAAGAAATGTCTCGTCTTTTTCGTCCTTTGTCACATGTTCTAACCGGCAGACGTGATTATATTCATGTGTCATAAGGGCGGATACAGCTGAATTGGAACTATCCGACGATAGAAAGAGGAACATTTTGTCCCGAAAGGCCAGACCGGATTTTGATCCGAATTCCTGACGGATTTTCCGGTTTCGTTCATCGACGGGCAAAACTACGATCGGCACGTCCGGCCCGTTCCACTTCTCCTTTAAATAGGCTTCCTCCTTTTGAATATGGCTGTAGCATCCTTTTTCTTTCAGCCGTTTACTGGTCCTAACGCCGTCCTTCAAATGGCGGAACATGCCGTGGTTTTGCAGCATCCCGAGTATCGGCTTCCACTCTTTCTTATCGGCCCCTGCAAAAAGCGGCAAAAGATGCGGGGCCAGATCATTTACGGATGCCGCCTTTTCCATCCATTGATATGTCTGCTTGACGCTCATACCGGTTCGCCTCCTCTTGTTGTTATCATATGCACACACAAAAAAACCGGCCACCTTTTTCAGGCAGCCGGTCAAAACTGTATTATTGATATTTTTTAAAGATCAAAGTGGCATTATGTCCGCCGAAGCCGAGCGAGTTGCTGAGAACGATGTTGACATCCTGCTCGCGCGCTTTGTCCGGTACATAATCTAAATCACACTCTTCATCAGGTGTTTCGATGTTAATCGTCGGCGGGATAATGCTGTCTTTAATGGCCATGACGGAGAAGATTGCTTCAATTCCTCCGGCAGCGCCTAACAAATGACCCGTCATTGATTTTGTCGAACTGACGGCGAGCTTGTACGCATGATCACCGAAAACGGTCTTAATGGCTTTTGTCTCGTATTTATCATTGTAGTACGTGCTTGTGCCGTGAGCGTTGATGTAATCAATTTCTTCAGGCTTGATGCCCGCATCTTTGATTGCTTCCTGCATCGCTCTCGCACCGCCTTCTCCGTCTTGGGCAGGCGCGGTAATGTGATAGGCATCACCCGTTGAGCCGTAGCCGACAATTTCCCCGTAGATTTTCGCACCGCGGGCAAGGGCATGCTCAAGCTCTTCAAGCACGACGATCCCCGCGCCTTCTCCCATGACAAAGCCGTCACGGTTTTTATCAAACGGGCGGCTTGCCGTTTTCGGATCAGGATTTGTAGAAAGGGCTTTGTTTGCGCTGAAGCCCGCAAATGACATTCTTGTCAGCGGCGCTTCCGTTCCGCCCGTAATCATCGCATCGGCATCGCCGCGCTGAATGACTTTAAACGCGTCACCGATAGAGTTCGTTCCCGTCGCACATGCCGTCACCGTACAGGAGTTGACTCCTTTTGCTCCGAGAGCGATTGAGATTTGGCCTGTCGCCATATCCGGAATCATCATCGGAACAAAGAACGGGCTGACCCGTCTCGGCCCTTTTGTCAGGAAGATTTCGAATTGGGATTCAAGCGTTTCAAGACCGCCGATTCCGGACCCGACCCAAACGCCGACTCTCGGCGCGATCTCGTCTGTGATGTTCAGACCGGCATCTTGAACGGCCATTTTCGCGGCTACGACAGCATATTGCGTGAAGCGGTCCATTTTTCGCGCTTCTTTTTTATCCATGTAATTTTCAATATTGAAATCTTTCAGTTCAGCAGCTACTTTCGCCGGATACTCGTCCGATTCCACACGTGTGATCGGTCCGATTCCGGATACGCCGCCGATTGCATTTTTCCAGCTTGTTTCGGCGTCGTTTCCAAGCGGAGACAGGGCTCCAAGCCCTGTAACGACTACTCTTTTTTTACTCATCTTGTGTGCACCTCACCTTTTTTTATCGTCCCCAGCGTATTGCTATGGCGCCCCATGTCAATCCTCCGCCGAAACCGACCATGACGATGACGTCGCCGTCTTTAATTTTGCCTGCTTCCAGTTCCTCTACTAATGAAATCGGAATGGATGCTGCGGATGTGTTTCCATATTTATGGACTGTTTTAGACATCTTTTCAACCGGAAGCTCCAAACGTTCCCGTGCCGCTTCCATGATGCGGATGTTTGCCTGATGCGGAATCAAAAAGTCTACGTCCTCTTTGGAGAGGCCGGCTTTTTCAATGACATTTACACTCGATTCACCCATTTGCCGGACGGCGAATTTGAAAACTTCTCTTCCATGCATGATTGTATGTCCTTTTTCATCTAAGTACAAGTGCTGACCGCCTGTACCGTCTGCTCCGAGCTCAAATGACAGTATGCCTCTGTCGTCGCTGACCGGTCCGATGACCGCCGCTCCGGCTCCGTCTCCGAACAGCACAGCCGTATTGCGGTCGTCCCAGTCGGTAATGCTTGAGAGCTTTTCCACGCCGACCACGAGGACATGTTTGTATGTTTGCGATTCAATGAATTGTTTGGCGGTTACGATACCGTACATAAAACCCGCACATGCGGCGCTGATATCCATCGCGCACGCTTTTTTGGCCCCGAGCTTCTCTTGTATCATACAGGAAACGGTAGGGAAGGACTGGTCAGGAGTAACCGTCGCCACGAGGATCATATCAAGCTCCTCAGCGGAAATGCCGGCCTGATCAAGCGCTTTTTGCGCAGCCTCAGCGGCCATGCCGGATGAATACATATCTTCCGCGGCGATTCTTCTTTCTTCTATACCTGTTCTCGTACGAATCCACTCGTCCGATGTATCTACCATTTGTTCAAGATCATGATTTGTCAGCACTTTTTCCGGGATGTAACGGCCGACGCCAAGAATTCCAGCTTTCATTGGAAAGACTCCTTTTTTATAATGAATTTAAAACTAATTAGTTATGATCAATTATTAGTATCAGGTACTAATTCTACCCTATTTTTTTTCTGTTGGCAATATATTCGTCTAAACTATCGGACGCTGCTCCTCATAGAATAAAAGGAAGACGAAAGGAGGCTTCACTATGGATATTTTCTCCAAAATGATGTTCGGCGATTCCAGAGACCGGGATAAAGAACCGGAAGAAAACCCGGAGCAGCCTCAGGCTGAAAACGAAGAAGAGATCGATTACAACCACGTGATGAATCAGCTGGGGTCCATCATGAACTCTCTGGATCAATTAAAGCCTGTATTTAAAGACTTCGCGCCGATGGTGTCCGCTATAAAGAAAAAAATCATGTGAAAAGCCACTTCATGAAAAGTGGCTCTCTTTATTTATTCAGCTCCCCGGCATCAGATCTGCCAAGCTCATACGCTTCCGCCATGACCGATGTAAACAGGTCCATAAACGGCTGAATCATTTCCAAAGACAGATCTATGCCGGATTTCTCAAGCTCCGCCTTTGCTTCCGGCAGGTATTTCATCGCGATCTGCATAAATTCAAGAGACTTTTCATGCTGCATGTGTATCCACCTCTATTCATTTGACGGCAGTTCATTTGTTCGGTTATACGTTTTTACAAGGTCTGAGATTTTGTCTTGAAATGCTTTGTCCACCAGAGGGCTGAACGTCCCCATTTCAACGACTCCTTCCCTGAAATCAAAGTTGTGATCTCCGCTCTTGAGCGTACCTTTATTATATTGCTCGGCAATTAATGTATAGGCTTTATCTACGTTTTGCACCGTGCTTGTCAGCACCGTGTTTTTGCCGAGATTCGATTGCTCGGCGACATAGCCGATGGCGTAAAGCCCGTCTTTTTTGATTTGCTGAATGACAGGAACATTATACCCGTCTCCGGCCGGATATACAACATCCGTGCCTTCCGCTTTTAACTTCTCGTAAAGATGCAGCGCTTCATTGCCGTTATCCCAGTGGTCCGTAAATTCAGTATTGACGGTGATATCAGGCTTTTCATATTTCGCCCCTTTGATAAAGCCGTCTACTTCAGGCTGCCACAAAAAGGAGGCGATGACGCCGACCTCATTGGTTTTTGACATATGGGCGGCTGTCATTCCCCCGAAAAAACCCATTGCTTCTCCCATAAGATGAACGCTTGTGACATTATCGCTTTTCGCCGTTCCGTTTGCGACGACGAATTCCATGTCGGGATAATCCTTGCTGATCATATTGAAGATTTCCTCGTATTCATTTCCGTGCCCGTATAAAAGATTGACTCCTTTTTTATGAAAATCATCTATCGCTTTTAAAATATCTTCATCGGATCTGATATTTTCTTTATAATAAACGTCAACGTTAAATTCAGATTGTATCGCTAATAAACCTTTGTAACCTTTTGTGCCCCATACCAAGTCACTGATAGTATCGGGAAAAAGCATTCCGACCTTCTCAATTTTTCCTTTAAACGGAGTTTGTGCGCATCCGCTCAATAAAAGGAGGACAGAAAAGATCATGACAAGCCTGGTGATCAAGCCATGTTCAACCCCTTTTCAAACTCATAACATGTATAATTGATATACGTTTATTGTAGCGGTAATGCACATAACATGGAAGGTATTTCTTAAAAAATGTCGAATATTGATGAAAATTGTCTTTTCCATTCTTTAATTTTTTCTTCCGCTTCCGTTTTTTGCGTTTTTTCTTTTATTTCCAGGGTAATAATCTGATTTTCGTCTTCTGTGCCGTATGCCTCAAGCTGATTCATCAGCCCGCAGACTGCGTCTTCTAAAAAGATCCTGCTTTCGCCATCTTCTTTTGCTTCTGTCCACGGACCGTAAAGGGGAGGAAGGATAATCGCTTTTGCCGTATCCCGCTGACCGTTTTTTTCCCAGTCTCCGTGATCCTCACTGTAAACAATCCAATATAAAGGCTCAGCCCTTTCTTCAGGCAGACACCCGCTCCCGTATTGAACGCAGATACGATCGTATTCCTTTTCACCGATTTCATCTATTATTTGAAAAAGCCCGTTTCTCGCGAGCCACATTAAACGTTCTTCTAAATACAGCTGCCTCGTTTTGTCCTCCGGTTCTGCCAAAATGACATCAACATGCACACCCTCATCCATCAACCGTTCGCACAATGAAAGGCCGAGAAATTCATCTGCTCCAATGATCAGCGCTGTCTTCATCACATCTGCCGCCTTTCCGGTTTTTCATTCGCACACAAGCCAAACAGCCCTCTGAAAAGAGATGGCTGTTGTATTCTATTCATTACAGGTCTTTTTCATGACTGCGGAAAAACCGGCAGATGGCTCTGTACATACGCGCAGGGTTCTCAAGCAGGTGATACGTGATATCAGTCTTGCTTCCGGTCTTTTCCCGGGCTTCTTTATACGCATTCGCATGCAGGGTGTACGGGTACGGCGCTCCGGTCGTTCTTTGCCATATATGTACCGGCACGCGGGTGCGGCAGCCGGTAATGGTCTGATAGCTCAGTGAGCTTGCCTCTTTTTCAGAAACACCGAAGCTCTGTGCCGTTTCCCTCAGAAACTGCTTATAAAAAAACTTATTTTCTTTCTCTGATTCAAAATGGGCTTGAAGGTCAAGACAAGGATCTAACATTGCGGCTGAACGGATATGCTCCGCTGAAGACTGCAGCAATTGATCGGCGATAAGGGCGCCCATGCCTTCTGCGAGCAAGTGTATTTTCGGATTGAGGATTTCTTGTTTCAGCACATAATGAATCAGCTGTCTGGCGTAAAGGACGGCTTTTTCCGAACCCCAATGCCGTCCGTATAAATTGCTGTTAAAAATGGTGTATCCTCTGTCAAGCATCGTATTTAACAGCTGGTTTCTCCCTTCATGTTCGAGCCAAAAGCTTGAGTCCCGGCTGACAAAGTGGGTTCTGTCCCCCAGAATAAAGATACAGAAGCCATTCGGCCGATACGGCAGATGGATGACGTTCAGCTCAGATCCGAATTGGAAAAATCTTTCCGTAATCCCCATGCCTGCCCGCCTCCTTTTACCCCTAATCTCTCTATTGGCTATCATATGTAAGAAGAATGAAAACGGATCGGATAAACTCCTATTTGCTGCTATGTTTTGGCTATTATCCCGAGCACAGGAACCGAATTTTCCATCAGACGGCCGGACAGGCGGGCAAATGTCAGTTTCAGGCGCGCTTTTTGATGAGAAAATGACCTTCCGCCCGCGCTTTATGTATGGTATGATACAACGTAGAATAAAATGAAGGACGAGGTGGAAACGTGCGGTTTATTATCGGTTTTATTTGGACGTTCCTTTTAACACATATGGCCTGTTATTTGGTCGCCTCCATGAACAGCGCGGCGTACAACTTCAAGCAATCATCCGTTATTGCCGTGGTTATTGCGGTGCTAGTCTTTGTTCTTGCGGAGATCATGCCTGTCAAACAGGATGCAAGCCAGCATTAAATAAAAAAACCTGCTATTCAGCAGGTTTTTTTGTGTTCACGGTTTTCGTTGATACGTCCACAATCTGTTGTGGTTTGAAGTTTCAGGGAACATTTCCCCCACCGTAAGCTTGATTTTTTGCGGGTTTTTGACCATGCTTCCCGTTTCGCCGATTTCAACGTACACACCGTTATTCGGCGCTTTTTGTCCCGGGCGGAATTGATGCTGCTGTCCCACGTCATTTCCTCCTTTTTCTTTTTTATGTAGTATGCGCTTGTATGCGGAGAAATATCAAAAACCGCTGAATGAGATTCAGCGGTTTTTTTGTTCATCCTGTTTGTAAAGAAGAGCTTTCAGGAGCGCTTTTTGCGCGTGAAGCCGGTTTTCCGCCTGCTGAAATACCGCAGAGTTCGGACCGTCGATAATCTCGGACGTGACCTCTTCTTCCCGATGCGCGGGCAGGCAATGCAAAAATGTATAGTCGGGTTTTGCGAGACTGACGAGTGAGGCGTTGACTTGATACGGGGCAAACACATTCAGCCGCTGCTGCGTCTCTTCCTCCTGCCCCATGCTCGTGAAGACGTCGGAGTAAATCACATCTGCATCCCGCACCGCTTCCTGCGGATTTTCGGTAAGGGTGATTTTCGCTCCGGAAACAGCCGCCGCTTCTTTCGCGGCATTCACCGCCTCTTCCTCTACTTCATAGCCTTTCGGCGAAGCAATCGCAATGTCACAGCCCATTTTTGCGCAGCCGATCATAAGTGAATGCGCCACATTATTTCCGTCACCGATATAGGCGGCTTTTACTCCTTTCAGTTTTCCTTTTATTTCTTGTATCGTTAACAGATCCGCGAGTGCCTGACACGGGTGATACCGGTCGGTCAGCCCGTTTATGACGGGAATGTCTGCATGCTCGGCAAGCTCTTCGACTTTTTCATGCTCAAAGGTGCGGATCATAATGGCATCAACGAAGCCGGACAGCACCTTCGCCGTATCCGCGACCGTCTCCCCCCGCCCAAGCTGCAGGTCGCTGCTTGAAAGAAATAGTCCCGTTCCCCCGAGCTGGGCCATTCCCGCTTCAAAAGACACACGTGTGCGGGTTGAAGATTTTTCAAAAATCATCGCCAATGTTTTCCCTTGGAAAATCGGCTGTATCGGATGTTGTTTTAATAATGAAGCTTCTGTCAGAAGCGCTTTGATGTCTGACGGGCTGACATCTTTTAAGGAAAGAAAATCTTTGCCGTACAAATGGGTTAATGTGTGTTCCGCTTTTATTGTGTGCATGATGCCACTTCCTTTTGATAAAGATCTTTGAGCGATACAGGCTTAGTTTTGCCGGAGCCGCTTGCTAAAAATGCCTTTACGGTTTCCGGTTCAGTAAAGACCGTCACACCGTGCGTCATGGCTTCAATCCGTTGTTTACGTGCTTCTTCAGAGTGATTGAAATTGATATGGACCGCTTTATCCTTTCGCTCTGCCCATGCCGGGAACGCATCTTTGCATACGGTAAATCCCGCCTCTTGAGCCTGACGTTCCAATTCCGCATCACAGCCTTCCAGATAGATGCTGCCTTTTTTCTCCCAGACGTGCGCGTAGATTTTTTTCAGGGCGCTTTCTGCGTCAAACGCGACACACATGCCTTCTCCGGTCGACTTCATTTCCGGCCCGGGCTTTACGTCCACATCCTGAATGGCGTGCGAAGAAAAAACCGGGAATTTCACTGCCGTTCCGTGCTGATTTTGAACCTCGGGCTTGATGTCTTTAAGGGAAGCGCCGGCCAGCAATCTGGCGGCAAGCGGGATCATCGGCACCCCCATCACCTTAGACACGACAGGAACCGTGCGGCTTGCCCGCGGATTCACTTCAAGAACGAGAATATCCCCTTTGTCATCAATGACAAACTGAATGTTCATGATGCCTTTAAAAGCCAGTTTTACCGCGATTTTTTCGGCGGCCTCTCTTATATTCCGCTGCATATCAGGTGTGACAGACGGACCCGGAAGAATCGCAAAACTGTCGCCCGAATGGACGCCGGCGCGTTCAATGTGCTCTGTGTAAGTCGGCACGAATACTTCATGTCCGTCGGAAATCAGATCGATCTCCAATTCTTTTCCTGTAATGTACTGATCGATCAAAATCGGATACGGCATGCCCGCTTCATTTTCCAGCAGTTCTGACATTTGCGCTTCTGAATCAACGATGATCATGCCCATCCCACCGATGACATAAGACGGACGGATCAGCACGGGGTAGCCGATTCGGCTTGCTTTTTCCGTTGCTTCTTCTTTTGAATAAGCGGTTTCGCCTTTGGCATGTTTCAGGTCAAGGTCATCAAGCAGCTGATAAAACAGATCCCGATCCTCCAGCGCATCAAGGGTTTCAAAGGATGTTCCGAGCAGCGGAATGCCCGCTTTTTCCAGCGGTTCAGCGGCATTGATCGCGGTCTGCCCCCCAAACTGGACGATGGCAAAATCAATGTTTTCATGTTCCGCCACGTTCAAAATATGTTCTGTCGTCAGCGGTTCAAAATAAAGCCGGTCAGCGATTTCATAATCCGTGCTTACTGTTTCCGGATTGTTATTGATCATAATCGTTTCATACCCCAGCTTTTGCAGGGTCAGAACGCCGTGGACGGCACTGTAATCAAATTCCACTCCCTGACCGATGCGGATCGGGCCTGAGCCGATGATGAGGGCGCGTTTTTTCTCTTTTCGGCTGATATCTCCGTCGCTTTCCCCGAGGTAGGTGGAGTAGAAATAATTCGTCTTGGCATCAAATTCAGCGGCGCATGTATCTACGATTTTAAACGACGGGACGATGCCTGATTTCTTTCTGAGAGCACGGATGTCTTCTTCCGTTTTTCCCGTGAGAGATGCGATCATGACATCCGTGAAGCCTTTTACCTTCGCCTGCTTTAAAAGCGGCAGTGACAGATGATCCCCTTCTTCCATCAGCTTGTTTTCCAATGTGATGATATTTCGGAATACATGGAGAAAAAACGGGTCAATTTTCGTTTTGGCATGGATGTCTTCTATCGTTTCACCGCGGCTTAACAGCTCCATGACGACGAAAAATCTCCGGTCATCCGGCGTTACCGCTAATTCCCACAGCTGATTGATCGTACAGCCGCCGAGTTCAGGCAGGCGGGTGCCGATCGTTTTCAGCTCAAGGGAGGCCGCCGCTTTTTGAATGGCCGCTTCCATATTTCTTTCAATCGCCATGACCTCTCCCGTCGCTTTCATCTTCGTTCCGAGCGTGCGGTCGGCATGTTTAAATTTATCAAACGGCCAGCGCGGGAATTTGACGATGACATAATCAAGCGCCGGTTCAAAGCTTGCATAAGTAGAGCCCGTCAGCGGATTTTTCAGTTCATCAAGCGTATAGCCGACGGCAAGTTTCGCCGCCATTTTGGCAATCGGATAGCCGGTCGCTTTTGACGCGAGAGCTGAAGAGCGGCTGACACGCGGGTTCACTTCAATGACATAGTACTGTTTGCTGAACGGATCCAGCGCAAATTGAATGTTGCAGCCGCCGACCACATCCAGCGCCGAAATAATCGCCAGGCTTGCTGAACGCAGCATCTGATATTCTTCATCCGTTAACGTCTGGGACGGTGCGACGACAATGGAGTCCCCTGTATGCACGCCGACGGGATCGATGTTTTCCATATTACAGACGGTGATGCATGTATGATTGCTGTCGCGCATGACCTCATATTCGATTTCTTTAAAACCGGCGATGCTTTTTTCGACGAGGCATTGGCTGATCGGGCTTGCTAACAGCGCCTGTTTAATAAGCGTCTGAAACGCTTCTTTCGTTTTCGCGATTCCGCCTCCCTTTCCGCCTAACGTGTACGCCGGTCTCAGAATGACCGGCAATCCGATAGACTCAGCGAAACGGAGGGCGTCTTCTTCGTTGTCGACGATTTCGCTTTCCGGAACGGGCTGATCGAGCTCTTTCATCAGGGCGCGGAACTGCTCCCGGTCTTCGCCTTTTTGAATGGTTTCCACCGATGTTCCCAAAAGCTTGACGTGATGCTTCTTCAGCACGCCTGCTTCTTCAAGCTTAACGGCTAAATTCAATGCCGTCTGGCCGCCCAAATTGGCAAGCAGACCGTCTGGTTTTTCTTTTTCAATAATGGCCTCGATGCTGTCGGTTGTGAGCGGTTCAAAATATATTTCATCGGCAAACGCCTCATCCGTCATAATCGTTGCCGGGTTGTTGTTGACTAGAATAACGCGGTATCCTTCTTCTTTCAGAGCCATGCAGCCCTGCGTTCCTGAATAATCAAATTCTGCCGCCTGGCCGATGATGATCGGGCCGGAGCCGATGACTAATATGCTGGAAATGGTTGTATCTTTAGGCATGAGCGATTTCTCTCCTTGCTGGTATCACTTTCTCTAGAAATTCATCAAATATCCACTCGCTCTCAGCCGGTCCGGGATGAGCTTCAGGGTGGAACTGGACGCTTAATACGGGAAGGCGCTTATGAATGAGCCCTTCCACTGATGTATCATTGACATGATGAAATCTGATGGACAGCTCGTTTTCGTCAATTGATGCTTCATCAACGACATAGCTGTGGTTCTGGCTTGTCATAAACACCCGTTTCGTTTTCCGGTCAATGACGGGATGGTTGGCACCCCTGTGGCCGAACGGCAGCTTATACGTATTTCCTCCGAAAGCCAGGGCAATCAGCTGATGCCCGAGGCAAATGCCGAGTGCGGGGAAATCACTGAGTAATGATGTAATCCGGTTCATGTACGGCGCAATCGCTTTCGGGTCGCCCGGGCCGTTTGAGAGCACGATTCCGTCAGGCTGAATGTCGTAAACAGCGTTCATCTGCTGATACGGAATGACCGTTACTTTACAGCCGCGCTTTACAAGTGACGAGGCGATTGATTTTTTATAACCGAAATCAATCAGCGCAATATGCCGGTCTCCATTCCCCATTGACGTGATGTCTTCAGACTGCGCCAGCTCCGCCGGGTTTTCTGTTCCGGATGCTGCCGGAATTTCTCCTGTTGTTGACACGGCAGCGTTCATCGTGCCGCCGGAGCGGATGGTTTTGACGACGGCCCGTGTGTCCACTTCGGTTAAGAGCGGGATGTTCCATTTATTTAAATACTCTCTCAAGCTTGAGACTGCTTCATGGTGAGAAAAATGTTCACACGCTTCATAGACGGCAACAGCCTTGACTTGAGGAATCTTACTTTCAAGGTCTTTTTCATTAATTCCGTAGTTTCCGATCAGCGGATACGTAAAGACGACGATCTGACCCTTATATGACGGGTCTGTAAGCACTTCCTGATAACCCGTCATTCCGGTGAAAAAAACCGCTTCGCCAACACAGCGGGCTTCTTTTTCAAGTTCACCGCCGAATGATGTTCCGTCTTCCAATACTAAATAGCCTTTCATCTAAAGCCCACCTCTTGATGAATAATTAATTAAAAATATGAATTTTTATACTTTTATATCGAAAAAAAATTACCGTTTCACTGCCGAATGCGCTTCGATCGCTGCCTTAAGCATACTGACGGCCGACAGCATTTCTTCTTCAGAAACCGTAAGCGGCGGGAGCAGCCTGATGACATTCGGTCCGGCCGGAAGCACGAGAAGCCCGCGTTCCTGCAGATCTCCGATGATGCCGGACACGGGACCTGCGCATTCAATGCCGATTAATAACCCTTTTCCGCGGATTTCTTTTACAAAAGGCCCTGTCAGTTCACGGTTCAGCTGCGCTTTTAAAAATGATCCTTTGTCTGCCGCCGCCTGGAGAAAGTCCGGCTGAAACACAATGTCCAAGGTTGCTTTCACAGCTGCCATGGCAAGCTTATTGCCGCCGAAAGTCGTACCATGCGTACCCGGCGTAAAGGCGTCGCCAAGCTTCTTTTTGCCGATCACGGCTCCGACGGGAAAACCGTTTCCAAGCCCTTTCGCAGCAGTGATGATGTCCGGCGAGATGCCGAAATGCTCATAGCCGAATGCCTTGCCCGTCCGGCCGATTCCGGTTTGAATCTCGTCTGCGATAAGCAGCGCCTGTTTATCTTTGCAAAATGTCTGTAAGGCTTCGATGAATTCCGGATCGACGGGATTGACTCCCCCTTCTCCCTGCACCGTCTCAAGCATGACGGCGGCGATATCATCCTCTTTTGAAAGCGTGCTGAATGCCGACGGATCATTGAACGGAAGATAGTGAAAGCCTTGAAGCATCGGTCCGAAACCGGTCTTGATTTTGTCTTGTCCGGTGGCGGCCATCCCCGCATAGGTCCGCCCGTGAAAGGATTGATGAAATGTTACAATTTTTGTCTTTCCCGTTGCTTTACGGGCAAGCTTAATGGCGCCTTCATTCGCTTCGGCCCCGCTGTTGCAGAAGAAAACGAGATCCCCCGCGCTATGTTCGGCAAGCTTTGCCGCGGCTTTTTCCTGAAGATCATTTTCAAACAGATTGGAAACGTGCCATACGCTGTCAAGCTGTTCTTTCACCGCTTCTGTGACCTCATCATGACAATGGCCGAGATTGGAAACGGCGATGCCCTGAATAAAATCGAGATACGTTTTTCCGTTTTCATCCTCTGCAATTGTCCCTTTCGCTTTTTTGATATCGATGGGCCAGCGACTGTAGGTTTGAAATAGACTGCTCATGACACGCTCTCCTTTTCTTTGACAATTTTTGTTCCTTGGAAGGCTTGATCGGTGAAAAACGCTCCTTTTCCGTTTACGATCATCACTTCCTCGACATCTTCACTCAGTGCCGATAATGCCGAGTTTACCTTCGGAATCATCCCTCCTGAAATCACGCCGTCATCTATGAGGGCCTGAATCTCTTGCGGCGTCAAAGTATCCAGCCTGCTCTCTCCGTCCATAATTCCTTCGACATCCGTGACAAATAAAAGTTTGTCGGCGTGTAAGGCTGAAGCGACGGCCGATGCCGCGGCGTCTGCGTTGACGTTCAGCGTTTCGAAATCACTTGTCATGGAAAGCGGAGCGATAACGGGAATGATGCCTTCTTTCATTAATGCGTGAATGATTGACGGATCGGTTTTTTGTATTTCGCCGACTTCTCCGTATTTGTCTTGATTAAGATAGGATGCTTGAAGGAGACCGCCGTCCTTTCCTGATATTCCCGCGGCTTTCAGCCCGTTTTTCGCGAGTTCGGTTACGAAAAATTTATTGATCGTCCCTGACAAGACCATTTCCGCTGTTTCCAGCACCGGTTTGGTCGTTTTCCGCTGTCCATCGACAAATTCCGTTTCAATCTGCAATGTTTTCAGCATTTTTGAAATGTCCGGGCCGCCTCCATGGACGACGGCAATGTTCCAGCCCGATTGCATCAGCTCTTTTACATTTTGAAAAAAATCGGCGGATAACTCGCGGATCACGCTTCCGCCGCACTTAAAAACGATCGTTTTCTTCATGCCGCTCCCCTTTGTTATGTGCGATAGCTCGCATTGATTTTAATATAATCATAGGTTAAGTCACAGCCCCATGCCCGGCCGCTGCCGGAGCCTTCCTGCAGGCGGACTGAAATCGTAATCTCATCACCTGATAAGTACTCCTTGGCATCAGTTTCCGAAAACGGCTGAGGTTCGTTGTGTTTAAACAGACACTGGCCGCCGAGGAAAACTTCCACTTGTTCGGCCGTTACGCTTGCCGCACTGTGCCCGATTGCGCCGATGATGCGCCCCCAGTTGGCGTCTGTGCCGTAAACGGCGGTCTTCACAAGGCTTGAGCCGACGATTTTTTTGGCGATAATATTCGCCTCAAGGTTGTTTTTCGCGCCTTCGACTCTGGCTTCAATTAATTTCGTCGCTCCTTCACCGTCTCTGGCTATATCTTTGGCAAGGTCTTCGCATACAAGCTTTAATCCCTTTTTAAAAGCCGGCCAGTCAGGGTGCTGCTCCGTCAGGCAATCATTCCCCGCGCAGCCGTTTGCCATCACAAGCACCATGTCATTCGTCGATGTTTCTCCGTCAACGGTGATTTGGTTAAATGAAACATCCGTAATCTCTCTGAGCGCGTTTTTGAGCGCCTGTTCTTCCACGGCCGCGTCCGTTGTGACAAAGCCGAGCATTGTCGCCATGTTGGGGTGGATCATGCCGGAGCCTTTCGCCGCTCCGCCGATCGTGATGATGTCTCCGCCGATCACCAGTTCATAACACGTCTGTTTCGTCACTGTATCCGTCGTCAAAATGGCTTCTTCAAATGCTCCGGACACGGACGGCGCTTGACCGAGCTGTTCAATGCCCGCTTGAATTTTTTTCATGTCTAAAAGCTCGCCGATCACCCCGGTTGACGAAACCGCAACAAGCTCCGGCTCAATGCCGAGCTGGCTCGCGAAGCCGTCCCGCATTTCATAGGCGTCCTTTAATCCTTGGTCTCCCGTACAGGCGTTGGCAATCGCGCTGTTGACGATAACCGCCTGAAGCACACCCTCTTTTTTCAGGCTGGCTTGCGTCACTTTCAGCGGCGCTGCCTGAAAATGGCTCTGCGTATATACCGCTGCACTGACTGCAGGCGCTTCGCTGATAATCGCTCCGAGATCTTTTTTTGAATAGCGCAGACCGCAATGCACGCCCTTTGCCTCAAACCCTTTCGGCGAGGATACGCCGCCTTTTATTTTCGTGATTTCCTCACTCAGCTGAATCATATTTTTGAATCCCTCTTTCGTTCTATGGATAGACTGGCGTCATCGTAAGTCCCGTTTCTTCCTGCCAGCCATTCATGATATTTAAATTTTGAACCGCCTGCCCTGCGGCGCCTTTCATCAGATTATCTATGACAGAAACGATGGTGGCACGGTTTGTTCTTTCATCCACGGTGACACTGATATCACAAAAATTGCTGCCGTATACCTCTTTCGTCGCCGGAAATTCACCTTCCGGCCTGATTCTGACAAAATATGAATCTTTGTAGAATTCGGAATACAATTCTCTTACCTGTGCAGCAGACATACCCGGAGGAGCCTCCGTATACATCGTCGCCATAATGCCCCTTGTCATCGGCGCCAAATGTGCGGAAAACGTGATCGGGCCTGTGCCGGGCTGCCAAGCCGCTAATTGCTGTTCAATTTCCGGAGTATGCTGATGCTCATTAACCTTATAAATTTTGAAATTATCATTCAGCTCAGAATAATGAGTGCCCATGGATGCTTTTCGGCCGGCGCCGGATACGCCCGTTTTCGCATCAACAATCAGAAATGAATCTTGTAAAAGCTTATTCTTCGCCAGCGGGGCGAGCCCGAGCAGCACAGCCGTCGGAAAACATCCCGGATTGGCAATCAGCTTTGCAGTCTGAATCTCTTCTTTTTGCAGTTCAGCTAAACCGTAAACCGCGCTTTGAATCGTTCCTTTCGGAGCGGCCTTCCGCTTATACCACTTTTCATACACGGCCGGGTTTTGAATCCGCAGATCGCCGGATAGATCAATGACCGGGATACCCGCCTCCGCCAGCTTGGGCGACCACTCTCCGGAAACGCCGGGCGGCGCGGCTATGAACATGACATCAATTTCGTTTCGGATCGTTTCTATATGAAGCGGCCGAAGTGATTGTGACGCTATATTCCTCAAATGCGGATATGAAGCGGCATATTCTTTTCCTTCGTCGCTCGATGAATATAATATACAATCTTCTGCATAAGGGTGATGGTTAAGAATCCTGACAAGTTCGGCGCCTCCATAACCAGTCGCGCCTATAATACCTATTTTCAACGGGTTCACCTTCTTGGTTTTTGTGAAATTATTTAACATTATAACATGAATAAAAATTAATTCAATTGTATATTTAATATTTTTTCATTCATTTTCCATCTGTTTTCGCTGACAAAAAACCCCCTCTCGATCGAGGGGGGGGCATAAGAAAAACAGGCTGATCGGATCAGCCTGTTTTTTTCAGCATCATCAGCCCGCTTATAAAAAACAGCACGGAGCTGGCGTAAAAGATAATATAAACCGTAAAGAAATCAGCGAGAAACCCGCCGAGAATAATGGCGGCAGCTGAAAATACGGCCGTCCAGAAATGATAGCTGCCGACTTTTTTTCCCCGCTCCCCGCCGTCGGTGTAATCGGCGATCATGATTTTCTCGCCGTGTTTTTGCATCGCGCCGAACAGGCCCAAAAGCACCTGCACAACATAAACCTGGTGCACGCCGGTAATGTGCGGGAGCGTCAGAAGAAGCACCGCCATCCCCCACGAATTTGCCATAAGGAACCAGCGGGAATCCAGTCTTGCCGACAGCCGGCCGAGCAGCGGATGAATCAATGCGCCGCTCAAGCCGAACAAGCCGTATGAGAGACCGAATTGCGTGTAGCTGGAACCGATGTTTTTAATAAATAAAATATAAAACGGAAAGATCAGGCTGCCGGCAAAAAAGACACTGCTCTGTGACAGGATCAGCCATTTTAAATGGTTGTGTTTCATGATTTGTACCTCTGATAAAAATAATTCATAAACAAGTCATCCGGATCATATTTGTGTTTTTTCTGAAAGAACATATCGCTTTTCGGATATGCCTCGCGCATCTGCTCTTTCGTTTGATACAGCATATACGGGAGATAATAACTGCCGCGGTGGCGCAATGCCGTATCCGTCATTTTTCTGACAATCCGCGCCGCACTCGCCTGGCTGTCTGTTGAAAACCCTTCATTGATTAAAAGAACGAGTGAAAACATGTCTTCCTTTGCGTATGACAGATCGGCTTTTTCATTTTTTTGCACGTAGCGGATCGTAATATTTACGAGGTTGAGATCTTCATGTGACAGCGTCTTGCGTAAATCATGAATGTACGGCGCAAATTCGCCGACGGGCACGAAGTATTCTTGTAGCACATCGGTGTTGTCCGTGTTTTCATATTCCAAAAATTTCGATTCTGACCGCATGACATTGTTCCTGGAGACTTTCACACCGTTTTGTCTGAGAAAATAAGACTGCTGGGTTGACCAGAACCAATTTCTTCCCCAGTCATACCGGCGGGAGAGGCCGAGCGCGAATTTCGTCAGCGCCGGATGCTCATCTTCTTTCAGTTCATTGTGCCGCTTTAATTCTTTCTGGTTGTCTGAGAGTGTGTAATCAGTCACATACATATCGTGCAAAAAGCCTTTATCCCCTGTTGCGATCCGCGCGAGATGCATGCGCACGGCGGGGTTGCGCTGAACATGCTGCGTAAAATATTGACTGTATGTATCAGCGTTCATGCGTTTCGTTTTCATTTCATAAAGCTCATCATCCGTCAGCTCAATATCCGCGTCCAGGATGACGCCGAACAGGCCGTAGCCGCCGATGACGGCTGAAAACAGGTCATCTTTCGGAGTAACGGTGATGACTTTGCCGTCCGCCTTTAAAAGATGAAACGATTTGACCGTATCAATCAGCGAACCGTACCGGATATCCCGGCCGTGGGCGTTGGCGCTCAGTGAGCCGCCGATCGTAAAAATGTTTTGCGATTGCATGACTTTTACCGCGAGCCCGTACGGATTGACATAGCGCTGAATATCATTCCACGTCGCTCCCGCCTGCACTCTGATGATTTTTTTCTTTCGGTCGAGACCGAGTATTTTGTTGTAGCCCGTCATGTCGAGAACGATACCGTCTTCATAATACGTCTGGCCGCCCATTGAGTGCTGGGCGCCTGCGATTGAGATCTTAAGATGCTTTCTCTTTGCTTCCTTAATGGTTTCGACCAATGTTTCTTTCTCTTTTCCTTTGACCGTCTGCTTAATTTTCACGGGCATGAGGCGGCTGACATCCGTCATTGTCCCTGCCTGCTGCACCGGCTCTTTGTGAAAAGCGGAAACAGCGAACAGCGCCGTATAAACAAGAATGCTAAGGATAATGAGAAGTAATTTTTTCTTCATGGATTCCTCCCTCGCATGCAGCCGGTCTATTATATCATGCCTCACGTCCGTTTTTTCCTTTTAAATTCTAAACTAGATTGTATTGAAATCAGATGTAACAAAATACTGTCCCAAAAATAATTTGTCACAATATAAAACTTCTGTCTTTTTGTTACATTGATTGTTTATTGATTTATAACATTCTATTTTCTATTCAACATACAATTGGTGTTTTCGGTTCTGTTGCAAAGATTTTTAAACTGAGATAACCTGTAGAAAAAGTGTGAGCAGCAGAAGAATGATATATGGGGTATTTTAAAGGGAAACCGTTTAAAAAGGATATTATTTTGGTAGCCGTCGGGTACTACTACCGTTTTTCTCTTTAAGCTATCGTGATGTACCCGAAATCTTGAAAGAGCGTAGTGTTTCGGTTCACCCAACAACCATCATGCGCTGGGTTCATGAATATGGAAACCTTATCTATCAAATTTGGAAGAAGAAAAATAAAAACGTTCAATTATCTTGAAAACTAGATGAAACCTATATAAAAGTCAAAGGAAAATGGTGTTATTTATATCGCACAATTGATAAAGACGGGTACACATTGGATATTCAACTTCGTAAAAAAACGGGATCATCAGGCTGCCTATGCCTTTAAGAAAAGATTAGTTAAAACGTTTGGAAAACCAGCGGTTCTCACTGCAGACAAAGCACCAGCATTACTTTGCGCATTTAACAAATTAAGAGAAATATAAACGAAACCGAAGTCTTGGCTCAGACTTCGGTTTTTCGACATACAATGAATTACAGGAGCTACTAACAATCGCATAAATGTACAACTTTTTGTTGGCACCACTTAACCTTAACAAAACTTCGCAACAGAACCCTATAAAAATCAGGGCTTCATCTCCTAGAAAATATATTAACGTACAAAATCCGCGTTTTGCCGTCAGTACCCTTTTGTGATCGGGAGGAAGGATTGGATGTTCTAAAATAAACCGTGAGGTGCTAGAGGAAGTGCCATCATGTATAGTGTGGTGGAAACTGCAAAAGAGAACAATCTAAGTCCCTATCATTATATTCATTATTTGTTTGAAACGCTGCCTAACATCAATTTAAACACTAAAGAAATTGCCATCTAGCTGTAGAATGCCGAAAAAAAGTGAAGAAAACAAAAAATCCAAAATAAACTTTTATTGTATATTTTGGAATTAATTAACTTTTACTTTTTAAAGAAAAGAGACCTGCAACATGAATACATCCCATATATAGGTCGTCAGCATCTGTATTTTTCACGCTAACTTGTATACTCAAAATTCCTTTGATTTGTTTTTGGATGGTAAAACACGTTTCTCTACTCTTTCATATAGAGTAAGCAATTGCTTGATAAAAGAAAATTTCGGTACTAACCAATACGAAAATAACGCTGAAACACCCCCTATTAAAGCCCCTATTGCAACATCACTAGGATAATGAACCCCTACCCAAATACGAGAGATCGCTACACAAAATGCAAGTATAAGCCATAACCATCCAGTCTTTTTACGAACAAGCCAAAACGAAAAACAAATCGAAAAAAAGAGAATCGTATGGTCACTAGGAAATGAATTATCTACAGCATGATCGACAAGTTTATTAACATCAGGCAATACTGCAAACGGTTGATAATTCAAATGAAATTTCCCTGCTATTTTTCCAATCACCTCAGCAATCACAAAAGCAACCATCGCTTGAATAACCATCATCCTACTTTTTCTGGATCCGGTAAACCAATAAGCTATAATAATAAAAGCCAAAATATATACCATATATTCTGCTAAAAATACCATGGCTGAGTTTAGGAATGAATATTGTTTACCTAAATCATTAATTGCTCGAAAAATATCGATATTGAATTGAGAAAAAGACATTTTCAAATCCCTCCTTTATAGTAAGGTGTATAACTGATTGCCATATACCTTCATTACATGAATAGTTTTGATTATTGTACTCATCTAAAAATACCAACCTTCTTGTACGTTTATAATTTTATTATGGAAAAAAGGTTTAAATGAGACTTAACTACTTCTTAAATATGTGAATGTACTGTTTCTTACTCTAACATGACGTTTTCACTTAAAAAATAAGCGGCATACGTACGTATATTTCGACTAAGGTTTTTAAACGCGAGCTGAGAAAACATCTTATTTCCCCTCCCACGCTTTTTTTACTTTCATAAAAATAGGTATCACCATGAGTATGACATTTCCATCTCCTTCTTCTTTCTTTTTTTTCATTATAATAAAAAAAGAAAAAGGAAAACATCGAACTTCCTTACAAACATTCGTGTAATCTTACAATTTTGTCACTTTTCTCGTCATTTTGTAAATGTGTTCATCGCCTTGCCTTTCGCTATTTTCAAAAACTCTTGTAACTCTGGGTTTATATTCTTCTTTCTGTATGCAACGCCTAGTTTCGCAACAATTTAAACCAACGGTAGTCTTTGACAAAAATAAAGTCCTAGACTGCTGCTGGTTTATTGGACTGGCGTAATCAATTGTCACTTATCATTATTGGCTACTTTCAGTTTCACATTCATTATTTTGTCTTCCATACAGTTGTCCCGAGTATCGCCATAAATGACATAACTGTATCCTATTTTGCTCATTCTTAGCTCCGTTTTATGTTTAGTCTGCTCCTCTCTCTTTGACGAACAACCATAATCCAATTGCAAAGAAAAACAAAATATAGGCGATATCTATCGCTAACGATATAGGTAAGCCAACTAATTCCGATTTATATTGTGACGTGCTCCAATAAACACTTAAATCATCATGATGAATGAATAGAATGTGTGTCCATGATGTAGATAAGAGACTACCTCCAAATATCATTTGTGAAAAGTATAGCACTAAGCTACCGCCTACTGCGATAGCAGCTGATCTCGTCCACACGCCAATCAAGGATGCTAGACTTGCATATAGGCAACATTGCAATACGATTGCTCCGATAGAGAATATAACATCCGTCATGTCGCCCCATTGTATGTTTTTTGGAGCCACCAGAAGATTCACTAACAAAGAAACAATGAATATATTAACAACACTCGTAATGATGAGCAAAATCATCGCAGCAATTTTTGCAACATACAACCGTGAGCGCGAGGACGTATGCAGGAACAGTTGTTTCAGAGTACCATATTGATACTCATCCGTCCAAATAAGAGGTGATAAAACAATCGCCCAAGGTAGAATAACAAGCATTCCCGATAGGCCAAGCAAAGCATTTACCATTTGAGCCGCCGTATCATCAGCCTTGAGATTACTGGTGTATGCCCAAGAGAACAGTACCGTCATCACAATAAAACCAATGTGTGAAAGAATAAAGATTCTTTTATTCAATATCTTCAAACATTCATTCCATAACAATTTAACTCACCTCACCGCTCGCAGTTGTCCATTTTAAAAACTTATCCTCTAAACTCGTATGTGCCGACAACACCCGATGAACTTCCACCCCGGCATCACACAATGCTCGAATCAGCTTTGGAACTTGACCTTCATCAATAGCTACTGTCATAGCATGCAAACCGTTAGATAGTTTCTGTGTCTGCATATAATCCAATGCATGATAATCATCCCCAAACAAGTTAACCACAACTTCGCTTGTAAGCTCAACATTATCAATGTGGAGAGTGATACAGAATTCCCCATCATCTAACCCATCATCAATCCGCTGCTCTGTCACTAAGCAGCCATTCTGCATAATAACCACTCGGCGTGCCATCTGCTCAATCTCAGACAGTTGATGACTGGAAATCACAATTGCTACGCCCAACTCTGCCGCAATTCTATTTAAATAGTTCCGGGTTTCACGGACACCAGAAGGATCAAGTGCATTCATCGGCTCATCTAACACAAGCAACTTTGGCTTTCGCAGTAGTGCTTGTGCAATTCCCAAGCGTTGTTTCATTCCCATAGAGTACGTGCCTACTCGCTGCTTAAGCGCATGTTCTATACCGGTTAGCCTTGCTACCTCCAGCAACCAATCCTTACTCGCATTTCTGTGCAAGCGCTGATATTGACGTAAATTTTCGTATCCACTCAAATAAGGATAGAATGCAGGTGCTTCAATCACTGCCCCTACATTGAAGAGTGCTTTAGAAAACTGACTCTTAATACTGTAACCTGCAATCTGCACGTCCCCGGCACTTATTGTGCTTAGACCAACTATCATCTTCATAGTGGTTGTCTTGCCCGCTCCGTTCGCACCAAGTAGTCCAATAATCTCTCCCTCTACCACATCGAATGATATGTCTTGCACAATCAACTTGCCCTTGATTTCTTTCGTTAGGTGTTGCACCGATAGTACCGTTTTCAATTGTCCCACTCCCTTACAATATAAGTACAGCCTCATTTCATGAATTCATTAATAACAGCCTGTAAAGAAAAATCAGCTATGAACTCATTTCTTTATAGTAATATTGATAATAATTTGAAGTATGTAACAACTGACTGTGATTTCCTACATCGCAAACCTTCCCATTCTCCAAAACAATGATCATGTCGCTATTCATCACCGTCGATAACCGATGGGCTATCACTATTCGTGTACAATGAATACTAGATAAATATTCATCTACCCGCGCTTCACTTATATGATCCAAAGCGCTCGTTGCTTCATCCAATACTAGTACGGTTGGATTATTAAGTAGTGCCCTAGCCAAAGCTATTCGTTGTCTTTGCCCTCCTGAAATATTCCTTCCCATTTCAGCCAAAACTGTCTGATATTTCATCGGCATCGCCATAATTTCATCGTGAATATTCGCTGCTTTTGCCACCCGCACTACTTCATCCATAGTTACACCATCCTGGTGCAGCACAATGTTATCATAAATACTACGATTGAGTAATGATATATCCTGTGGCACTATTCCCATCTGTTTACGCACATATTGCATATCCAAATCCGAGGTTTCATGATTATCATAGTATATTTCCCCCGAGGTTGGTGTAAATAACCCAATCATCAAATAAGCTAAAGTCGATTTCCCAGAACCAGATTGTCCAATAATGGCTATCTTCTGCCCTAGCTTTATATGTAAAGAAATGTCGATTATTACCTTCGGACTATACTTTGAATAGGAGAAGCTGACATGTGATAGTCTAATATCTCCTCTTACTTTTACTTGCAATTTACCTTCATTCTGCTCAATTGGAGATTCCAGCACGTCATGTGTTCTTTTCAAAATAGTAGTCGTAAGAATATATGAGTTTATCGTATTCATAAGACTTGATGATGTAGTGAAAAGTAGCGTCGCAATTGCTTGAAATGAGACAAGCTCACCAACCGTCACAGAACTGTATTTACCAGCAACTAACAGAACGCCGATGCTTAGCACAATGAGTGGTGACATAAACTGCAATCCATTGCTAGTTGTTGTAATGTAGCTATTCAAATTTTCCTTACGGCGGTACACCTGCAATAAATGCTTGAATTTATTAAGCCATTGGGAGTAAACTTGCTGTTCTGTCCCTGATATTTTCACTCCCATAATACCGTACAACATCTCTGTCTGCACAGCTTGTACCTCTGTCGTTGCCACCACTTGTTGCTGATTAATCTCTGCTACATAGCGTTTAGTGAAAATGACCAACAAAATATTTATGCTTACCAGCAAAAATACAACCATCGCAAGCAATGGAGATATGAACAACATATAACCAGACAATACAAATAACATGAAGCCATCCAATATACCTGTAATCAGAGTGCCTGAGAGCTGATTTCGGATTGTGGCCAAGCTATTCATTCGAAAAAGCATGTCCCCATACGAACGTAATAAGAAGAACGGTAAAGGCAACTTCAATAAATGTGAGAAAAAGCTAGTCTGCATCTCATAATCCAAAGCATTGTGCAATCGAACCAAAACACGACTGCGCGCGAATGTAATTAACATGTATGCAAGTAGAAAGCTGATTATAGATATAAAAACCGTTATAGATAAACTCGAATTTTTCGGAATCATAATTTCGTCAATAACATGTTTCATGAATAACGGCATACCTACTATTATGACTTGCAAAGCCAGTGTAATAAGAAAAACATATACGAACAGATTTTTATGTGATTTTACATAGACTAAAGATCTTAACCAAACATTCTGATCTTTCTCAACGTCGATTCGTTCTGTTAAATTCACTGTCATCAAAAATCCAGTAAATTGCTCGCTGAAGCTCTTAAATGACAGCTTGATTCTTCCAAAACGTGGGTCAACAATACGAGCATAATTGTTATCTATCTTTTCAAGAACTACAAAATGACCTTGGTTCCAATGTAGAATTGCTGGTAAAGAAACCTGCTTTAATTGATCAATATGTTCAATGCGATAAGCTTTAACACCAAAGCCTAGGCTCTCAGCAATTCTCTTTAATTGCAATAGTGTTGTACCATCCCGTCCAACGTCCGCCCTTTCACGTAGTCTAGATAATGAAACTTCCTTTTGATAGTAGGCTGATATCATAGCAAGGCAACAAAGTCCACATTCCGACTGATGCATCTGCTCGACATACGGTACACGCCGACGAGCCATTACATTCTCTCCCTTCTACTTTGATTTATGATCACACAATTTATCCAGAAATAACAGAGAAGAATTTATCATTCTCCAAGTTTAAAATGTTAGGAACTTTTTCCGGAAATGCCTGCTTTAATAGACCAAATCCAATACCCGACAGACCACCCATTAATCCTTTAATATCAAAAGCGCGATGGACCCCCGTGTTATTCCATGGTTGGTCATTTAGAAGTCTGAGCAGATACGCTCTGACAACATTGATAGTATCCTCATTACGATCAAGAACTGAATTAGCATAAAGTAATATTTCTAATTGTCCAAAATCGCCGTGACAATAAACAGGTTCTGTCCCAAAACCTAATTTAAGAGTTGTTTCAAGAGCAATATTAATTTCTTGATCAATATGTGCATCCCAATATCCATTTTCCAACAATCGTAGTCGAGATAATAATATGCCCGGCGCACCATGACACCATGTAACCCTTGCAGTATCATTAGGAGTAACCCAATTTTTCAATTCAGCACAATAGTTTGCACGCTCATACTGTAATCCCTTTTCAATATATTCAATGTACTCTGCACGTTGAGTTACCCTGTATAACGATGATAATGAAGCAATAATTCCAGATACGCCGTGAGAATACCCCACATAGAGCTTACGATTCGGTGTCGTAAACCAAGCCATACTACCATCTGGCAATGTTTGTGCATTCTGAAGCAATTGCTCCGCACATTTCTCCGCACCTTGCAGCGCCTCTGTCCAACCCGTTCCATGATATATATGTAAAAGTATATCAATAGCTCCAGCTGCACCACCTATATAATCGAATGCGGTGTCTTTATCAACGAGTTCACAATAATAAGGAAGGTATTCTTTAACAGTTTGTAGTAACTCTTCATCATTCCATAAGCGTGACAACTGATAAGTAACAAATACGCCACCACCAATGCTACCAACTTCAAATGCTCCAATGTTTAACGATACAGCATTTGATCTGCACTTATCCCTCATAATTTCTAACAACGGCTGCAATGCTTTTCGAGCCATATTTTTATATTGGTTATTTGCAGTCAGTTCAGATAAATAACCCAAAAACAAAGCAATTCCACCATTCCCATTATAAAGGTCATTTCCTACTGGAATTAGTCTCAGTTTTCTCTCATCATCACCACTGGCTACTAAACCAATCCATGTTATATCATCAGCTGCAGTATTCGAAGGTATAATTGCCGATTGAACCAAACTTTCTCCAATTGAAGTAGCTAACCGGACATACTCAGCTTTCCAATTAGACCCTAGCACATCGTTTGAATCTTTTAATTGAATTTCAGGAATACGATAGGAATAAAGGTCAGGCTTAGATGCTAAAACAGACATATTTAGTAATTGCAACTGTTCTTTTAAGTCCTTCTCGCCCATTTTATCGATTTTGTTTATTACAATGTCTATACCTGATTGCTCAAATAACTGCGGAATTCGTTCACCATTAGATGCCCAAGCATCTCTTTCAGACGGACAGGTGTAAAAGATAGGGATATCCCCGTCTTCAATATCGCACATCTCGTAGGGAACAAATTTTAAATGTTTAGGATCAGCTAAGCATTGCAACCATAATCGATGCAAAACAACTTTACGATCTAATTCGTCTCGCAATAAATCAGGATGATATAGCGTACGCATTAGTTCACCATATGCTCTAGTATTTCGCACTATCACTCTAACTCTAACGTCATCAAACTCTCGAATCATTTCTTTCAGTCTGTGCTTATTCTCCATCATAATCCTGTATGCTTGAGCAAAACCCTGTTCAATGTCATTAATATATCGATAACTATCTACAACTTCGTTATTATAATGTGGAAGATTATGAGTTTTTCCTGATTCCCCCATACTTCTTTCTAACCTCATTCGATCCGTTCCTCTGTCAACGAGACTCACTGCATTTGGTACTTTTTTTCCACCGGATCCAAAAATACCGCTAATGTCAAAACCTGAGTACGTCTCTGAGTTATAAATATACTGTGGTAACATGCCAGAAGACATAACAGAATAATATAGAATTTCATAGGCATGACCATTGGCGTCATGTTCAAATTTCTTCGTACTTATATGACGATGAAACAAAGATTCTAGATCTATTACAACAGGGCTAGATCCATGCGCAATAATATTCTCATAATGGAAGTCCGTAGCGTTAAACATGTACATCATAGCCAAGTTTACACCCATATTTTTATAGAATTCACTAATTTCTCCAATGGATTTGCACTCAGAAAACTCCACAAACTCTGTCCAACCGTAAATTCCACAATCTATATTTTCTATTATTTTCATATACGGAACACCAAACTGTCGCATCCACGACAGAATTCGATAATATCCTTTATCAACCTTTAGTGAACGGGGTTTATATACCAATTTGCATCCTGTCGTAAACTCTAACATCGTTACACTTCGTCCATCGTGAGTATCGCCTACACCAATATGTAGCCGAACAAGCTTGCCAAACTGCTTGACCTCAGGCATATGTGAAACAATTTTCGAATAGTCAGACGTGAACCTATTTAACACTTCACTAACATGGGCTGCCCATTTTTCAGTTATACGAAGCAATGAACGAATTAACTCAGGGTATTCATTGGCCAATTGTCTTAAATACTCTTTGTCATGTAGCAAATTTTCAAAGTACTGGTACCTCTTTTCTGAAGTTTCTCCTTGTAGAAGTCCCTGATCACTCAATACGTTTAATTCCAATATTAAAGTTTTGTAACTAAAATCTATGATTCTTTGGAATAAAGAAGGTAGCAAACTTTTAAAAAAAGTATTACTTGTATGTAAAATATGAGAATCTAAACCACGAATTGTTCCCTGCTTTTCCAATAAATAAATAGCCAGTAATAAAAAACGTTCAACGAATCCCGAAAATACGGGCGAAGTAGTAGAAAAGTAGTCTTCCACCGAGCCTTTCAACAACTCTTCCCACTGATATTTCCATGTTAAATCATTTTTCTGCAAATTTATAATGGTTCCAACTTCTAGATTGGACACCTCTTTGAGGCTCTTTTCCAAATACTCTTCTTTATCATAGAAAAATTTTGACCAATATTTTAACTTTTCACTAGTATTAATCACTATATAAAACAACCTTTCTATAATTTAGGTATACAGCCGAGATACGTGTAAAAATAGGTCATAGACTTACTTTTATTTCTAGAGGCGATTTAGTGAGCTTATAAATATTGTTTTGTCTATTTTTATTAAAGAATTTGTCTATTATGGGTTAACCTTAATCATCCATTAGTTAGCTATTGAAAACACTTCGTTGAAAATTTATAGAGAAAACCTTGATTTTAAGTCAGTTTGAAAATATAATTAAGTTTATGACTCAAAATTACATGTATCTCGGCTGTATCCCAATTTAGAAGCAGATAATTGACACAACTACATGGAACGGAGGGCATTCAAGCTATATACTCAGCAAGCACCATTTACAATGCTTCGATAATATTAGCAGAATGCCCTCCGATAGAATCCATGTCAAACCTAAACGGATCACCACTCCGTTACTACTGTGAATCAACTTGCTCTAGAATAAAGTAAGGTATTCCTTAAGATTGTACTAACATCCCCATATCCAAGGCGTACAATCAGCCGTAATGGTAGCAAGGCAATTACCATCCGTAAAGCCTAGCGCTTGAGCACCGCCAGCTACTGTATCCATCTCAGTATCTGTCAATTCAGATAATACACTGCCTACCGGATTATAGGTAGCTGCATTAAGATTTTCCATTTGATTTTTCCATTGCACAGTTATCACCCCCTTATTACTACTGTGAATCAACTTGCTCTAGAATAAGTAAGGTATTCCTTAAGATTGCACTAACATCCCCATATCCAAGGCGTACAATCAGCCGTAATGGTAGCAAGGCAATTACCATCCGTAAAGCCTAGCGCTTGAGCACCGCCAGCTACTGTATCCATCTCAGTATCTGTCAATTCAGATAATACACTGCCTACCGGATTATAGGTAGCTGCATTAAGATTTTCCATTTGATTTTTCCATTGCACAGTTATCACCTCCTTTCATAAACTTTATCCTGCCAAGCAGGACAAAGTTGTTCACCTCCATAAGAGAAGCTGAATAATAGCACACTAACTACCCACTTCATATTCATCAATAATATTTAATCTCATATATTAAGAGATTAAATATAATAAATAAAGGATTTCATTGTTCATATCCCTTATATGGTTGATATTAACATGGAACATTATGGTTAGTAAAGAGGATTTGTATATTTATGGCATATTTTAGGGTTTTGACACGAAAATTTTTAAGAAAAATTGCAATTAATCTCTAAATCTTGGACATACTGAACTACTATTACTCTAAAAAAGGTGCGTGATCAGTATGGAAAAGTGAAATTTATTTAAGTGGAAGCATTATCATCACAAACAGGGCTCTGTTGCAAAGATTTTCAAACTGAGATAACCTGTAGAAAAAGTGTGAGCAGGAGAAATGAAACATGAGGAATCAGTTTGACAGTCCAATAAAAGTTCTCCACTTTTATTAAAATATGCCGAATTAATAACTGATTGAATATCAATTAAAGGGTTATCAAATTTATAAAGCCTTGCTCTACAAGCAAATTTATAAAATGATTTCGTTGCAGAAAGAAAGGACTTTACAGTTAATGGACTCTTACTAGTGAGGTTTACATATAAATAAGAGTCCTCCGCAGCAACTTTACACCCTAACTTATCCATTAAATAATACTCCACTGCCACACGGACCATCTCAGGATTACTATTTCCACTTCATCTCAAGTAATTGATTGGTACTTGCCACTCCCACCCATGTGAAAAATTCCATTAACCGATTTAAATATGACTTAGCAGTATTCACAGAATATCTTTTAACACAGTCTGCATAATATTCTGTAAGAGGCATAAAAGGATCATTTTTTTGACCGAACACCAATAACTCATATGAACTTTTAATGGTTTTAGGACATTTCACACAGTAGCACCTGTTAACCATCTCTCCCCTCCTTCATTTTTTAATTTTCTGTCCTGCACAAAAAAAGAGCACTCAAATAATATTATCTTCACAAAAGTTATTTCCAGTAAATTATGTATTTATTTTACTTTGTTAGTAATCCATGTGCATATCAGAGTGAAATATTTTTTTATTAATATAATATCCATCCAGTTTTTAAGCCTCAAAAAGAGCACGCCCTTCATCAGCATGCTTACTTGGTTTTTCATCTTGTGTAACAAGTGCTTTTATCCCTGTCAGAGTAGGCTTATTCCAACATCTTTGATTTTAACCTTTCTGTTATACCAAGAAATGAAATACATAAATCTTATACGCATATGGCCTTTACAATTGACCCAAAAGATTTTGATGCAATACATCAAAGGCTAAAAAATCTAAATGTAAGTATATTAAATGGGCGTCCTAGGGATAAGCAAGATCAAAAGTCAATTTATTTTACTGATCCCGATGGACATAAATTTGAATTCCACACAGGTACACTCCAAGACAGACTGTCCTATTACAAAAAAGATAAACCTCATATGAAATTTTATATTTAAAGGTTTGTTTGCGATCCAAAACAAACCCTCACTGTCGCTTATTCGCGTTGATTTTTTCCTTGTAAATGCAGACAAAAGAAAAGCACCTCCAAACTTTAGGATGTACCTAAAATCCGAGGTGCATTTTCTTATTACTGAATCCCTAATGCGATTTTTGCGTAGCGTGACATTTTGTCTCTTGTCCAAGGCGGATTCCAGACGATGTGGACCTCCGTCTCTTTTACATCCGGAATGTCGGCGAGCGCTTTTTTCACCTCGTCGACGATGATCGGAGCGAGCGGGCACCCCATTGATGTCAGTGTCATCGTAACGTGCGTCAGGCCGTCGTCATCCATATCAACGTCGTATACAAGGCCGAGATTGACGATATCGACGCCGAGCTCAGGGTCAACAACCTGCTCCAAGGCGCCCATGATGTTTTCTTTTAATGCTTCTTCCACGTTCCATCACTCCTTTTTCCTCAGTATAACGTAAAAGCGGGTTTTGTTAACACCTTTGTGCTTTATAAATGCTTATCGAACCAGGCGACGGTTTCTAAAACGGCGTATCTCGGGACTTTATGATCAGCCCGTTCGTCTTTCAGAAACTGAAGATGGTCAGGCCGGCTGCTGTAATGAGGTTTAATCGTTTCATAAAAGCCGCGGGTCGGTGCATACGGAACGACTTTGTCTTGAACGCCGTGCCAGAACAGCAGCGGGCGGCTGCGGAGTTTTTCCGGTTCCAGACTGAGATCGAACGGTTTGAGCCGCGCAAACAGTTCATCGACCTGTTCTTTTGTGACGTCAATGTCGATGTCCTGCTTTTGAATGTGGTCAATCTGCTGCTGAAAAAATGCCGTATAGTTCGGGCTTCCCATCAGACTGACGCCGGCTTTGACCCAATCATACGCGGCCATCGCGCCGAATGTCGTAATTCCGCCCATTGACGTGCCCGCAAGACCGATCCGCCCGTCTTCAATCAGACCGCGCGCTTCAAAATCCTTTTTCAGCACGTCAAGCTCCTCGATTTCATTTAATACAATGTCCCAAAAATGGACGGCGAGCTCTTCTGCTGACAGCTGTTCAGCGCGTTCACCGTGGTAAAGAGCTTCCGGCAGCACGGCCCTGAAGCCCTTTTCAGCAAGCAGGTAAGCGAAATGAAGATTATGCTCCTTCGCGCTTGTAAAACCGTGAATAAAGAAAACAAGGGGAGCGGGACGGTCCCGATTTTCTTCTTTTACAATATGTAAAAACGGAATGCCTGATACGGTTTGATGATCAATAAGAATCACGTTGACTCCCTCCTTAGGATAACCATAATCATAAGTGTAACATGTAGACAATAAAGATGGTAAAAAGCTACACTGTACATAAGTGAAAAACAGCAAATTATATGACAAAAGGAGTTATTTATGGAGACAAAACCTTATCTCATCGCCTTAGATCTGGATGGAACTTTATTAAAAGACGATAAAACCATTTCCCCTGAAACGGCACGGACGATTCAGAAGCTGAAAGAAGCGGGCCATCATGTCTGCATCTCAACCGGGCGCCCGTTCCGTTCCAGTTCGATGTATTATGACGAGCTTGGGCTGACAACGCCGATTGTCAATTTTAACGGGGCATTTGTCCACCACCCGAAAGACGAATCATGGGGACGCTACCACACGTCTTTATCGGTCGATGTGGTCAGACAGCTTGCCGAACTTACAGAGACCTATCAAATACATAATGTGCTCGCTGAGGTCATTGATGATGTGTACTTCCATTATCATGATGAGCATTTAATTGAGGCGTTTCATATGAATACGGCGAATGTCACATTCGGCGATCTGCGTGAAACGGTCAAGGAGGATGTGACGTCCGTATTGATTCACGCGAAGGAAGAGGACGTCGCGGACATACGCGCGCATTTATCCGATGTGCACGCCGAGGTCATTGACCACAGAAGATGGGCGGCTCCGTGGCATGTGATTGAAATCATTAAACACGGGATGAATAAAGCGGTCGGCCTGAAGAAAATCAGCGACTATTACCAAGTGCCGAGAGAACGGATCATCGCGTTCGGCGACGAAGACAACGATCTTGAAATGCTCCGGTTTGCCGGGTGCGGCGTAGCAATGGGAAATGGCACGGATGAAGTCAAACAGGCCGCCGACCGCGTCACGGGATCAAATGAAGCGGACGGAATCGCCGAATTTTTAAAATCCTATTTCTCCCTGTGAGGTTTTGCCGCTCATAACACAAAGCCTTCCGCCCATACTAAAACAGACGACTCATCTCGTCTAAATATGGAAGGGGGACATTGCAATGGGTAAACGAAACAAATCAAAACGGTTTATTCAGCAAGGCAAGGACTCTGTCAGTCTTCATGACGCAAGATTTCCATATCGGTCTACATTAGAGGAAGCACAGCATGATGCAGCAAAAGATTCGGCTGAAAGGCAGGTTGACTTTTAATGAGAAACGAACTGTTTTCTCAAGCCAAGTCATTTGTCCAGCAGGCCGTCATGATTGCTAACGGTTTCGAGGACGGCGATCAGGAAAAAGCTGTCTCACGCGCCAAAAACGCCGTGTCTTCCGCGTACGCCAATTCGACGGATGCAGAACGTCAGCAGCTGCACCAATTTCAGGATCAGCTGGAGAAATTGCAATAAAAAAAGGCGCCCCGTTTAGACGAGGGCGCCGCTTTTTTATTTCACTTCAAATGTTTTTACCGTTTTCAGTCTTTTTCCGATCTGATCGGACTTCCCTAAAAACGTCACCGTCACCGTGTATGTTCCCGGACCGGGCACGTTCTTCCACACATCTGAAAAGTCATACGTTTCATTCGGCATTAAGGTCACAGTCTGAAACGCCTGAGTAAACATTTTGTCTTTTGAATAGCGGTACAGTTCTTTGTGATGTTGGTCATGTACGGTCAATTCGAATTTCTGCCCTGAGCTGAATGTGAAATCGATCGGGCTGCCGCTCTTATTTTTTAAAGACATCTGAAATTCGATCTGCTGATCCGTCTGCACAGGGTTTACGGCTAATTCCGCTTGCTGTTCATTCATCTCTCCGGATACCTCCTCAGCGGGCTCCTTCTGCCCGGATTGACTGCTGCATCCGATCAGTAAAATGACCGGTAATAACAGGCCAAACAGCCACTTCATTCTATCCGCTCCTATCAGTCTTTTCTGAAGAAACCAAAGATCCCCGTCGTTTGCACGATGTTTGTGAAGGCTTTCGGGTCGACTTCTTTCACGATTTTCTCAAGGTCATACAATTCGTACCGCGTGATGACGATGATCATCATTTCTTTCTGTTCGTTTGTGTAAGCGCCTTTTGCCGGCACCGTCGTAATGCCGCGGACCATTTTCCCGTAAATCGCTTCTTTGATTTCATCGGCTTTTTTTGTAACGATCATGGCGGTCAGTTTCATGTGGCGGGTGTGAATGGCGTCAATCACCCTTGTTGTGACATACAGAGCGACAAGGGTATATAATGCTTTCTCCCATCCTTGCAATAATCCTGCCGTCAAAATGATAATCCCGTTCAAAATGAAGAAATATGTGCCGACCGGCTTATCCTTCCATTTGGCCAGCACCATCGACACGATATCAAGACCGCCTGTCGAAGCGCCGAATTTCAGCGTTAAACCGATGCCGATAGCTGAGATGACTCCTCCGAATACGGTATTCAGAAGAATATCGTGCGACAGTCTCATTTCCGGGAGAATTCCCATAAAGACGGACGTCAGCGCTACGCTTAATATGCTGTATACAGTGAATGATCTGCCGACTTTCAGCCACCCTAACACACCGATGGGAATGTTTAAGAGGAACATGAGAACTCCTGTCGAAATATAAAAGGGGGCGTATTGATCAACGACGCTTGACAGCAGCTGGGCGACACCGGTAAAACCGCTGGCATATACATTCGCCGGTATCAGGAATAAATTCAGTCCCGCCGCATACAGAAACGCGCCGATGACGACGATTGCTAATTTTTTTGCTTGTTCTAGTACCATGGCTTGCTCCTCCGCTCATTTTCATTATTAGCTTTTCCCTTAAAATAAAGTTTTGAACACTATTTTGCCACATTTATATGATATAGTTGGCATCACTCTCACCAATCGGAAAGAAGGGAATTATGATGACAGTTCACCTTATTGCTGACAGCGCCTCTGACCTGCCGAAATCTTATATTGAAGAAAACCGGATCGGGTTCATTCCGCTGCACGTAACACTTGACGGAAACGAATATGAGGACACGGTCACCATTCAGGCGGATCATATATTTCAAGCGATGCGGGACGGGAAAGTTCCGAAAACATCCCAGGCATCACCGGATACGATAAAAAAAGTATTTTTACAATACGCGGAACTGGGAGACCCGGCGATATACATCGCCTTTTCCTCAGGTCTTTCCGGCACCTATCAGACGGCCGTAATGATCGCCAATGAAGTAAAAGAGGAATTTCCCGATTTTGATTTACGGATTGTAGATTCCAAATGCGCTTCATTGGGCTGCGGCCTCGCGGTGATGCACGCGCAAACACTCTGTGTTAACGGGAATACAATACAAGAAATCGAAACGTCTGTAAAGAGCTTTTGCGCACGGATGAAACATATATTTACGGTCGATGATGTCGCTTATCTCGCGCGGGGCGGCAGAATTTCAAAAACGTCCGCTTTTGTCGGGGGGCTTTTGAACATCAAACCGATTCTGCATGTGGATGACGGCAGGCTCGTGCCGCTCGAAAAATTGCGCGGACAGAAGAAACTGTTTAAACGGATTATAGACATGATGAAGGAAGAAGGCGGCGATTGGGCGGATCAAACCGTGGGGATCAGCTATGCAGATAACGAGGAGACGGCGCTTCGGATGAAGGAAATGATTGAAGAAGCGTTCCATCCGAAAGAGACCATTCTTCATTCAATCGGCTCTGCGATCGGCGCGCACTCCGGGCCGGGCACGCTCGCGATTTTTTTCCTGAAGCCATAATTTCAATGCGGGCGGGCATCCTAACGGACAGAAGGGAGGCTTTGCCGCATGAAAGATGATGACAAAAAACCGTTGGACAATAACGCCGTAAATCAGAAAAAGAACCGGCTTGCCGAAAAAAACCGGCAGGCGGGAAAAAACCAGAATTCCAAAAAACCGGACCATCTGTAAAAGCAAAACAGCCCTCTTGTGGATGAAGATAGAGGGCTGTTTTTTGTTCTATATGCGTCTAACATCACTTATCACGAATCCGCTTTCAGGCAATGCCGGCATTCTGGACAGGCTGAAGCTCAAATCTTGGGACGGAACATCGTACTCTATTTCATTGGCAAGAAACGCAAGGGAAGTTTTCATGACTTCCACGGTCATTCCCTCACCCGGACAGCGGTGGCCGTTAGCCGGATCACCTCCGCCCTGGGGAATGAAATCAAATTTATTTTCCTCCCGCCCCTGAAAACGTTCCGGGCGAAATTCATTCGGATTCTCCCAAAGCCGGGAATCATGGTTTGTCCCATATAGGTCAAGCATGACGGATGCACCCTTTTTAAACTCACAGTTCTTCCATACGAAATCTTTTTTCACAACGGCTCCTAAAAACGGGGCAAACGGGTAATACCGCCGAACTTCATGTGCAAATCTTTCAGCCTCCTGATCATCTCTCGATCCCAGTTTGCCCCGATATTCAGGGTAATCATGCAATGCAAGAGCTGAAAACGTAATGAAGTAAGAAATGGCGGCAATCGGGCGCAGAACATTAATCAGCTCAACAGCAGCCATGTGAGAATCAAGTCTGTTCCCGTCAAGTTCTGTATGAAAAGCCATTTCATACAAGGCTGAGCACTCCGGCGTTTGCAGCTTGCCGGACCGCACATCCTCAATGACCTCCTCTATCCATTTCTCCGTTTTCAGCCTCGCCCTTCTGCCTTTCCAATGACGCGGTCCGACAGCGCCGAATGCGTCTACCATATCGGTGAAATCCTCCGCCCGCTCTTTCACTTCTGAGTCTTTCAGCGGGACGCCGGCCCACTCACAGGCAGCCCGGCACAGCACTTTCTTCGCTTCATCAAAAAGGACAATTCGGTTTGAACCCTCCCACTTTTCCGCAGATGCTTTCCACTGTTTTGCCACCGCTTCCGCAAGCCGTTTTTGCCGGGGCGGCGTCATCAGCGACATAAATAGAAGCTTCCTGTGCTTATGCCGTTCACCGTCCATTGACTGGATTGCCCCTGTTCCGAATAACGTTTTCTGCACCCGTTTGGGGAGGGCATGCTCCCGCTGAAATCGTTCTGTGTCATAAAAAAGCTTTGCGGCTTCCGCTCCGCTCATACAAATGAATGTCTTCCCTAATAAACGGGCGCGAAACACATCCGAGCGATAATTCTCCGCTCTGTTTTTCACAAATACATATCCATCGCGTAATAAAGCCAGACTATTATCAAGACCCTTATCATGCGGAATTTGTTCATTCATCCCGATTCCTCCCATCTTTTTTCACCTTTCACGAAAAAGAATAAATATAAACACAAGTATATTCAGTATTTGTGTTTCATTCAGAAGTTACTCATGTCAGGCTGCAAAAATCAGGGGCGGGCATAAGCCCGTTACAAAGTAAACCGGCGGACCTGATCGTTTAACCGCTCTGTCAGGCTCACCAGATTATCGACGCTTTCCGCCATTTTATGAAAAGAAGACAGCTGCTCAAGCGCGGAGGCAGAAATCTCTTCGCTTCCCGCAGCCGTTTCCTGAATAACGGCGCTGATGCTTTCGGCATGATGCAGCACTTGCTCACCAAGCTGTTTCGATTCGATGATCCGTCCGTCCAATTGAGTAAGCTCCGCTTTAATATGGGCGGCTTTTTGTTCAATATGGACGAATGATTCTGACGTTTTCTCCATCAGCTCCTGCTGTCTGTCCGCTAAAGCGACGCCGGTCGTGACAGCTCCGGTAATAGACGTGATGCCGTCTTCAATTTGCTTTACCATATCGAAAATCTGCGCGGTCGCTTTGGCTGATCCGTCTGCGAGCTTCCGTATCTCCTCGGCAACGACGGCAAATCCTTTTCCGGCCTCGCCTGCTCTGGCCGCCTCGATTGCGGCGTTTAATGACAGCAGATTGGTCTGGCCCGCAATGTCAGAAACGGTCTGCGCCATCATACTGATGCCTGCCGCATGCTCTATGAAGAGATCGGCGGCTTCGGAAATCTCTTTTGATGTCTCATTGCTTTTATCAATGGCTTGCTTGGTCTCGGCTAAAGCACCGCGCCCCGCAGCCACCGCCGCAATCGTCTCTTCGCTGCTTCTCGTCGTTTGTTTTGAACGTTCGGCGTTCGCCTTTGAATGTTCATCCATTTGTTCAATGAATTGCACCGCATGCTGCAGATCTTCTGAAATGGTTTGGGAGCCTTGCGCCATTTCTTCCGTCGACACGGATACCTGCTCGGTCATGTCCTTCAGCGTCTGGTTTTCCTTCGTCAAACCTTCCGCGAAAGTCTCGACTTCACGGCCGACCTCTCCGATCGCCTGAATTAAGGTGCGGAGCTGTTCAGCCATCATTCCGAATGAGTCATTCAGCTCTTTCAGTTCGTCCTTCCCTTTATAATCAAGCATTTCAACAGCAAGGTCCCCTCCTGCAATACGACGGGCATTTTCAGCCATGCGGCGGATCGGCCCTGCAATTCTCTTCGTCAGCCTGATGGAAGATATGACGGTGACGGCAAGTATCACGATGGTCAGCACGGCTGCGCTGTAAACGATAAACTGAATCTGGTCAGCCGTCTGCTTCTGCATGTCTTCATAGTGATCCCGGCTTTTCAGATTCAGCATATAAATATCATTCAGAAGACCGTTGATGCGGGCCGCCGTCCTTGTCGCTTCAGCCGGGCTTTTCGAATCAAGAGCAGCGTCCGCCTCCGCCTGCCATGATTCGTATTTTTTGGCGAGTTTGTCATAAGCGGCTTTGTCTGCACCGTCCGTCATCGTTTTTTTGAGCGCCGCCAGTTTGTCTGAGCTGCTTTTCATATAGCTTCGCACATCTTCTTTCTGGGCGTCTGCGAGCGTATAGGAATAGCCGGTGATGCTTTCTTTTAACGTATTAAGGTCAGCTTTTGCTTCCTGAACGTTTAACAGCGCGTCCACTTCATCTTCATTTGAAGCCTGAATCTTCATCATGTTTACGATGGTAAAGCCGATGACGGCGGCGAAGCAAATCATCGTAACGGCTGCGTTAACGAGCAGCCTTGTCCGTAATGTCACTTCAGATCGCCTCCTTTTTCAATCAGACTGTTTTTCATATCCGTGATCTTTTTCGTCAGCCCGCCTGCGTTTTTGACAACTCTGATCTTAGCTAAGTCCATGCCGTTTTCCTTCAGTCCGTAAACGATCTCTCCGCTTTTGATCTCCTTGTTGTCTTTTAAATCTTTCGCCAATTCATAGATGACATGGTCGACGTTTTTCACTAAAGAAGAGATAACGGCGTGCTCGGCGGTGTAATATTGATCGCTGTCAACACCGATGGCGTATACTTTTTGCGCCTCCGCTTCTTTCAGTGCGCCGACACCCGTGAAGCCGGCCGCCGTAAACAGGACATCGGCTTTTTTTCGGATCATGTTTTGGGCGATGCCCTTCCCGAGCTTATCATCATCAAACGTACCGCTGATGTCCGACAGCACGCGGATTCTCGGTTTGACTGATTCCGCGCCTTTCAGATAGCCTTTTTTAAACCGTTTAATGACGTCGGCATCTGAACCGCCGATAAATCCGATTGTGCCGGTTTTGCTCGTCATGGCCGCCAGCGCTCCGGCTAAGAAGCTTCCTTCATCCTCTTTAAACGTGACGGAGGTGACATTATCCAGGTCTGATACGGAATCAATCAGCACAAACCGCTGCTTTGGATATTTTTTAGCGACCTTTTCTAAATCCGCCTGCATGCTGTAACCGAGCCCCACAACAAGGTCATTGCCTTCCCGGACAAGCTGGGTCAGTCCTTTTTCGTATGTACCGGTGTCTTTTATTTCCCTATAGTCAAATGTGATGCCGAGCTCGTCTCTCGCTTTCATCAAACCTTGAAAGCCTGAATCATTAAATGATTGGTCGCCGAGGCCGTTGTCTGTCAGCATGATGCCGATTGTTTTCGTTTTTTCGGCCGCTGTTTCCTCAGATTTGCCGGCACATCCCGCCGTGCTGAGCGCAAGCAGCAGTACAGCCGCAAATATCGCCATTTTTCTCATTAAAACTCTCCTTTTGTTTTTTTCTACAGTTATATATCGGTTCGGATGTCAGAATATTTTATTTCAATAAAATATGTATGTTCGGCAGGATGTTAAACAAATGAGGGTATAGGAGCTTTTGAGAAAATAAAAAACATCGGTTTTGGTTCACCGATGTTTTTGCAGAAAATTTATTGTTTTTCGTATGTCCAGCCGTCTTCCTGATAGACCTTGCCGTTTTTCATCAGATGCCCGAGCGCCCGCTTAAAGGCGGCTTTGCTTAAATGAAACCGTTCGCGGATATCGTCAGGATGGCTTTTGTCTCCGTAAGGCATCGCGCCGTTTCTTGATCTCAGATAGGTCAGAATCTCTTCCGCGTCAACCGAAAGCGCATCCTGCTTTCTCGGCAGCAGTGACATGTTGACGGAGCCGTCTTCCTTCACCTCGATGACACGCCCTGTCACGCGGCTGCCGAGTCTCGGCTCTTCTTTTCTTTCTGAAGGGTGAATAAACGCGCGGATACCTTCATCGGTAATCAGAAAAGAGCCTGATGCAATCAGTCTGTACACCGTGCCCGTCAGGTCTTTATTCATGACGTCTTCCTCTGCATCCGTAAATAATTCACTGATGATATCTTCAGGCGCCGGCTTGGCAAACATGCGCCCGCGGCTTGTCACCTTCAGCATGCAATACAGTCTGTCTCCTTTTTGCGGCCAGACGGATTTGTACGGAGGCAGGTGCTCCGTTGCGACGAGCGCGTCTTTTGACAGACCGACGTCGACGAATACGCCCATATCTTCCACAGCGTCCGTCACTTCCACCCATCCGTAGTCATAAAAGCTGATGAGCGGCTTTTTCATCGTCGCCGCGAGTCTTTCCTGATGATCGACGTAAATAAATACGTCCACTTCATCTCTGTCTTCGATATCCTCTGTGATTTCACTGTTATGTAAAAGAACCGTATCCTCGCCGTCGGTTAAAAAATAACCGAAATCGGTTTGGTGATCTATACTAAGCGTGAGCTGCTGCCCTGGTCTCATGTTATCGTCCTTCCTGATTCGCCCGTATGAGGCTGATGTTTTTCTCATTTTTTCCAATATGCATAAATTCATGCTTTATGCTGTTGGACATTTCTCTTTATTCTACTATAATCAACTCATAAGTGAAATGTTATAGGAGGTTTTCTCATGGCAAAAGAAAGTTCTTTTGATATTGTATCCAAAGTTGAATTTCCCGAAGTGCAGAATGCGATTCAGATGACGCTGAAAGAAATCGGCACGCGCTATGACTTTAAAGGATCGAAAAGCGATGTAACTTTAGAAAAGGAAGAACTTGTCCTGATTTCTGATGACGAGTTTAAACTGAATCAGCTCAAAGATGTGCTGAGCGGCAAGCTGATCAAACGGGACGTGCCGACGAAAAACATTGAATACGGCAAAATCGAAAATGCATCGGGAGGCACGGTGCGCCAGCGTGCGAAGCTTGTACAGGGCATTGATAAAGACAACGCCAAAAAAATCAACGCGGTGATTAAAAACTCCGGCTTGAAGGTCAAGTCGCAGATTCAGGACGACCAAGTGCGCGTCACCGGAAAAAATAAAGATGATCTGCAGCAGATTATTGCAGCCGTCCGCGGAGCAGACCTGCCGATTGACGTTCAATTTATTAATTTTAGATAAATTATGTGATTCCTATTGATTATTGTCTCTATTTTCGGTAAATTTGGAGAAAGGGATTTTCACAGTTAAGTTTTGGAAACCCATGACAATTACATGAACGTTCTTATCAAGAGAAGCCGAGGGACTGGCCCGACGACGCTTCAGCAACCGGTGTAGTGGTTTACCCAAACCATGACCAAGGTGCTAAATCCAGCAAGCTAAAAACAGCTTGGAAGATAAGAAGAGAGACAAATGATTACAAAGTCTTCTTCTTAAGAAGACTTTTTTTATTTCTCTTTTTTCCTTGCTGAATGTGACGAAGGAGGCAAACAATGGGACTATTACAAGACTTAAAAGAACGGATTTTAATCGGAGACGGCGCGATGGGCACTCTCCTCTATTCCTACGGCATTGACAGATGTTTTGAGGAACTGAACGTATCAAAGCCCGAAGAGATCAAGCGGATACATAAGGCTTACGTGGAAGCCGGGGCAGACATCATCCAGACAAATACGTACGGCGCGAATTTTATTAAGCTCTCAAGATACGGACTTGAGGACGAAACGAAAAAAATCAATCAGGAGGCGGTCAGAATCGCGCGCGCTTCCTCAGACGGCGCTTATGTATTGGGAACGATGGGCGGCATCCGCACCTTTAACAAAAACGCCTACAGCCTGGAGGAGATTAAACGCAGCTTTCGGGAGCAGCTTTATTTATTGCTGCACGAAGAGCCGGACGGTCTGCTTCTGGAAACATACTATGATTTAGAAGAGGCGCGTGAAGTGCTGAAGATCGCGAGAAAAGAAACGGAACTTCCGATTATGCTGAACGTATCCATGCACGAACAGGGCGTGCTGCAGGACGGAACGCCGCTTCGGGAAGCCCTCAGGTCCATTGCCGATCTCGGCGCTGACATAACGGGAATCAATTGCCGGCTCGGCCCGTACCACATGATTGAAGCGCTCACCGAAGTGCCGATTTTCCGTGACGCTTATTTATCGGTCTATCCGAACAGCAGCCTTCCGTCTTTAGAAGAAGGCCGGCTTGTTTATGATACGGACGATGCCTATTTCCGGGAGAGCGCCGTACAGTTCCGCACTCAGGGCGCGCGCATTATCGGCGGCTGCTGCGGTACGACGCCAAACCATATCAGAGCCATGGCTGAAGCGGTCCAAGGACTTTCTCCCGTCACTGATAAAGAAGTGAAAATCAGACGGGAAGAAGAAGTCATCTCAGTCCGCAACGAACGGACCGAGCCGGGTTTAAACGAAATCGCCGCTCAAAAACGGTCAATTATCGTAGAGCTTGATCCGCCGAAAAAATTGAATTTTGACAAATTTCTGCAAGCGGCGGCTGAATTAAAAGAAACCGGCATAGAAGCGCTGACGCTCGCCGACAATTCATTGGCGACACCGCGGATCAGCAATGCCGCCTGCGGTTCATTGCTGAAAGAGCGCCTTGATATCCGTTCTCTCGTTCACATTACATGCAGAGACCGCAACATCATCGGCCTTCAGTCACATTTAATGGGGCTGGATACGCTCGGGCTCACCGACATTTTAGCCATCACGGGTGATCCTTCAAAAATCGGCGACTTTCCGGGGGCTACCTCCGTCTATGATTTAACGTCCTTTGACTTGATCAGGCTGATTAAACAATTCAACGAGGGCATTTCTTTATCAGGGAAACCGCTCGGCAAGAAAACGAACTTTTCCGTAGCCGGAGCATTTAATCCGAATGTCCGCCATCTCGATAAAGCAGTAAAACGGCTGGAGAAAAAAATCGAGTGCGGAGCTGACTACTTCGTGTCCCAGCCTGTCTACTCGGAGCAGCAGCTCATTGACATTCATCATGAAACGAAGCATCTCAAAACACCGGTGTATATCGGAATCATGCCGTTAACGAGCAGCCGCAACGCAGAGTTCATCCATCATGAAATCCCGGGCATTAAGCTGTCAGACAGCATCCGCGAAAAAATGGCGCTCGCCGGCGAAGACAAGCGGAAGCAGAAAGCCGAAGGCCTCGCCATCGCCAAGTCGCTTCTCGACACGGCGTGCGAACTGTTTAACGGAATTTATTTAATCACCCCGTTTCTCCGTTCTGATTTGACGTCAGAGCTTGCAGCTTATATTAAGCAAAAGGATGAAAAGCGGGCTGATGTATATTTGCATTGACGCGGAAGAGGCCGCCTGATATGACAGGCGGCTTTTTCATGGTACGATACAGAAAAAGAATCAAGCAAAGGAGGATTTTTTCATGGTTGAAGTAAAACCCATCACCGCAGAAGACACATACGCGATCAGACACAGCGTGCTGCGCCCCCATCAGACGATTGAGGATTGTAAATATGATCAGGACAGCGTCAAAGGAGCCTTTCATCTCGGAGGTTTTTACGACGGGACATTGATCAGCATCGCTTCTTTCTACCCGCAGAACCAGCAGGCTTTACAGGCAGCGCCCGCCTATCAGCTGCGCGGCATGGCGACGCTTGAGGAATACCGGACGCAAAAAGCGGGAAGCACGTTAATCGCCTATGCAGAACGAAAACTGGCAGATATGGGGGCGGCGCTTGTCTGGTGCAACGCCAGATGTCACGTAAAGGGATATTACGAAAAGCTCGGCTGGAAAAGCACGGGCAGCCCCTTTGACATACCCGGCATCGGCCCGCATGTGATCATGTATAAAGAACTCGCCTGAAACAGACAAATGCCCTTGGGGACATGTCTCTAAGGGCATTACCTTGAATGTCACGCCTGCTTTTATATACGGTACTATTGACGCCCTCCCGCTTTTTTAATACCCTTTGTACATTACACAACAGCAAGGATGGCAGGCAGAACGATATCTGTCAATTGCCGTTTTCAGCTATTAATTCAGAAAAGGAAGTATGAGATGAATACGATCCAAAAACCGAAAATCCCGAAAGAATTGCCGGTGCTTTCTTTCACAGAAGCGCTTCAGGACGACCTCATAAAAGAAGTCGTCATAGAAAACGCCGTCGTAAACAGCAAACTGGACGGCCTGCGCGCCGAAAAAGTCATTTTCAGAAACACCGTTTTTACGGATGTCTCTTTCAGACATATGGAATGTACGGATGTCCTGTTTGACAAATGTGATGTCTCAAACGCTGATTTCAGCGGAAGCATCATCCATAGAACGGCGTTTCAGCATTCAAAAATTCTCGGCTTGAATCTGGCGGATTCCGCCATGCGTCATGTACGGTTTGAAGACTGCCTCGCAAATTACAGCTCCTTCAGCTATTCCAATATGAAGCATGTCCGGTTTGACACGTGCGCTCTTACAGAAAGCGAGTGGAATGATGCCGTTCTTGAATACACAGATCTTGACGCCTGTGATTTGAACGGTGCAAACTTCATCGGCACGTCTCTTTTTAATATGGATATCAGCACGTGCACATTTGATCATCTGCACGTCTCACTTGAGAAGCTGAAAGGATGCCGCATCTCTCCGGCGCATGCCGTTACATTCGCAGAAGCGCTCGGAGCCATTGTGACGTGAGCTTTTATTAAACGAAACGGCGGGCGATGTCCGCTATCGTTTGAATGCCTTTTTCCAAGTCCGGTAAGGATGCGTATGAATAGGAAAGACGCAGGCTTTGCCGGTCTTCGGGAAGATAGAGAGCTCCCGGATTGATCAGCACGCCGGCCTCCAAGGCACGGGTGAAAAGCGTCTGAACGGCGATTGCTTGATGAAAAGTGACCCAAATATAAAAGCCCCCCTCCGGCACACGCCACTCCGCAATATCTCCCGCGTATCTTTCAAGAGAACGCAATGCCGCATCTCTTCTGATTTTGAGTTCCTTTCTGAGACGCAAAAGGCGCGCTTCATAGCGGCCGCTTGACAGCCATTGACATGCCGCCCATTGAGATAAAGCACTGGAGCCGTAATCCGTCTGCATTTTAATATCGGCGAGCCTGTCTGCAACCGGCTCAGGGGCGACGACCCATCCGATGCGCAGACCCGGGCTTACGGTTTTTGACAGCGTGCCGATATACAGCACATTCCCCTCACCGTCCATGGATTTTAACGGAGGCGGCGGTTCTTTATCGATCCATAAATCACCGTATGCGTCATCTTCAATGACAGGCAGGCGGTGATTTCTTGCGAGGACGATGAGTTCCTTCCTCCGCTTGAGTGACATCACCGTTCCTGTCGGATTATGGAATGACGGAATGGTGTACAGCAGCCCTGCTTCGTATTGCCGCCGGTAAGCAGGAAGATGATCCGTTTTGATTCCGCTCCCATCCATCGGCACTCCCTTAAGCCTGACGCCCGCTGATTGAAACACACGCAGGGAATGGAGATACGACGGGTTTTCAGTCAGCATGACAGAGTTTGGTTTTAGCAGCCCGATTGAAATGAGCTGAAGCGCCTGCAGCGCGCCTGAGACGATTACGATGGATGCCGGGGACGCGTGAATTCCCTTTGTTTTCAAATGTTCCGCGACGCTTTGCCGAAGCTGAAGGCTGCCCTTCGGTTCTTCATAGCCGAGCGCAAAAATGTTAGTTCCCGCTTCACGGAACAGTTCGGCCATCTCCTGCTCAGGCAGCAGCTCTTGACTCAGTTCACCCGTCCCCAGCCTGATCAGATCCGGACGCGGCTCGTTTTGATTAATGGCCTGAACCAAGGCTGAATTCGGCTGATGACTTCCCGATGTAACGTATGTGCTCCAATCAAGGGGCTTAGCCGCTGCCATGATGCTCCACGTATTGTTGACGACCTTTGTGCCTCCCCCTCTTTTTCCTTCCAGAAGACCTTGGGCGATTAACTCATCAACTGCTGCCGTCACTGTGCTTCGGTTGACCTGAAGCTCCTCGGCGAGCTTTCTTTGTGAGGGAATTTTCGTGCCGATGGTCCATTCGCCATGAAGTATTTTTTCTTTTATATGCTGTTCGATCTGGAGATAAAGCGGTATGTGCGACTCCCGATCCGGACGCCAGCTGTTCATACGTCATCCCTCCTTCTTTATTTATTATACATTTGGCTGGTTCAAGTACCAGCCAAATGGCCGGAGACATCAGCACACAGTGCGGCTACAATGAGATTTAGTTGACGATTGGAGGGTTTTACGAAATGAATGCCATTCTTCACGGAGTGATGCTCGCTTTCGGCCTTATTTTGCCATTGGGCGCGCAAAACGTGTTTATTTTTCAGCAGGGAGCCTGGCAAAAACATGTGTGGCAGGCATTTCCCGCAGTGATTGCCGCCGCGGTATGCGATACGATTCTCATCAGCGCGGCCGTCGCAGGCGTGTCAATGATTATTGCAGAGATTCCCGTTTTTCAGACCGTCATGCTTATAGGCGGCTTTTTGTTTCTCAGTTTTTTAGGCTGGCAGACTTGGAGAAGCAAACCGCAGGCCGAACAGGCGAAAAAAACGGTTTTCTCGGCAAAAAAACAGGCGGTCACGGCCGCCATGGTATCCCTTTTGAACCCGCATGCGATTTTGGATACCGTCAGTGTCATCGGCACAAGCTCCGCCGCCTATCCGGGAATTGATAAATGGCTGTTTGCCGGTGCTTGTATCGCGGTTTCCTGGGTATGGTTCGCCGGACTGGCGTTCGCGGGACGGCTCGTTCAAACGGCGGATACAGGAGGCCGGCTCCTCGGCATCCTGAATAAATGCTCGGCATTGGTGATGTGGGGTGCTGCTTTTTATTTTGCGGCGCTTTTGTTTCGATAAAAGGAATTCGGCCAGGCCATGTTGAATGTACCGGAAGAAGAGGGGGAATTGGAATGTCAGACATTTTAAAGCTGTATCACTACCACAGATGGGCAAATGAGCAAGTTATTCAGCATCTGAAGACGCTGCCCGCGGTCAGCTTACAGCAGAAACTGAAAAGTGTTTTTCCGACTGTGAACGCCGTGCTTGTGCATATATACCGGGCTGATTACATTTGGCTTCACGTGCTTTACGGAGAAACTTTCGAACAAATCGTCTCGCAGTTTGATCAATTTGAAAAGCTTGACGGAGATTTTGAGGCGGTTGAACATAGAATGACTGAACTGGACAAAGAATTCAGCGAATTTTTAAAAGAAATGGAGAACCCGGAAGGCCCGATCTCTATTTCTCATCCGCGCCTGGGGACGCTTCAGACGACATATGCCGATGTGATCCGGCATGTTGTGAATCACGGCACATACCATCGCGGCAATATCACCGCGATGCTTCACCAAATGGGCTATAAAGGCGTGCCGACTGACTACATTTTTTTCTCATACGAATCATAAAAAAGCAAAGGCCTCCCGGGCCTTTGCTTTTTCACTTCGAATCTATCATAATCCGGCATAGCCGGAGACGCCCGCTTTTTCGGCCACATCGTAAATTGTCATTTTCATGCTTACTGATCCCTCTTTTGTTCTCTGGTATTAGGTCAGTCCGTTTTCCGGCTTACGAATTTGCGGTATTCAAGCGGCGAAATGCCTTCAATCTGTTTAAACAGTTTGGAAAAATAGGTCGGGTCCTCCATACCGATGGCGTCCGCGATTGCCCCCATTTTGTCATTGGTTGCGGACAAAAGACGTTTCGCCTCCGTCATTCTGACTTTGTTCGTATACTGGCCGGGCGTGACGCCGAGCACCTGCTGCATACAGCGGGTCACGTAGTCTTGGTTGTAATGAAGAGCCGAAGAGAGCGCTTTGATGGTTGTTTTCTCCTGATAGTGCTCCTGCAGGTACCGGGCGGCCTCCCATGCGACTCTTTCCTTTGCGGACGGGATTTGGAACGCTTCTTTCTGAAGATGGAGCAGCAGCTCTTCAAACAGAATCTGCTTTCTGAGCGGCAGATCGGAGTTCTCGGCGCTGTCATCGGTCAGCACACTGAATTGCCCGGCCATAAACTGCGGGCGTCTCACCTTCCCTTTTTGCGGCAGGGACAGGCGGTAGCGGGACGGTTCTTCAAAGCTCCCTTTTTTTCGCCTCAGCTCCGACCAATTGTTCCCGGTTGTTTCCGTCACCTCATAAGCCGCTCCCTCAAAATGAAGCCACGAATAGGATGTCGTTTCTTCACTGCCTTTTGTCCCGTAATGTTCAAGGCCGGGAGAAAGCAGAATATATTCTCCCGCTTCAACGGAAAAGGCGTTTTCGTCTTCTGTAATGTAGAGGACGCCTTCTTTCACATACAGCAGATCAAACACCGGGAAGACCCGTCTCACATGGGTTTCGCCTTTTTTGAATACTCCTTCTCCCGCAGCGATAAAGACCGGGAACGGAGGAACTGTGAACTCGAGAAAGGACATATTTTCGGCCCTCCTTTTTAAGTCGGATTTTTGCAAGAAGTTTCGTTTCTCTCCCTTTTTATTATAAGAAAATGGAGGTACACTTTTAAACGTTGATTTTTTCAGGAAAGGGGTTAAAAGAAATGAAACAAGCGATTTTAAAACGGGCTGCGTTCAAACAATCCTCTGATCACAAACTCTCATTATACGCGCTGACTTGGCCGATATTTATTGAGGTTTCATTATATATGTTTATGGGAAACGCCGACACTCTTATGCTTAGCCAATACTCTGACAACAGTGTGGCAGCCGTGGGTGTCAGCAATCAGATTTTAAATTTAATTATCGTGATGTTCAGCTTTATCGCAACGGGTACGACAATTGTGATTTCACAGTTTTTAGGATCTAAACAGAAAAAAGAGGCGCAGGAAGTGGCTTATGTATCAATAGGAGCGAACTTTGTCATCAGTCTCGCCATCAGCGCCGCCATATTTTTTGCGGCCGTTCCGCTGCTTCATGTGATGGGTCTTTCCAATGAATTGATGCCGGATGCCAAAGTCTTTTTGCAGGTGGTCGGCGGGCTGTCCTTCATTCAGGCTTTGATTATGACGTTCAGCGCCATTTTAAAAAGCTACGGTCATACGAAGGATACGATGTTCGTTACGATCGGGATGAATATTTTAAATATTGCCGGAAACTTTCTTGTCATTTTCGGGCCGCTCGGCCTTCCGGTGTTAGGCGTCGCCGGTGTTGCGATGTCAACGTCCTTCGCGCGGATCATCGGGCTGATTGCGATGATTGTGATCGTCAAAAAACGCATCGGACTCGGTCTGACATGGCAAAAGATTTTTCACGTCCATAAAGAGCACTTGCGAAAACTCCTGAAAATCGGGATTCCGTCTGCCGGCGAACAGCTGTCTTACAACATTTCGCAAATGGTTGTCACTTATTTTATCGCCATTATGGGCGCTCAGGCACTTACAACAAAGGTTTATACACAAAACATCACCATGTTTATCCTGCTGTTCGGAACGGCGATCAGCCAGGGCACACAGATTTTGATCGGCAGATATATCGGCGCCAAACGGTTTGACGACGCTTATGACCGCTGCATGAAAAGTCTGTACTGGGCGCTTGGCATTGCCGCTTTGACATCCGTGATCATGACCTTGTTTTCAAAGCAGCTGATCGGAATTTTCACAAGCAGCCCTGACATAATTGCGACGGCGAGCATGCTGATCGCCATGACGATCATTCTTGAGCCCGGCCGTTCATTTAATGTCATTATCATCAACTCGCTGCGGGCTGCCGGAGATGCAAAATTTCCCGTCTACATGGCGATGATTTCCATGTGGGGTATCGGTCTGCCGCTCGCTTATCTGTTCGGCATCCATTTCGGATTAGGGCTTATGGGCATCTGGATTTCATTTATCGCGGATGAATGGGTCAGAGGCATTCTTATGTACAGAAGATGGCGGTCGCGGATTTGGATTCAAAAAGGGATTGCATAAACGCCCGAAGCTTCGTTATGAAGCTGGGCGTTTATTTATGCTTGTGAAAGCCGTTGTCTCATGTCACCGAGCTCTGATCGGTAATGTGCCAGCAAACCGGTAACGGCGGGCCTTGAGTATAACGGAAACAGCTCCAGCTCTTCAGACGCCTCCTCGAAATACGCCTCGGCCTCGAATGCGATGTACTCCCATACATTCATAAAAGCTTTGTTGACGGTATGGCTCTCCAGCTCTTCTTCCGTATAGCCGAATTGCTTCATCACCTGGCGCGGGAGACGCTTTTTCGCCCGCTCGTCCGTATGGACCTCCAGAAGCACCCGGGTCAGCTGAATGGCTGCTCCTAATGAAACGGCTGCATGGCGGAGTTTCTCTTGGTTCCGGCGCGCACAAACCGGCAGCAGCAGCAGGCCGAGGGCTCCGCCTGTTTGGCCCGCATACATCAGCAGGTCATCAAACTCTTGATAAGTTACTTTTTCTCTGTCAGAGATTTGGCCGGCGATAAACTCACGTAACGGCTCTTCTTCAAGCGCAAATTGCTGCCGCACATCGGTGAGCGCCTCCCACAAAAAGCCGTCGGCGCGTGACCCGTTCAGAAAGTCTTGTGCCGCCTGTTCAAATCCTCCAAGTTCCTGCACATCAAGCCGGTCAGCTTCGTGAAACAAAGCAAGCACCGCCCATGCGGCCCGCCTGTTTTTTGGCGGCAGGGATGAGAAAGTCCGTTTATATAAAGGAAAGTGCGCCTCGGCAAGCTGGGCGCATGTTTCGTATTCGGTCATGGTATCACTCCTCTGTTTTTTAGTGTACCATATGTTTCACAATAAAAAGACCGATATCCTTCAGCGGAAACCGGTCGCGGCACTGTTATTCTTCTATATCGATACGGTACGCCTCAAACCATGTATGGATCTGGGCAAGATGGGCGATCAGCTGCGGGCCTTTCATCAGCTGGCCGAACCACGGAACCTGAAAAGATGAACCTTCTGTCTCCAGCAGCATTTCCAGCTTCTTTCTGTCAAGCAGGGTGTGAAGCACGGAATCTTTCTGTTGTAAAATCGTTTTCAGCCATTCTGTGACCCCCTGCGTGTATTTCGGGTGATGCGTTTTCGGATAAGGACTTTTTTTGCGGTACAAAATATCTTCAGGAAGCAGTCCTTCAAGCGCTTTCCGCAAGATACCTTTTTCCCGGTTGCCATGCATTTTCATTTCCCAAGGAATATTCCAAACGTATTCCACAAGTCTGTGGTCGGCGAACGGCACCCGTACTTCAAGACTTGCGCCCATGCTCATGCGATCTTTGCGGTCGAGCAGATTTGTCATAAACCAAAGCATATTTAAGTAGAACAGCTGCCGTCTCGCTTTATCTGTTCCCGTCTCACCGTCTAACAGCGGCGTTTCCGCAATGGTTTCTTCATATCTCGCATTCACGTATTCTCTAAGATTCAGCCGTTTTTGCCACTTTTCATCCAAGAGCGTGACCCTCTCCTCAGTCGACCTCATCCAAGGAAATCCCTCTTCTTCTGCCGCTGTGTGAAACCACGGATATCCGCCGAAAATTTCGTCCGCACATTCTCCGGAAAGGCTCACGACAAAATCTTTTTTAATTTCCCGGCAGAACCATAATAGCGATGAATCAACATCAGCCATGCCCGGCAGGTCTCTGACGAGAACGGATTCCTCCAGATGTTCAATCAGCTGATCCTGCGTAATCACGCACTTATGATGCTGTGTGCCGAATGCATTTGTCATTTTATCGATCCACGGGCCGTCATCATTCGGCTGAAAGGCGCTCGCTTTAAAAAATTTGTTGTTCTCCTCATAATCAATTGAATAAGTATGAAGGGGATCTCTGCCTTGTTTCTCAAAATGAGCGGCGGCTATCGCGGTTATCGCGCTCGAATCAAGCCCCCCTGATAAAAACGTGCAAACCGGCACGTCAGATACGAGCTGGCGTGTCACTGCATCTTGAAATAAGTACCGAATGTGAGCCGCGGTTTCATCGAAGCTGTCTGTATGCTTTTTGCTCTTTACATTCCAATAACGCCATATGGACAAACCGTCCTTTGAGAAAGTGAACGCATGGGCGGGACGCACCTCGTGAATTCCTTTAAACACTCCGCAGCCCGGAGTTCTGGACGGCCCGAGTCCGAATACTTCCGCAAGTCCGCCGCTGTCTGTGCGGGCTTTCACATCAGGATGAGCAAGAATGGCTTTCAATTCCGACCCAAACAGAAAGGAAGAGCCGTGTTCTTTATAAAAAAACGGTTTGACGCCGAGCCGGTCTCTTGCCCCGAACAGCCGCTTGCGCTTTTCATCCCAGATAGCAAAAGCGAAAATACCGTTCAAGCGGTCCACGCACTCCTCCCGCCACTCAATATAGCTGTGCAGCAGCACTTCTGTATCAGAGGTCCTCTCAAAACGGTGGCCCCTCGCCTGAAGCTCCTTCCGCAATTCCTCCGTGTTATACAGCTCGCCATTATAAATGATGGTGTACGTTTCCTCTTGATGCGTGCAGGCCATCGGCTGGCGGCCGCCTTCAATGTCAACGACCGAAAGTCTTTTATGTCCGAATAAAACATGGGGCTCTCCCCAGACGTTTGAATCATCAGGCCCTCGTTTTGAAAGAGTGTCTATCATATTGTTCATAATATGTTTCTCTTGGACGAGCTGCTTTTGAAAATCGACCCAACCCGCAATTCCACACATGTGATATCAGCTCCAATCCCGTTTCTGTCAGTATCAAATTCGTTTCTATCAGCACTTTACCCAGTTTATGCAAAGAAACGCAGATAGTTGATTTGTCCCACTAAGAGTTGTATGAGACAAGCCCGATTTGGAAAGAACGGAAGAGAAGAAACAAACAAAGGAGACCGGCACGGTTATGAAACGAAAACAGCTTTTCTCAGAAAAAAACAAATGGGGTCGCGGCACCCTGATGATAGAGGACGGCATCTGCCTCGTCGAAAACGATGAAGGCGATATCCTGCTGGCAGACAGTCTAGGAAACGCAGACGTATTGATGAAACGCGGCGGCAGATGGCAGCCGGCACGGATTTGCGGCGGTGCGGCCGAAATCGGCGCAGACACCATCCCCCTGCTCGGCGGGGAAGAAATCCGTTATGAAAAGGCGGTCAAACGGCCGCTGTTAACCTTGCTCGATTCGCTGGACGATGAAACGTTTCTGCTGTTTCTCAGCCATCTGCACGGGTTCGGCCTGTCTGTATATGATTGCGTATTTTCCTACAATCAGGCGCTGTTTTCCGGTGAAGGCGTTTCGTTTTATCACTTCTCGGCGGATGACGCACAATGCGCCCTGCAGCATCACCGCGGCAGCTCGGGTAAACACGACAGATTTGAATGGACGGCATCTGACGGGCGGCGCTCCATTATGTATTCTGCGGCAAAACAAGACGGCACCGCGTAACAAACAGGCGGCACCTTTTAAATAGGTGCCGCCTGATGTATTCAGCTTTGTTTTTCACGCTGATTGATGCCCGGCGTTTGCTTTTACCCTTCACAGCCGTAGCTTTTGCGGAAACAAGAGTGATTGACGCTTTTGGCATCCTGCACATCTCCTTCGCCTCATCAACATCCCCTGTCACGGCATTTCTCATTCAGCGGCACAGTTGCGCAGAATGTATGCGCAACTAAAAAAACCCGGATGCATCCGGGTTTTTCAAGCGATTGATTAAAATACGTGAAAGCCGATCGGCAAGTGAAGGCCGAGCAGCACCGTCAGGACGAGCACGATAATAAAACCGATCCACAGTCCGCCGGTTGATTTGCCTTTTTTCTTGCGGATGACGAGCATTTCCATCAGTCCGATGGTAATGATGCCGAGCAGCATTTTTCCGGCGTACTCTCCGTTCCAATTCGCAAAACGGACAAAAAGCTCAGCTCCGGTCAGAATAATAATAATGTAGAATAAGCGCAGAATCATATGCGTAATTTTTGCGCCCTTCGCTTTTCCGGAACCGTACAGCCCGTAGCTGACAAATACCAGGATAAGCGCAACGACCCATGAAGTAATATGCCAATGTGTCATTATGTTCAATTCCCCCTATCAGATCAATCTGCCTCACTTATGGTACCACAACAAGCCGATCGGAGCATTATCAATCGTGCGAAAGACACACAATTATCCGATTTGGTTCGACAGCGTGCCGATCGGTTCAATTGTAATGTCAATGCGGTCCCCCGGCTTTAAAAATTTCGGCGGCTTAAACCCTTTTCCGACACCGGACGGCGTCCCCGTCGCTATAATGTCACCGGCTTCAAGCGTCATCCCTTTTGACAGCGTTTCGATTAATTCAGCTATCGGAAAAATCATGTCACCCGTTGATCCTGATTGGCGCAGTTCTCCGTTCACCCGCGTTTCAACTTTCAGGCTTTGCGGATCACTGACGGCCGACTTATGTACAATGACCGGGCCCATCGGGCATGTCGTATCGAGGCTTTTGCCGATAAAAAACTGTTTATGTTTCTTCTGCAAATCGCGCGCTGTTATATCGTTTACAATTGTATAGCCGAATATATGATCAAGCGCATGTTCTTTCGAGATGTGCGATCCGCTTTTAGATATGATTACCGCAAGCTCCCCTTCATAATCAAGCTGCTCCGTTACGTCCAAGTGGCTGTCCACTGTTTCTCCGTGTCCTGTAACGGCAGCCGGGGCTTTCGTAAAAACCATGGGATGCTCCGGTATATCCGCCTAACTCCCCATTTCAACGGCATGATCACGATAATTTTTCCCGATGCAGATCACGTTCTTTGAAGGTCTCGGAATAGGCGCGCAAAGCTTTACGTCAGACAGCGCATACATAAATGAACCCGACTCGTCATTCGGTTTTTTCGCCCATTCCGCAAGCTGTCCGGCATGCGCGACAAACTTATCTCCTTTTTGAATGCACTCGATCAGCGAACCCGGAATCGTCTCAAGTTCAAACAATTTTTTTTCAGCCTTTTGCAGATCTAAGATTTTGTCATCATCAATGATCAGACCGACAAATGTTCGGCTGTTCAGTTCCCCTGTCGCAAATTTCATGTTAATCCCCCATCATTTTTAAATCTGGCATTCCTTTATGTATTCTTCCTCCGGGCGGGAAATTCCTCTTTTAAACAGGCTGAAAATAAGTGTAAAAGAGTATCAAAAATTGTCACTTTTTTAGTCATATTGACGAAATAAAACCTTCTTGGCCAAAATGGGTTATACTATTATCATCCTATGTTTTCCAAAATAATCGAGAATTGGAGATCACACGATGAACAAAATTGAAGAAAAAAGATTAACTTTATTCGAGACAGCGCAAAAATTCGGAATCAATGCAACGGAGACCATCAGGTGCAGCCAGGAGCTGGACAGCCTTTTAAACGGGTGCCGGGGCGGGCTCATCCAACAAACGAAAGACAGCGGGCTGAACCCGGCCGCACAGATTGAGCACGGCCGCACCGCAGGAAAAAAAGAGGCTTTCTCATAAACGTGATATGTATATAAATCTGTATCATTTATGTATAAGACCCGGCATGCGTAAAGCGCCGGTGTTTTTACGTCTAAAGTTTTTTCCGCTCACAAAAATGTGCATTTGTCATAAGCTATTTTAGGCAGGCAGCCCAGATAAGCTCCTGGAGTGCAGTCATGAAAATCTTCACGAAAAGGATGTGCTCGTATGCCCGCAATTGTCGGAGCGTTTAAAATTAATGCCGTCGGTACGAGCGGAGTCGTTCATATAGGCGACTGCATCACCATTTCTCCAAAAGCAGAGGTTAAGACATTTGCCGGAGCGGGCAGCTTCAATACCGGAGACAATCTCACACTGACGAATTACAGGAATTCAACGAATGTGTACGATAATGATGTAATCGATCAGCCGATGGCAGGAAACGCATAAAGGAGGCGCCGTATGAATTTTTACGTCAATCAGTCGATCCATATCAATTACATGCGTGTAGAATCTGTCAGCAATTCCTCCATACTGCAAATCGGAAGCGCCGGTTCAATTAAATCTCTTTCCAATCTGTACAACACAGGGAGTTATGTTGAGCCGGCGCCGCCTGTCACCGCGGGGCAGCAGACTGTAACAACAGGGGGAGGTCCCGGCACCTCATCATTTGTACCGCTCCAGCCGCCAAGCCGGTAGTTTTAATGAAGGAAACGAGACGCGAGGTGAATGTCATGTATGATCAATCCGTTTCATCCTACCTGCAGAATTTAAATTCTTTCGTCCAGCAGCAGGCGCAGCAGATTCAGGAGCTCGAACGGCAGCTGAAAGAATTCCAAAATGAAATTTCAACGCTGAAGCAGCAGCCTTCTACAAGAATCGATCGGCTCGAGTATAAATTTGATCAGCTGAAAATTGAACGGCTGGAAGGAACGCTGAATATCGGATTGAATCCGACTGATCCGAATGCCGTGCAAAACTTCGAAGTCGGCCAGACATCTCCGCAGGTCGGAATGATGCAGCAGGAACAGGCGGGCCAGCAAATGCAGCAAATCCGCCAAAACGTCGATATGTACCTGAATGAAGAAATCCCCGCGCTTTTAGAACAGCTCGAAACTCAGTATGAGAGCAGGCTGGACGAAACGAACAAATATCATATTATTGAAGATATCAGAAAGCAGATGGACAGCCGGATTCAGTATTATCTGTCCCATGTCCCGAAAGAAGAAAATACGGCGCCCGCGCAATATGCCGAGCAGATTGCCGAACATGTGAAGCGTGATATTGTCAGGGCCGTCGAGCACTTTATTAAGCACATACCTGGTGAAATGAAAGGTGATGATCCGTCATGATTTTTACAGTGATTAACCGGAATATTGAAGTCGGCGACATCCGGTCTACCGGTGTGTCCAGTTCTTCCTTATTATTAATCGGCGACACCGATTCCGTCTATCTGTCTTCCATCTTTGACACGCCTCCGGAATCTCTTATTATCGGGCCTTATGTGCCGCTGGCGCCGGAATAATGTTAAAGCGCATTTCACGCCTCCGGAACGCCAAAATCAATTCAGTCGGGATTGCGAGTGTTTTTCAAGCAGGCGATACGAATGAAATCAATATGCGGATCAAAGTATTGGCCGATCAGCGTAGTCTTGCTGTATACAGAGATGATGAAGGCTCATTTAACAAAAAAGAATACCAGATTTTTCGGCAGCCGGCCGTCATGCCGTTACCGGAAACGGGAGTCCAAAGCGCATTCTGCCATGAAAACCCTTCAATTCGGGTAAGGAATGTGAAAGTTCAAGGGGTATCGTCAGCGTCCGTGGTTCAAATCGGATCGACGTCGATCGTTCTGGGAGATTCGCGGCTGAAACATATTAGGCAGATCTTCACGCCAAGCTCACAATCACAGCAGCCCTGACATATAATGACGGTGAGACTTCTATAAAGGGTGTCGTTTATGCCAGCAATTACCGGACCTATAGCTATCAATTCCATATCGGGCGGAGTCGTAAACTTTGGTGATTCCTTTTACCTTTCTCCAAAAAGCTCTTCTAAATCTGCGCTCGGTTCGGGAGCAGGCAATACCGGAGATTTCCTGTTATTAAACAACGTTGTCAATGCGACAAACTATATAGACCCCGATGTCAGCGATCAAAATGTGGTCGGAAACGCCTAAAAAGCAGCCGCTCTTTCAGAAGAGGGCTGCTTTTGGTTCAGCGTTATTTTCGTTCATTTGCTTTTTTTGTTTTTACAATCTTTTCCGGCGGCTGTTTTCTGATCCATTTCACAAACCGCGCGAGTTTCGGGTCACGCCGCAGCTCTTCTATTCCCGTGAGCCTTGCCGCAAGCTCCTGATTCGTATAGAGCGCGTGAACCTGTTTATGACAAGGGATGCAGAGCATTGCGGTCGGAAGGAATGTCCCGCCTTCTTCCTTAGGCGTTAAGTGGTGCTCCGTCAGCCGCACATGATGGCGGCCGCATAATTCACATGTGCCCTCGGCAGAATCGGCCATAATTCCTTCTCCTTTCTACATGATCTCCAATGTGACCCGGGTGCCTTTCCCGCCCGGCTCGGACGGATGAACGATTAATTTTTTCGGCAGACGCGCTCTCAGCTCCTGCACATGGCTGATCACTCCGACGGATAAGTTGTCCGATTGCAGCTTTTCGAGCGCTGTGACAACGGTGTCTAAGAGCCCTTGGTCAAGAGTCCCGAATCCTTCATCTAAGAAAAAGAATTGCAGCGGGTATTGCCCCCGCAGCTGAATCTGGGCGGACAAGGCAAGCGCAAGCGACAGCGATGTCAGAAACGTCTCCCCGCCGGAAAGGCTTGATACGGGCCGTTTGACGCCTCCGTTCGCGTCATCACGCATGACGAAACCGCCTTCTGAATCGACTAATATGGCATACCGCTGCCTTGTCAAAGCTCCGAGACGGGCAGAGGCGTCTCGAGCCACGCTTTCCAGCTGTTCTTCCGCTAAAAATTCGACGAATGTATTGCCTTTACATACAGACTGGAGCTTATCAAGCCTGTCAATCTGTGTCTGCCAGCTTTTCAGTTCGGCTTCAATCTCTTTAAAGCGCTTATGCTGTTTTTGCATAACCGCGAAGGCTTTTGCCTGTGCTCCTTTTTCCTCCATGGCGGCGCCTGACTCAGCCTCTGCCTGCTTCAGCAGAGAAACGGATGCTGTCCATTCTTCCTCCGATATCCGGCGCTCGGCTAATTTATCAGTAACACGGCTGATATTTGCCGATAGCTGTTTTGAGGTGTCCAAGAACTCATCTATTTCTTTTTTCATTTCCTCAGCACGCCCTTGCGGAAGCAGACTTTTTTTGACTTGGTCCGGGTCGGCAAACCCGGTGTCTTTTGACCTCACGCGCCAGTCGTTTTGCGCTTTCTCAAGGGAGGTCTCAGCATCCCTGAGTGACATGAGACTCCCGGATTCCCGGCCTTTTGCGTCATTCAGTGATTGCTGCGCCTGCTTCAGCGCGTCGAATAGGGACTGTTCTTTGGATTTTAACAGCTGTAATTCCTGCCGCACCGCTTCAAGCTTTGCGGAAATTGATGTTTCTTCGGCTGCTGTTCCGAGCTCTTGTTCATATCCGTCAATCACCTGCTGCAGGCGCTCAGACGCATAGTGAAGCTCGAGCCGTTCCCGTTCAAGCCGATGCTTCATCTCCTGCAGGCGTTCTTTCTCCTCTTCATGTTCCTTGAGGAATGCGATGCTTGTTTCAATGCGCTTCTCACATTCTTCTGCCTGCCTGTCCTTCTCATCTATCGAAGCCTGCCAGGCGTCAATCCGGTTTGGCGGAATATCACCGCAGACTTCATTGTACTGATTCAATCGGCTTTCTGACAGCGATTCAAGCTCTTCTAATGAATGTCTGAGACGGTCGGCTTCTTTTTCCTCGTAGCGGATTCGTTCGGCAAGCTGCTCAGCTTGTTTCACCGTCTGCTGATGCGCGCTGATCAGTCTTGTGACCTTCTCTTTTACCGACAGCATATCCTGTTTCATTTGTTTCCATTCCAAGCGGACGGCGCTGAACGCTTCATCAAGCGGGCGTCCGCTGATGGAGGAAGCGGCTTCCAGCTCCGGAACCCGGACGCTTTGCAGAAACGGACATTCTTCGGTAAAACGCCCCGACTGTTCTTCTAATGCAACCTTGGCTGTCAGCACTTCCTGAGAAAGAGCCGCCGCCTCAGAAAGCAGCGCTTCAACCTGCTGCAGCTGTTCCTGTACAGCCGTATCAGGCGAGAATGTTTCATGAGCGGAACGCGGGCGGTCATGCTGCGTCGAGCCGCATACAGGACAAGGCTTTCCTTCGATTAGTTTTTCCGATAATTCTTTTGTTAATGCAGCCGTTCTCGCTTCCTCTGAGCGCCTGCGGAGATCGGCTTGCGTTTTGTCAGCCCGTTCGGCTGCGGCTTTCAGTGAACGTTCCGTTTCACAGACCATATGGTAAACGGTTTGAAGCGTTTGATAAGCGTGCGTAATATCTTCCTCTTCCGTTTTCGCTTTCGCTGTGAGCGACTCGCTTTCTCCGTTCAGCTTCTCCACGTTTTTCAGCTGCGTTGTCAGATTGGCCCGTTCTTTCGTGATTTGTTCCTGTATCTGCTGAAAGCCTGCCGCCAGCTGTGCGGCGGTCTGGCATTTTTTCCGTTCATCGGCGGTCACTTGAACTGCTTTCAGCTCTGCTTTCAGCTCATTCTGCCTGTTTTGGCCGCGGGTCAGGCGGTCTTTCACTCCGGCCAGCTGTTTCGAGGCGGCTTCGTATTCTTCCTCTTTTTTGCTGTGTTCCGCATTTGTTTTTTCCGCTTCTTTTTTCGCTTCAAACAGTTTTTGTTCAATGGCTGAAAGTCTTTGATACAGCTCTTCTTCCTTGACAAGCTTCGGCTCCTGTTCGGCCTTATGGGCCCGCCATGCTTCATAGGCTTCATTTTGCCGGGTAAATGAAACGGTTTCCGCCTCTGATTTCCGTTTGGCCAGTTCGTGTTCCCGTTCGGCGCGCTGCTTCCGGCGGACGGCTTCTGTGTAACGGTCTGCGTACGGCTCAAGGGCGAGAGCTGTTTCCGCCTCTTTAAGACGCTCAGTCAAATCCGTGATGTACGGGCGTCTTTCCTCAAGCTTTTTCTCCCGGCGCTCATATTCATCTCTTTCTGTCTGCAGGTTCCAAATTTCCTGGTGATTCTCAAAGCGCTCTTTTGCCCGGACCCGTTTCTTCTCAGCTTCTTCAAGCCGTTCGTTCGCTTCGTGAAACTGCTGTTCAGCCTGCTTCAGCGCATCTTCTCCTGCGTCTCCGAGGCCGGATTGTTCGGCCAGCATTTCATTTTTTTTCGCTGCCGCTTCCTGCGCCCGCCGCCGCAATTTTTTGACAAGCCTGTCCCCGTACTGTTCCAGATTAAACAGGCGCTGGAGCATATGTCTTCTTTCCGCGCCTTTAAGCGACAGAAACTCGGCAAACTTTCCTTGCGGCAGCACGACGGCTCTTGTAAAGTCGTCAATGGTCAGGCCAAGAAGCTCCTCTACCTTTTTGTTCACTTCATTCGCTTTATCGGCCAGCACCGTTTGTTCGTCTTTGATTTCAATCAGGCGGCAGAGGGCGGTTTTTACTTTCGTTTCATCCGTTCTCTTAAAAACGCGCTCGACCTTGTAGGAAACCCGGTGGCCGGATTGAAGCGCGAATGTAAATGAGACGGCGAGCTGCTCTTCGGCATGATTCAGGATGCCGTGCGTATTATTTGCGGCGCGCTCCACTTTTCCGTATAAAGCGAGTGTCATGGCATCAAGGATCGACGATTTTCCGCTTCCGGTCGGCCCGAAAATCCCGAACACCCCGGCTCCTGACAGTCCGGCAAAATCAATGGTCTGTTCCTCCCTGAAGCTGTGGAGCCCTTTTATCGTTAACAGAATCGGCTTCATGTCGCATCCTCCTCATCATCTGCTGACGCAAGCTCTAAAAACAGCTTGACCATCTCCTCATCCGGCACGCCGCCGCCCGTTTGTTTTTCATAAAACTTCTTAAATCGATCCTCAATTGATGTGTGTTTCACTTCAATCCGGTCATTTTCGGTCTCTTTTTCTTCAAAAACCGGCCTGATATGGATAAAGCCGGGATGCGCCTTTCTCAGCCGATGAATTTCCTCGAGAGAAAGCTGATCCGTCAAATGGATATCAAGATCGATCCAGGCATTCCGGTCACGCCCTTCATCAAGCCAGCCGTGAACCTCGCTCAGCCCCTGCGCTTTCCATTTGACGAGCGGTTTACCGGAAGACAGGAAAATCTCTTCCCACTTCGCTTCTCCGCCGGGCTTCGCTTCTACCACCGTCACCGATTTGGCATAACCGGCTTCTGAAAAGCTGTATGCCAGCGGAGAGCCTGAATAACGGGCAGCCGTCTTGGCGCGCTTGATCGTTTGCGGACGGTGGAGATGGCCGAGAGCCACGTAAGCCGCATCAGCCGGCAGGCTGTCAGCGGCAACTGTGTAAGCGCCCCCGACTTCAATCGGACGCTCTGAATCAGTCTGATTTCCCCCCGCGACATAAATGTGGCTCGCCGCGATTTTCACGGCATCGTTCCGGCACAGTCCGCACATGTGAGCAAACGCCTCTCTGATTTTCACATCGTAATGATCGCGAAGAAGCTTTTCCTCAAACGTATCAGAAAGCACTTCGTTTAATCTCGCCTCTGACGGATATGCCAGCGCGGCTACGGCTAACAGCTCGTCCGTCGACGGCACCTCAATATGCACGGGTTCTGTCCGCGGATAGCCGATTAAATGAATGCCGCGCTCATTTGTTAACGGAGAAGCCGCCGCCAGCCTGTCGGGATTGTCATGGTTTCCGGCAATGACGACAACCGGGCGCTTTCCGCCGTCAGAAAGCGCGGAAAGACTTTCGTAATACAATTGTTCAGCGAGCGCAGGCGGGTTGACCGTATCAAATACATCCCCCGCCATAATGACCGCATCAATATTTTCTTCCTTGACAATGGTATTCAGCTCTTCCAATACCTCGGCCTGCTCGCTCAGCCGGCTTCTGCCTTCCAGCGTTTTGCCGAGGTGCCAGTCAGCTGTATGTAAAATGCGCATACCGCATTCACCTCACTTTTTGATAGAAAAAAAGATCCGCTCCAAAAAGGAGCTTCGGATCTTGTTACAGTGTAAGAACGTGACCTCCATCGAAAAAATAGAGCGCACGCCCTTTCACTTTCGTTTTTGTAATTTGTTCAACCGCTTTTGTATACAATTCGATTTGTGTTTCATACCTTTTTTGCAGAATCGGAGCCGCGCCTTCAAATCCGTTCCGGAATTTCCCCTCTATCCGATCAGTTTTATAGTCCAGCAAATAGAGACCGTCCGCAGTTTCATAGAGGCAGTCAATAATCCCCTGCACGAGCAGCGGTTCACCGGCCGTTTCGGCATCCTTGTACACCTCGCCGGCCGGAAGCGCCATACTGAACGGCACTTCCCGGTCAATCCGCAGCGCCCCGAGAAGGTCTTTCCCGATTTCAGTTCCGAAAAACTGGACAATTTCTTCTATATCAATAGCTTCCTGCTGTTCTTCTGTCAGCAGCTCTTTTTCGTAAAGCATCCGGACCGTCCGCTCCGCTTCTTCGGCAGTCGGAACGTGCGTCAGCGGTATGTGCTGCATCACCGTATGCATCGCCGTCCCTTTTTCGGCGGCTGTCAGCCCTTTTTTCATCATAAAACCGGGACGCCTGTATAAAAGCGTGTCTCCTGACGGTTTGATGAGAGAGCGGCCGCTGTATTCATCCTCGTATTCTTGCTTTCTCTTCAGCTCAGAAACTGACTGCTTCGTTCTGATAGCCGTCAGCTCTCGGTACGGATATTCCCATTCAAGCAGACGGCGCGCCTGATCATCAAATGAAAACGAATCAGGAATCGGCTCGCCCTGCTGAATCGCTTTGAGACGTTTGCTCTTTTCTTCAGCACGTTCTTTTGGATTCTCTTCCAGCAATTCACTTTGCTGCAGCATCCGGATGTGAAAACGCGACGGGTCGCGCGCGATATCCTCAGATGAGGAAAGTCCCGGCGTCCTGTGCGCCTCCATGTCACGGTGGCGGATGAGCGCCGGCCCGATAAAGTCCAAATAAGATGACGCCTGATAGCGGTCGAATTCAGAAAGAAGCCAATCGGCCCGGTCTGCTTGCGCCTGCCATTTGGCCAGCTGTTTTTCCCGGTTTTTGCAGGAACCGACGAGAAACAGCTTTTCCTTCGCTCTGGTCAGCGCCACATACAATACGCGCAATTCTTCGGATAAGAGCTCTCTGCGCATCTTTTTCTTCATCGCCACAAGCGGAAGAGTCGGATAGCTGATTCTGAGTTCCGGATGGATATACTTCGTGCCGAAACCGAGCTCTTTATCAAGCAGGTATGATTTGTTGAGATCCATCATATTAAAACTTCTGCCGAGTCCGGCGGTGAAAACGACGGGAAATTCAAGTCCTTTGCTGCTGTGGATCGTCATCAGCCGAACGACATCCTCCTGCTCGCTGAGCGCCCGGGCCGTCCCCAGATCATCGCCGCGCTCCTGCATCCGTTCAATGAACCGCAAAAAGCGGAATAACCCGCGGAACGCCGTCGCTTCGTACGAGCGCGCCCGGTCATACAAGACGCGCAGATTGGCCTGGCGCTGCTTTCCGCCGGGCATGCCGCCTGCATAGTCAAAATATCCGGTATCGCGGTATACTTCCCAAATCAGCTCAGACACCGAATGATTCGTCGAAAATGACCGCCACTTTTGCAGACTGTCATAAAAAGTTCTCAGTTTTTGATACAGTTCATCATGTCTGTCAGCGTTCGCTATATATGCTTTCAGCGCTTCATAAAACGGCGCTTTTTTCTTTTCAAGGCGTATCAGCGCAAGTTCATTTTCGTCACAGCCGACGATGGGCGAGCGCAGCACGGAAGCAAGCGGAATATCCTGATACGGATTATCAATCACCTTCAAGACTGAAAGCGCCGCAGCCACCTCCACGGCTTCAAAGTAACCCGACGTCAAATTGGCGTACACCGGAATGCCCTGGTTTTTCAGCTCTTCCATTAATTGCGGCGCCCACGGCATGGAACGCAGCAAAATCACGATATCCCGGTACTGGATATTCCGGTGTGTTTTTGTTTTGCCGTCATATACCTTAAACGGAGATGAGACAAGCTTTCGGATCTCCCCGGCTATCGCTTTCGCTTCCCAGTGCACGGTTTCAAAGTCTTCGGCATCCTCGGAGCTGTCTGCGTCATCAGCGCTGTCAATCAGCAGCAGTTCCGTTTTTGCCGCGTCATTCGGCGGATACGATGCGCCGAGCTTCAATGCCGCCTGTTCATCGTAGTCCACTTCGCCGATTTTTCCGCCCATCAGCTGCTTAAACAAGAAATTCGTACTGTCCAAAATATCGGAGCGGCTGCGGAAATTTTGGTTCAGGTCAATTTTCTGACCCGCGCCTTCCCCGCTTTCTGTAAACCTTTTATATTTCCCGAGAAACAGCAGCGGCTCAGCAAGTCTGAAACGGTAGATCGATTGTTTGACGTCGCCTACCATAAACAGATTTCCCGCCTCTTCATTCCCGCTTTTAACAAGCTGCAGGATAGATTCCTGCACAAGATTGGTATCTTGATATTCATCAACCAGAACTTCATGAAACTGGTCTTGATAATAAACGGCCGCTTCGCTCGGCACCCGCCGGCCTTCTTCATCAACCGCAGTTAAAATCGCCAGGCAGTAATGTTCCAAATCTGAGAAATCAATAATTGATTTTTCTTGTTTCGCCGCTTCAAATCGTTTTCCGTACGATATCACGAGCTGAACGAGCGTTTCGATGACAGGCTTCATATCTGCTAAACTCTTTAAGTGATCTTGCGGACTTCTTGTAAAATAATCGGTCTTTACCTTTTCGATCAGTTTCTTCGCGCCGTTTCGCAAATCGGTCGCTTCGTCCAAAAGCGCTTTGTCAAATTCATCACCCTTTACCGCCTTCGCCCGCTTAAATGAGACTGCGGGAACCCGTTCATACAGCGCATCGAAGTCATGCCGGCAGCTGATCAGCTCTTCTATCTGCTGAAGGTCATCCAGAAAATTATCAGCGCGCGGGGCCGGCCCGCCGGGCGCTTTTGTCAGTTCAAGCGCCTTCTCAAGCTTTTGTTTTGCCCCGAAGAGCGCCATTTCAGCATCTTCTTTCACATACTGGTAAAACGGAAGCTCTTCCATTTTGCTTTCTTCCGTCACGTCATACAGGCGGACAAAGCTTTGCAGCCATACTTCCGGGTCAGGATGCGACCGGGAATACTCGTACACCCGTTTGACAAGGTCTTGAAGATCCAGATCATGCCTGTCTGTCGTATATCTGTCCGCAAGCTCAAAAAACGCCTGATTCCCTTTTGCGTATTCATCTTCAAACAGCTCATCAAGCACTTCGTCTCCGAGCAATTCGCCTTCCGTCTGGTCAGCCATCCGAAAACCGGGGTCAAGATCAATCATATAATAATATTTTTTAAGCACTTGCAGACAGAAAGAGTGAAGCGTCGAAATGCTCGCCCGATTTAAGAGAGAGAGCTGCCGTCTGATATGCAGAGATCCCGGATTTTTGGCGAGCTCTTTTTCTAATGCTTCCGCGATCCGATGCTTCATCTCCGCTGCTGAGGCGTTTGTAAAGGTCACCACAAGGAGCCTGTCAACATCAATCGGATCTTCTTCCGCGGTTATCTTTCTGATCATCCGTTCCACGAGCACGGCCGTTTTACCTGATCCGGCTGCGGCAGCGACCAGAATATCGCGGCCGGAAGAAACGATGGCGCTCCATTGGTCATCCGTCCATATGCTGTCTTTCGGTTTAGGAATTTGCATCATCATCCGCCTCCTTCTTCAGCCAATCCAGTATGGTGCCGTCTTTTTCCGCTTTCAGGCTGCGGTATTCATTTTCCTTAAGCGACTCATCAAACTGGCACACCGATTGAAACGCACAGTACGTACAAGGCGTCTTATCTTTCAGCTTATACGGGGTAATGGACACAAGCCCGTCCGTTATCGCTTCGCCCGCCTGTTCAAATGTCCGCCGCACATGGTCTGTCAGCAGATGAAAATCCCGTTCGCTGACCGCGGCTGAGTCGGATCTTAAAGAACCGTCCTTTTTCAAACCGGCATTGACGATATTTGAACGCCCTTCCTCCAAAGTCGTGTCCATCAGGCTGATCGCCTCCCGGTCACCGAGGAGAAGGCCTTTCATTTTAAATTTCTTAAAAATTTCCTGCTCGATTTCATCAAGCCCCATCGGCAGACTGGCCTGAATCATCGGATCATGAATATGGAAATACAAAACGCCTGCCGGGGTCGCTTTCATACCGAGCCAATCTTCGGAATGTGTAATCGATAAGTCAAGATATGTGAGCATTTGCAGAGCGAGCCCGTAATACACCTCAGCCAGATCAAGCCCCCTGTCGCTTGATTTATAATCAACGATTCTCAGCAGCAGGCCTTTTGAACTTTCCGCTTTATCCACGCGGTCGATCCGTCCGACGAGTTCCATCGTACAGCCGTTTTTCAGCGTGAAAGTGAGCGGAGGCAGCGGCCCGCTTCCGCCGAAACCGAGTTCAAGACCGACCGGGACGAAACCGCTCGCCCTCGCATGCTCGCTTAATATGCCTGAAACACGCGTGACGATCTTCTGCAGTTTTTCCTTCACATAAAAGTGTCTGTTTGAGCTGAGCAGAATCTCTTTTTGCAGCTTTGGCGCAAGCCGTTCCACCGCTTCATAGGAGAAATTCTGGCACTGATCTTTCGTCAGATCGCGCCATTCCAGCTTCTGCTCACGAAGCCGGTCTGAAATCAGCTTCAGGCTGGAGTGAAACAGCTGGCCGATATCAGGCGCGTCCAGCTTGAAAAACTGCCGCTCTTTTAATTGAAGCCCGTGAGATGCAAAATGAGAAAACTGGCAGGCATTAAACGCCTCCATCCGGGAGACGCTTCCTTTAATATGCTCGCCGTAAAGCTGGCGCGAAACAGACCGTTCAAGACGCTTCGCCTCATTGCGGAAAAACAGGCTTGAAAACAGCTTTTTCGCACGCTGGTGATCAGGCTCTTTCATCAGCACATTGTATGCGCTCCACCATACGTCACTGATCTCGTACTCTCTTGTCCACAGCCTGAGCTGGCTTGCCGTATATGTCTGAGCCACCTGTTTATTGACGAGATACTGAAGCTGCTCTGCTTCGCTTACCTGCTCGGGATCAGCCGCTGACAGCTTTTCCTGATGATCGGGAAACAGCTCGCCAAGCCTGTTTACAACGATTGACGGCAGGAGCGTTTTTCCTTCCGCATCGGCAATCGGGTATGATACATAAAGACGGTCAGACGGACTCGACAGCGCCATATAGATGAGAAAATGCTCATCAAGCAGCCGCTCACGCCCCGCGGAAGACAGCTCCACTCCGACCGCTTTCAGCCACTCCCGGTCATCATCAGACAGCACGCCGTTTTCATCCGGGCGCGCCGGAAGAACGCCGTCATTGGCCCCGATGACGAATGTGCAGGACGTGCCGTACATTCTTGAGAGATCCATATTCCCTACAAATACTTGGTCAAGCGCAGGCGGAATTAAAGAAAAATGAAGCGATTCCGTTCCCGTTTCAAGCATTTGCTGGAACAGCGCCAAAGATATTTCATCTTCACCCATCATGCCGGCAAACTCCTCGAGAAGCTGGATAACGGCATCCCACGCCTGGCCGTGCTGCTGCGCTTCGATCATGTTTCCGGCCTCTTCGGCCCGCTGCCTTTTCCGGTCCAGCTTCAGGGGAACATCGGTATCTTCCAAAAAGAGATAAAGAGCCTCCGCCATGCTTTGAACCGTTTTCGCCTTTTTCATCCGGTTTTGAAGCCGGACAAGGGGCGCGGCCATCCACTCTTTCGTCTCATTCAGCATGTGCTCCATCTCTATTTCCTGATCCGTCTGCGCGAAATCCTCATCGAGCGATACGAAGCGCCTGTATACAAACCGCTCGCCGTTCGTCCAGCGCTCCCCTTTAACGCCATAGGCGATACAGTAATTTTCAAGCTGATCGACCTGCTCCCTTATTTTCTGCTCCGGCTGATCAAGCGGGAATAACAGTTCGGTTTTCGCACAGCGGAACACTGCATCATATCTCCAGTTCCCCTTCACGACATCCAGGCTTGAACGGATGAATTCAATAAGCGGGTGATGCTGCATAGAAGCCTTTCCGTCAATAAAATAAGGAAGCCCGTAATCGGCAAACACTTCCTTCAGCAAATCTTTATAATCTTCCGGCTGACGGATGAGAATCGCCATATCTTTGTACCGGTATCCTCCATCCCGGACAAGTGATTGAATTTCCCGGGCAATACCTTCAAGCTCAGCTCTTCTGTTTTGCGCCTGCATGACGGTAAAAGCTTCCTGTCCGCCGGTATACGCCGCGGCGGGACGCACATCGTACTGAGACTCTATACAGGCAAGCTCCGGCGCATACTGATGCCGCTTCGTGCCATGCAGTTCCTTGCAGGAAATATCGGCATTCAATTCCTTTGCCGTCTGATAAAGCTTATAGTATGTGCTTCCCGTCATTCTGAACAGATCGAGCTCATCCGGTGCCTGTTCCGCCGAAGGGCTGTCCGCCGTCAGCGAGAATGTGACATGTTCAGCATGCATGATCAGCTGCTCCAGCACCCTTAATTCCTGCGGCGTAAATTGATAGAATCCGTCGACGTAAACACGGGCGCCTTTTACAACGTCCGCCAAAGGAATCTGCTGAGCGAGCAGCGTCAAATAATCCTCTGAATGCAAATAGTGTCCGGCGAGGCTTCTTTCCATCTGCTGATATAAAATGCCTAAATCATGAAGTTTTTCAGACAGCATCCGCTCTCCGCGATATTCTGACGCCGTTCCGCTTTCCGCCATGCGGCGGACGTCTTCAGGCTCAATACAGTACCGCTTAAACTCTGTCAGCATCCGTTCCACCTGCTCAGTGAACCCGGTTTTGTCACTCGCTTTTTGATACACTTTAAACTCGTGCTTATGTTCTTCAATCAATTTCCTTAAAAGCATCTGCACACCCGTCGTCGTCACAAACGGGCGGTTCATGCCCCCGGTATGCTGAAGCACGCGCCACGCCAAACGCGAAAAACTGAACACTTGAGCGCGTATCATGCCGCCGATATCCGGCGTTTTAGCAAGCTCATATTCCATTAAAAACGTCATTTGATCCGGGACTAGAAAAATGATCGGTTTCCCGAACGGCTCCCGGCGCAGTTCATCTTGAATGCTGTCGATAATCAGCCTCGTTTTCCCACTCCCCGATCTGCCTACTAAAAACTCAACACCCAAATTAGAAGACCCCTCTCTTTTTATCTTTCTACATTTTATCGAAAGTTGACGAAAATGACCAATCTCATCTGCTGGTAAAAACGGGATGACTGTTTTAAAAAGTATCGCTTTTGACCAAAATAAAGAAAAAAGGAATAATGATGATGTCAGAATATCCCGAAGTAATTGTACGGACGGCTCTGTCGTTCAGCATTCTGTTTATCGGCGCCCGGATACTCGGTAAACAAACCATTTCACAGATGACGCTTTTTGATTTCATTGCGGCCATCTCGCTCGGCGCCATCACGGCAAATCTGTCGTTTAATACAAAGCTGCCGATTCATTATAATGTCATTGCCTACATTATTTTCGTGGCAATCATTTACCTTGTCGCATATCTTTCTATGAAAAACAGGGCCCTTAGGGGTTTCTTTGCAGGCAAACCGACCATTATCATTCAAAACGGTAAAATACTTGAGCATAATATGAAAACAATGCGTTATACCATTGACTACTTGAACCAGCAGCTGCGTGTAAATGACGTATTTGACATTTCTCAGGTTCAGACTGCCATCATTGAAACAAACGGCAGCATGTCAGTGGAGGTCAAACCGGAATTTGCGCCCGTTACAAGAAAGGATCTCGGCATCTTTGCCGGACATGAAAAGAACTTTGCCGTTGAGCTGATTATGGACGGCCGGCTGGTGATGAAGAATCTGGAAGAAAACCACGTATCGGAAAAATGGCTGAGAGAAGAATTGGACAAGAGAAACCTCAAACCGGAAGACGTCGTATACGCTGTGCGCGGAAGCAACGGCCGGCTTTTTGTCGACACATACGACGACCATATTACATCGCCGCTAGATCAAGAATAAAAATGACATCCGCACATGTCACGGGCTGCCGCCGTATAATACCCTATAAACATCCGGGGGTGAGTCCAATGCACGAGAATTTTTTTCATTATACAGCCATCTGCAGTGACGATTCTGTGCTTATCAAGGATCTGGTAAAATCCATAAACGGTGAATACAGCGCTGTGATTTGCTACTCAATATTAGCCGAAAAAGCGCCGACCGCAGAAATCAGAAGACGAATCGAACATATCAGAGAGGAAGAAGTGCGCCACCTGCACGCTTTCTCTTCACTGTATACGTCAATTACCGGAAAACAGTTGATGCCGAAACAGACGGAGCATTGTCCGCACACATACAGAGAAGGACTGAGGGCGGCGTTTTATGATGAGCAGAAAACGAATGATTTTTATTTGCAGGCATCCGATAGAGCGGTGCATCCGGAAGCGAAGCGGTTATTTGCCCGCACGGCATTTGATGAACAGCGTCATGCCGTCTGGTTTTTATACGATATGGCCCACTCTCCTTCCCACCATACAGGGGGAACGGTATCAAACGCGCCGAACACAAGCTACACCGAGGTGAATACCGGCAAATAACGGTTCAGGCAGATCACGCTCCCCCGCCGGGAGTCTTCAGACCGCTGACAAACCCCGTTCTTTCAACATGAGAGAATGGGGTTTACTTTTCGAGCCGTTTTATACTCCCTCTAAACAATGGATACCTTCTTCATTGTATAATCAGCAAAAACCCTTTATAATAAAATAAACCAACTGGTCGGTTTTAAACGAACCGAGCCCCGCTTTGCCGGGACAACGATATGAATGAGGCGGAAAGGATCTGTGTGAAGTGACAAATACAAAAGGCGGTGCCGGAAAGAGCGAAAAGACGAAGAACAGGCTCGTATCCGCTTCGCGTGACTTATTTGCAAAAAAAGGATATTCAGAAACATCGATTCGGGAGATTTTAGAGGCGGCCGAAATCAGTAAAGGCAATCTATATCACCATTTTAAAGGAAAAGAGTTTCTGTTTCTTCATATCATGGAAGAGGATCACCGCGTGATGATCGAGACGTGGAGGGAAATGGAAGCTGATCTGAAAGATGCTGCCGAAAAATTGACGGGCTTTGCGGAGCTGCTCAGCCGGATGAGCATCAATTACCCGCTTATGAGAGCAAGTGAAGAGTTTTATGCGAGTGCGTTTACGTCAGAGGAGGTCGTAAAGCGGCTCAACAAAATTGATATTGAATATGACGATGTGATGAGAGAGATCTTAGAAGAGGGAAATCAAGACGGCAGCTGGTCCATTCATCATGTCGAATCAAAAGTAAAAATCCTGCTATCCGTCTTCTACGGTTTAGATGTGTTATATAAAAACGATACCATTCAGCAAAGAATCGAATTGCAAAAAGAAGCCATCTCCGTGTTTATTCACGGGTCGATCAGCGCTGATAAACAGAATGACAGCTGACAAAGGAGAAACAACATGCAAAAACCGATCAGAGAACAAAAGGCTGTACTCATCATCTTATTAAGCAACATATTTATTGCGTTTTTAGGCATCGGATTGATCATTCCCGTTATGCCGCTGTTTATGAATGTGATGCACTTGACGGGCAGCACAATGGGATACCTTGTCGCTGCCTTCGCCGTTGCGCAATTAATTGCATCCCCCATTGCGGGGAGATGGGTTGACCGCTTCGGCAGAAAAATCATGATTCTCGCCGGACTGTTTTTGTTCGCATTATCCGAACTGACCTTCGGATTGGGCACACATGTCTCCATTTTATATTTCGCAAGGGTGCTGGGGGGCATCAGTGCCGCTTTTATCATGCCCGCTGTTACAGCGTATGTCGCAGATATTACGACGGTGCAGGAAAGATCGAAGGCGATGGGCTATGTATCTGCCGCCATCAGCACAGGGTTTATCATCGGGCCCGGCATAGGAGGATTTATTGCCGATCACGGCGTTCGTATGCCGTTTTTCTTTGCGGCGGGAATTGCATTTATCGCAGTGATTTCCTCTGTCTTTATGCTGAAAGAGCCGTTAACTAAAGAAGAACGCGCAAAGCAGCTGGAAAGCGTCAAAGAATCAACCTTCTTAAAAGATTTGAAAAAGTCGATTCATCCAAACTACTTGATCGCCTTTATCATCGTTTTTGTTTTGGCATTCGGACTGTCGGCGTACGAAACGGTATTCAGCTTATTTACAAACCATAAATTCGGCTTCACGCCAAAGGATATCGCCATTATTATTACGTTCAGCTCCATTGTGGCGGTCCTCATTCAAGTACTCGCGTTCGGAAGACTTGTCAACTTCCTCGGGGAGAAAAAAGTCATTCAGCTTTGTCTGATCATCGGCGCTGTGCTGGCTTTCGTTTCTACGGTGATGTCAGGATTTTTGCCCGTGCTCGCTGTCACCTGCATCATTTTCCTTGCGTTTGATTTACTGCGCCCGGCACTGACTACTTATTTATCGAAAATCGCAGGAAATCAGCAGGGGTTTGTTGCCGGTATGAACTCAACATACACGAGTTTGGGCACCATTTTCGGCCCGGCTCTGGGCGGTATTTTATTTGATATGAATATTCACTTCCCGTTTCTGTTCGCAGGTGTGGTTTTATTTCTCGGTCTGGGATTGACCTTTGTGTGGAAAGGAAAAGCGGGCGAGGTTTCGGAGTAGGGTGCACTCACCCATCTCCGGAGCTTTTTTTGCGTTTGCGATAAGAAAAATGAATGGATTATGAGAAATAATTCATTATTTATTTATCTCAAAATCTATACTATAGTAATAGTAAGGTTAACGAGCTTAACAATTTAATATGAATGTTTCAGGAAGAAGGGTTTTCATTGAAGAAAGACAAACATCTCCTTACGGATATCTGGTTTATTCTCATCAGTGCGGCAGGGGGGTTTCTTCTTTCGCTTACAGGGATGTCGATCGCCTGGATGCTCGGAACGCTGGCCGCCGGCTGCATCCTCTCCATGACGAGGCCCCGCTGGCTGTTCATGGCGCCTGACAGAAGAGGGATTCACCGCAGATGGCTTGCAGCGGGTCAAATGATCCTCGGCATCGAACTCGGCCAGAAACTGAACCTGTCCGTTCTGTCGGTTTTACGGGAGCATTGGCTTCCGGTAGGCTTCATGCTGATTTTCTCTATCGTGATGGCGCTTGTTTCCGGATATGTGCTCTTTCGGTTCAGCCGGACGGACATGATGACAAGCTTTGTAGGCACGGCGCCGGGCGGTTTATCCGCCATGCCCGGTATCGCCCAGGAAGTCGGCGCAAACACCGCGATTGTAAGCCTTATTCAGCTGACGCGCGTCCTTTTGGTCGTCATGACAATACCGTTTCTCGTCATTTTCTTATTTACCAAACAAAACGGTGCGGCTCAGTCATCAGCCGGAGCCGTTTCGGCAGGCGCTTCACATCCGGGCCTTATTCCCGTCTTGTTAACGGCCGGATTTATTTTGGCTGCCTGGCTTGCAAGCAAAGGCGCAAAACGGCTGAAATTTCCCGCCCCTTGGCTGCTCGGCAGCATGATCGGCGTTGCTGCTGCGGAAATCGGCGTGTCCGCCTTGGCGGGCAAAGACATGCTGGCCTGGTGGCCGCCGGAAGCGAACCAGCTGTCACAAATTTTTCTCGGCGCCACAATCGGATCAAAAATGTACAAAAGCATGTTCACCGGCGTGACGAGAGTGCTGACCGTCGGATTTATTTCTTCCGTCGGATTAATTGCCGCCATGATTCTGAGCGCGATTGCGGTTTCTAAATTAACGGGCATCTCCATGATTACATCTGTTCTCGCCTTTTCTCCCGGCGGGATCGCCGAGATGGCGGCGACTTCGATCACCCTGCACGAAGACTCGACTTTCGTCGTCGCGGTTCAGGTCATCCGGATCGTTCTCGTCATCGCCATGCTTCCGCCCTTCTATCGGCTGCTGCACCACCTTTCTCAGCTGAAACGGGCACACGGCGAGAGAGACCGGGCAGAAAGAGGAACATGATCCGAATAAAAAAACACGCATCCATATGCGTGTTTTTTATTTGAACAGCTCTCCGCCGCCATTTACAGACCGCCAGTTTGCTGAAAGATCACGGAACAGCCGTTCAGCAAATAACAGTTCTTCATCTGTATAGCGGTCTAAAAACGCCAAGAGCCGCTTTTTTATCAATTCATGATATTCATGATGAAGGGAATGCAACTCTTTCCCGGCAGGAGTCAGCCGGAAATAGACTTCTTTTTTATTGTCGCTCAGCCGGGTCCTGCGCAGAAAGCCGGCTTCCAAAAACTTCGCGCAGCTTCTCGACACGGTCGGCTTTGTCGTCTTCATTTTTTCCGCTATTGACGTGACATTGATCGGTTCATGATCTCCGATACACGACAAAATGTGAATTTCCGTCAAGGTCAGATGTAATTTTTTTCCGTTTTCTTCACGGAGTTCGTCCATCCGTCCGGCCAACGACGCCCTTATGTCCTCCTGACACCTCTCCTGCTCGTGAAAAATATCTGTCAGCCCTTCAAGAATCATGTGTTTTGCATGGTCTGGCTGTCTTCTGTCCAACTGCTGAATCACCCTTCCGTATTGATTGTTTCTTTTACTATAACGTTTTGTTACACAAGAAACAATCACACAGGCGCATAAAAGGGTATCAGATGAATCCCCATCTCTCCAAACCGGCCAGAACAGCTTCTTCCGCTTCACGTCCCGAGCCGCCGGCTGCCCATGCCGCGTGGCCGTCCGGCCGGATTAAAACGGTGTGGACGTCATCCCAATCGGCACGTGTTTCAGCAAGCTCCGCCCTGACAGCTGCCACGCTGTCCGTATCAATACCGGCGGGAATGCTCCCTCTTAATGATAAAAGCACAAAGGCGCCCTTATGAAGAAAATCATACAGCCGGGTCAGCCGCCCGTCATGAAGGATCAATTCGATATCCGGCAGGCGTTTTCCGTTCAGGATATGCGGCGGCAGCTCCGCATCCGGTTCATAATGCAGATCAAGCGCGGATACTTTTCCCGCCAATAAACGGTTGGACTCCTGAAAATCCAGCAAAGCGGTCATCGTTTCTCTTAATGCCATCCCCGACTCGGTAAAATCCATGAGCTTTATCTGGGTTTTTATATTGTGCAATACTTCTTTTCCTGTGCTGTGCCTTTCCTGATGATAGCTGTCCAGAAGATGAGGCGCCGCTTTCCCCTTCATTTGCGCCACCAGCTTCCAGCCGAGGTTGAAGGCATCCTGAAGCCCCGTGTTCAGCCCTTGGCCGCCTGCGGGAAAATGAATGTGCGCCGCATCACCGGCCACAAAAACCCGGCCGGAGCGGTACTGCTCAGCCTGACGCTCGGCATTGCCGAACCGCGACATCCATACCGGATCACTCAATCCGAAATCAGTGCCGCATATCCGCCGCAGGTCTTCTTTCAGCTCATTTTCGGTGACCGGCTCTTCCTTCCGCTTTTGCGGAGCGTGCGGAGAAACGATGAGGACGCGGAAAAGTCCGTCCGTAAGAGGGACAATCACAACCGATCCCTCCAGGCGGCACGTTGAAAAAAAGGAAGATTCGGGCGGATGTGTCAAAGCGGCATCACAGAGCGTTCCTGTTAAGTCGGCATCAGTGCCCGAAAAAGCGATGCCCGCCTGTTTCCTGACAATGCTCCCCGCTCCGTCTGTACCCGCGGCATATAAGCTGTGAAGAGTGCGGATACCGCTTTCGTCCCGGAACACCGTCTCCACTCCGTCATCCGTCTGGGTGACAGCCATCGCTTCCGCCCCGCGGATGATGTCTGCGCCGAGACTTGATGCATACTCCTCCAAAATCCGCTCCGTTTCTGCCTGAGGCAGCATTAACGAATAATTCTGCTTCGTATCCAGCCGAGAAAAATCCAGCCGTGTATCCAGCATGGAAAAATGGCCGGAAGACACCTTCGTCCCTTTTTCCAAAAAGCGTTCCAATATGCCTCTCATGGCAAAAAGCTCAAGTGTTCGCGGATGCATAATAAGCGCTTTGGAATATGGCACCGTCTTCTTCAATCGTTCAATAACAGTCGTTTTCACTCCGGCCAGCGCCAGTTCTGATGCAAGCATAAGCCCGACCGGACCTCCCCCGATAATGGCAGCCTGTGTTTTCATCTCATCAGCCCTCTTTCATATTTTTTGTTACACGAGTAACAAAATCACCAAAAAATAAAACGCCTCCTTTTTGTTTCGCGCGTAACAATTTTCATTATAGTCTTCCCTCTGCTTTTTTACAATCATTTCCGAAAAAAAAGACGCCGTTTACTTGGCGTCTGATTCACTGATGACTCCGACAATGTCTTTATCCTTAATCGGACCGAAATGACGGCTGTCGAGGCTGTATATGCGGTTGTCGCCAATAACAAAGTATTGTCCCTTCGGTATGCTTTTGCGCCCGGTCGTTTCCTTCAGCGTATAATCACCGGTCACATGGCTCCCGGCGGACAATGATGACTTTAACGGTTTTAAAAACGGTTCCGCCACCCGTTTTCCATTCACATACAGCTGATCCTCCCTGTATGCGATTGACTCGCCGGGGAGCCCGATGACACGTTTGATCAGCACTTTGCGGTGCGGGCCTTTAAACAGGACAATATCGAAACGGCGGATCGTTTTGTAACGATGGGAAAACTTGTTGACCATCAGCTCATTTCCTTGTTTAAAGGTCGGATTCATGCTGATTCCTTCGACTTTATAATCAATAAAAATGGCATTCTTTAATTGTATGGCCAAAACAACGATAAGCACGCCGGCTATAAACCAAAATCGTTTTTTCAAGATTCCTGTCTCCCTCCGTCTTTCTCATGCTGACTGATTCTCATCTGTAAACGCCGTTCGATATGCTTTCCGACATACCACAGCACCGCGATCACCATTATGGCGCCCGCCATCCTGAAAGGCTGTGTCATGAGTGCGTGAAGATCATACCCGATAAAGCTGATCATAAAGATCATGACCATTTTCCCCATAGCGGCTGCTGATATAAACTGCAGCGCCCCCACCCGTGACAGGCCGGCAACGATATGAACCGCAGCGGACGGCGTAAAGGGGAAGCAAAGTAAAATAAACAGCGGACCGAAACCGTGCCGCTCAACCCAGAGCATCATCCGCCTTATGGTCTGATGCCTGCGGATGAAACCGAAAGCTCTTTTCTGTCCGAAACGGCGGACGGCATAAAACATCAGCATCGATCCTGCCGCAGACCCGAGCCATGACAGAAAAAAACCTTCCCACAAACCAAATGCATTCGTATTCGCCACCACAAATACAACGAGCGGCAAAAACGGAAGAAACGCTTCAATAAAAGGCAGTGCAGCCGCAGCCGCCGGGCCGAAAGCTCTATAGCTTTGGAACCATTCCGTCAGCTGTTCCTCAGTCAAATATGATAAAAATTGCTCCAACGTTTATACTCCTTAACGAGTTTGTCTATCCTTATTCTACACATTATCTCCAAAAAACGAAAATGTTTACGAGATTTTCCGACTTGAAATATCGTGTAAGCGAGTATAAAATAAGAACAAACGTTCTCTTTTTTAAGAAAGAAGGAGTATTTATGCCTGACATCCGGAGCAGCACCCGCGATCTCATCGAAAAAGGGCTGTTTCTGCCCATGGCGGCTGCCATCCTGAACCGGGACCTCGAAGCGCTTGATTCGTGCCCGTTCAAATTAAAACAACCCTATAAACAGCTTATCAGCTGCTCTTTAAAATTAGCACAAAAGGATTTGAGTGATGTTCGAAAAGAGTTAAGAAAGCGTAAAATTAAAATATACGAAGCGGAAAGAGACGAAGCATTTACGCTTTATATATGCACCATTAACGGCTATGAAGAAAAACACCGTTATTTCAACCCGAGAATACGGGAACAGGTAACCGCCTTATTAGAATATTACCTGTCTCTTGCGACCATTTAAAAAGCAGCCGGGACTGCTTTTCCTTTTCAACTGATAAATTTCAGACTATTCACACTATACATTCGACATGATTTTCTTTATAATCGGGACACGCTGTTTTCAATGAAAAGGAGGAATGTTATGAAACTGATTCATGTTCTCGCCGCCCTGCCCTTTTTCGGAATTCTCGCCGGCATTCCATTTGCCAACCGGGTGACGCCTTATGTTTTCGGAATGCCTTTCATTCTCGCGTATGTCGTCATCTGGGCGGTGCTGACTTCCGTTCTGATGGCCGCCGTTTACAAATTGGACAAAGAAAACAAGGCGGGTGAGGCGGAATGAACGCAGCATTTCCCGTAATGGCCGCCGTGCTCCTGTTTTGTGTATATCTCGGAATCCGGGCCCGAAAAGGAAAACATATGGACCTTGAACAATGGACGGTGGGCGGACGCGGCTTCGGCACGATGTTTGTCTTTTTATTAATGGCGGGAGAAATATACACGACCTTTACATTCCTCGGCGGAAGCGGATGGGCTTACGGAAAAGGAGGCCCCGCCTTTTATATTATCGCGTACGGCTGCCTTGCCTACATTTTGTCATATTGGCTTCTGCCAGCCGTGTGGACTTACGCCAAACAACACAAACTGATGTCGCAATCAGATTTTTTTATTTCAAAATACAACAGCCCGCTCCTCGGCATTCTCGTATCGCTCGTCGGCATCGCATCCCTCATCCCCTATCTCGTCCTGCAGCTGAAAGGGCTCGGATTAATTGTTTCAGCAACGTCATACGGACAGATTCCGCCCTCAGCCGCTGTCTGGATCGGCGCTGTCTCCATCACGATTTATGTGATGATATCAGGAATCCACGGTTCAGCGTGGATATCAGTCGTTAAAGATATCATGATTTTAGGCATCGTCCTGTATTTAGGCATTTATCTGCCCATTCATTACTATGGCGGATTTACGGAGATGTTCAAACAAATTGACGCCGCAAAACCCGGTTTTCTCACGCTGCCGGAAACCGGACAGAGCGTTTCCTGGTTCAGCTCAACGGTTTTGCTGACCGCCCTCGGCTTTTATATGTGGCCCCATACATTTGCCGCTTCCTATTCGGCGGAGCATCCTCGGGTGTTTCGGAAAAACGCAATCATCATGCCTCTTTATCAGCTCGTCCTGCTGTTTGTCATCTTTACCGGATTTGCGGCGATTCTGCAGGTGCCCGGTTTAAAAGGGACGGACACGGATCTCGCGTTATTAAAGCTGTCTGTGAAAACCTTTGATCCCTGGTTTGTCGGACTGATCGGATCGGCGGGCATTCTGACGGCGCTTGTACCCGGTTCAATGATATTAATGGCCTCAAGCACGCTGTTCGCCAAAAATGTGTACAAAGCCATTCTGCCCGGCACGACTGACGAAAAAGTCTCACGGCTCGCAAAATACGCCGTACCCGTCATCGCGCTGATATCCGTATATTTTACGCTGAAAGGCGGAAATACCATCGTCACCTTGCTTTTAATGGGCTACAGCCTTGTCACCCAGCTTTTCCCCGCCCTCTTATTCAGCCTGCCGAAGCGGCGTTTCATCACAAGCCACGGCGCTTTTGCCGGCATAACGGCCGGGGTCGGAACGGTGGCCTTCATTACGCTGACCGAATCAACCATCGGAACCCTCTTTCCGTTTCTTCCGCAGATCGTTAAGGATATGAATACAGGCATCATCGCACTGGTTCTGAACATTGCCGTCATGTTTGCAGTCAGCGCCGCAGTCAGAAAAAAACAAATCAGCGCAGCCGAAAAGGCGGCTTAAATGGTAAGATAGCGGTAAGATACACGAAAGGGGAAAAACGCATGATCATGACAACGACCGAAACCGTCGCCGGAAAACAGATTACGGAAGTGAAAGGCTTGGTGACAAGCAGTATCGTCCAGTCCAGACACATCGGCAAAGACTTGCTTGCAGGCTTAAAATCTGTCGTCGGCGGCGAATTGAAAAGCTATACTGAAATGCTGGAAGACTCCAAAAAAGCGGTGAAAGAGCGGCTGATCAGAGAGGCGGAGCAGCTCGGAGCGAACGCCATCGTCGGCCTGCGGTTCGAACTGACCGCAGGACAGAACACATCCGAATTAATCGGATACGGAACCGCCGTCACCGCCGAATCCATTTAAAAAAACAAGCCTCTTTAAAGAGGCTTGTTTTTTTATTTCTCACATGCGATATAGTCTTTATCTCGGTCAAGTCTTTTATTTGCATTGTAAAGCGCTTTTGATACATACGGCTTGTACTTTGTTCTGCCGCCCTTGTTTTTCACTTTCGACGATTTGGCCACGCCGCCCTTATACACCTTATTCAGCGCCTTGCAGTTTTGATACGTTTTCACCTTTGTTTTCGCTTCTGCCGTCTGCCCCGCTCCGTATGAACATCCGAACACAAGACCGAAAGACAAAAGCACAGCTGCCGTCTTTTTCATTTCTATCCTATCCCCTCTCCTAAGTTATGCGGTATTGTTGAACATATCATAGTTCAAATAATATCCATTTACAAGATAAATAGGAAAATAGTTTTAATTTACGTCCGCCCGTATATCTTTTATGGAATTTTTCCCAAAACCTTTTATAATATGAATTGATAGCGCGATCTGACTATGATGATAGGAGGAGAAATGATGATGAAAAAAGGGCTTTTTGCGGGTGTGCTCACTACAGCCGTTCTATTCGGCACATGTACGGCGGAAATTCCGGGGGTGATCAGCCCCAATACGGCGGAAGCGGCGTCCCAGCTCAGCAAAGGAATCGGCGGAAGGGCCTACCTGAACAGCACGGGTTCTGTACTCGTCACGAAAATTCAGCTTCCAAGCTCAATTCAGGTGTCAAATGGGACAGCCTATATTTACTCAGGATTTACCGGAGGCACAGAGGCTGATATCGGACTTCAGTACAGTGACACCTATCATGTATGGAAACCGATCATGAAAGTCGGTTCAAAGGGACAAGGCCAGGTCAAGTATCTGGAAGGAGAAAGCCAATTCACCTATACGAAAGGCTTCCGGCCCGGCAGCACCGTACAGCTGACCATCTACAAAAATCTGAACGGCAATACCCGCGCCACGTACTGGGGCACAAATAATGACGGATACACCGGCCGCATCATCTCAGAACTCTCCCAAACAAATGTAGGCTCTGTCTCAAAATGGAAAGCGCTCGCCACCGTCGCGGTCACATCAGAGGATCAGCGCCCTTACATCAAATCAAACTTCTCAACAGCCTTTACGAACATCACGATTGACAATAAAGCAGTCACACCTGTGATTGATACACAGGATTTTGCCAAATTGACAGTGTCAGGCAGCAGCGTCAGCATGTCTGTCGTCAAATAAAGAATTTTGAACGCACGATTTCTGTCATCGTGCGTTTCGTTATGTCAATACTGCCGCCGGGTGAAAAATTGGAAACGAGGCGGATTTTCATGTACACTTTATGTAAACCACAAAAATGATTGACGTTCAGTCATTATTCATACAGGAGCGAAATTTATGAACAGAGAAAAAAGGCTTGAATTAAAGAAAGTCAAACCGAAACATTTGCAGCAATTTAATCAGCTGCTCCGATATGTTTTCCAAGTCACGAACAGTAATCTGCATGAAGTGGGATGGAAGGAACCCGAAATCGCCTCCGCAAAACTCCCCGTTTTGGAACAAGCGCATGTATTGGGCTGGTTTGACAAAGACAAACTCGTTTCACAGGCGGCCGTTTATCCATTTCAAGTCCGGATTTTTAATAAAACGTTCGAAATGGGCGGTGTGACGGGGGTCGGAACATATCCCGAGTACGCCAATATGGGATTAATGGCGAAACTGTTATACAAAGCATTAGTTGACATGCGTGAGCGCGGTCAGTCCGTATCCTATTTGTTCCCCTACTCCATCCCTTACTACAGAAGAAAAGGCTGGGAAATTATCAGCGATAAAATGACGTTTGAGGTGAAAGACTTTCAGCTCCCGAAAATGAGCACCGTTTCCGGTGAAGTGGAACGCGTCGAGCCGGAACATGAGGTCATTAAAGAAGTATACAGCCGATTCGCGCATAAAAGCCATGCGGCCATGATCAGAAATGAACTGGCATGGGATGAATATTGGCGCTGGGATTTAGAAGAGCTTACGGCTGCCGTGTATTATGACCAATCCAGACAGGCGAACGGTTATGTTCTTTACTGGATTGCAGATGAAGTTTTTCATATTAAAGAAATGGTATATGTAAATGAAGAAGCGCGAAGAGGCCTGTGGAACTTTATTTCGGCTCATTTCTCCATGGTGACAAAAGTCGTCGGCTACAATTATTCTAATGAACCGATCGCCTTTCTGTTAGAAGATGCTGAAATTGAGGAAACGATTTCTCCTTACTTTATGGCCCGGATTGTCGATATTGAGCAATTTATCAATCAGTATCCCTTTAAACCGCAAAAAGAGAAGCGGACATGGTCTTTTACACTGGAAGATCCGCTGCTTGAATGGAATCAGGGCGTCTTTACAGCGGAGATTTCGCCTGAAGGAAAAGCCGTTTTAAGCCCGGGCGGCGATGCTGATGCGGCGAAACTGGATATTCAGACGATGACGGCATTATTATTTGCATACCGGAAACCAGAATACCTTCACCGCACGGGCCGGCTCGAATGCAGCCCGGACACATTGGAATTCATTGAGGATTTGCTGGAAACGCAAACCCCTTATTTCTCGGATTACTTTTAATAAAAAAACAGCCCTCCTCAGGGTTGTTTTTTTAACATTCCTTTCATTATTTCCGCCAAAATGCTGAGCAGTCCGCCTTATCCTGAATATTAAATTGAATCATGCGTTCAAGCAGCTCATAATGCACCGGTTCAGTCCATTGAATTCTGAATAAGCGGGAAGTAGCGCTGTAGCCGGCGCGGGCAATGTCGCCGGCAAAATGCGTAATACCCGCTTCTTCGGGGGAAACACTTACATGATGCTTCGCTGCCGCAAAGCCGATAACAAAGGTGCCATGATCGGTAAACATCGGCGTGTTCCACTTGATTTGCGCTTCTAAGTTCGGAAATTGGTCAGCCGTCCACGACAGGATTTCCTCCATTCGCAGACGATGATCCGGGCTGTCGATACTTGATAAATAGTCTTTGAAAACGTCCATGTCTTCCTCCTTCAACATCACGTCCGCTAGCGCCAAAACCCCGGATTTTCAGCTTTTTCCTTGATGTTAAATTCGATGATTTTCTTAAGCAGATCATAGTGCACCGGTTCAGTCCATTGAATTCTGAACAGGCGCGAAGAAGCGCTGTAGCCGGCTTGGGCGATGTCATCGGCAAAATGCTCCATCGTCTCTTTTTCAGGTAAAATGCTCAAATGATTCTTTGCCGCGGCAAACATAATGATATAGGTGCCGTGATCGGTAAATGTCGGTTTGTTCCACTTGATCTGCGCTTCTAAGTTCGGAAATTGGTCAGCCGTCCACGACAAAATTTCCTCTGCTTTGAGACGGTGATCCGGGTTATCGATTCCTGATATATATTTTGCAAATACATCCATGCCCATCTCTCCTAAAATGAAATATCATTACTCTTTACATCATCATAGCCAACAGACGGACACGATACAACTCTATCCGGGCATGTAAATCGAAAAAAGCCCTCCCCAAAAGGAGAGGGCCCGTCCCTTCACATCACAGCTTTCTCTAATATCTCTCCCCCAGCTCCCGCAAAATAAAGTCGTAGATCATTCTTGTCCGCTCTTCTTTCGGATACAGCATGAATTCCTGCCGCTTCGGGATATGACTGCCCATCCTGTCCTGAAAAGTGGTTCTGAGATAGGCGGTTCTGTAAACCTGATTTTCAAAAGAATGATAGGATACTTCCAGTTCCATCGTTTTGCCGTTTGAGAACGTGACAGCTGTGTCATCAAATGCCGTCGGTTGAAAATCTTTAACGTGCACATGAGATATCCAGCCGCATTGAGGCCTTGCAGAAGAAAGTGTAGGGAATAAAAAGATGTGATTTGAAGGGTCCACCATAATCGGCGGCTTGTGAGAAATTTTAATCGCTTCATATGTTCCCGCTTTTCTCCCGGCATAGCTGGAGCCAAAGTAGCGGCAGCTTCTGTCGATGATGTGAATCGGCTTCATGCTGACATACAGAATGCAGTCTTTTTCAATGACCTTCGACCCCATTTTACCGTCTATTTCCTCAGGCAAAACAGCGATGGTTGAACGATTTACTTCGTAGCTTTCTAAGGGTGCGTGTGTTTTCTGGCACATAATGTGCAGCCTCCAATCCTTTTCTTGAAAATTTATACTAATAATCTATCATCTGTCATTGGAAAACGACAGGTTTTTTTTGAATATAGCTAAAAATCACCTTTTAAAGATGTAATTTAGTCTTAAATTACTATTTAAATATTGTTTTTCTTTTTCGTTTCACCTCATTTATACGATGATCATTTTCGTTTTTTCGTCAATTTGCAGGATATGTCGATATATTTCCAAGTATTAGTTGTCTAAAGATTATAAAAATTAATTGATTTTTCCGGCCGTTATCCATATACTATAAAAAAGGCATTGGGGGGATTCTTTATGAAAGAGAAAAAGTCGTACACTGAGCTCATGAAGTCCCGCAACACGCAAAAAGCAAACGAATTCGATGTGACAATGGCCGATATTTACATTCAAATGGTGCTTGATGAATCCTTGTATAAACGCCGGCTCGCCATGCTGACCATGCAGATTAATAAGGCGCTTGATGATAAAAATAAAGAAGCGTTCCTCACGCTTTCAAAAGAATATGCCGCACTCAAACAGAGTGAATAAGCCAATCCAGATGGATTGGCTTTTTTAGATTATCCGTTTACGATGGTGCCGCCGTTCACATGAATCGTCTGGCCCGTGACATATGAGGAATCATCGCTTGCTAAGTACAAATAGCTTGGCGCCACTTCAACAGGCTCGCCGGGGCGCTGCATCGGCACGTCTGAGCCGAAGACTTCCACTTCCTTCGCCGAGAAGCTCGCCGGGATCAGCGGCGTCCAGATCGGCCCCGGCGCCACTGCGTTTACCCTGATGCCCTGAGTGACAAGAGATTGGGAAAGAGATCTTGTAAACGTGACGATCGCCCCTTTTGTCGCTGAATAGTCAATCAATGTTTTGTGGCCTTTATAGGCGGTAATGGAGGCCGTATTAATGATTGAACTTCCTTTTTTCAGGTGAGGGAGCGCGGCTTTCGTTAAGTAAAACATTGAAAAAATATTCGTCTGAAACGTTCTGATGAGCTGGTGGCTCGTGATTTTCTCAATCCCCGGCTGCACGTGCTGCTCACCCGCGTTGTTGACCAGGATGTCAATGGAAGGAAAGGCTTGGCCCGCCTGGCGGATGACATCGTTGCAAAAGGCTTCGTCGCCGACATCCCCTGCGATCAGCAGACACTTCGCCCCCTCTTTTTCTACATATTGCTTCGTCTCTTCGGCATCCTGATGCTCATCAAAGTAAACGATGACCACATTAGCGCCTTCCTTCGCGAATAAAACGGATACGGCGCGGCCGATCCCGCTGTCTCCGCCCGTGATGATCGCCGTTTTCCCTTCAAGTTTTTTCGCCGCTTTCGGTTTGTCAAAAACGGGGCGCGGGTCCATTACATATTCAAAGCCCGGCTGCCGGTTTTGATGCTGCGGCGGCAAGGTTTTCTTCTTCTGGTTAGCCATTTTGATCACTCCTTTACATTAATTACTATATTATGAGTAATTTGAGCATCTTATACGAATTTCATGTATGAACAGAGTCTTATTGGAAAAATTAAGAATATACAACAGAGGAGGTAAATCTGAATTGACTACTTTTTCAAACGACGAACCGGCTTCCTATTGGAAAGCAACAGCTGACATTCCTTCCTTTCCCGCCCTCACTGAAGATACGGAATGCGATATTGCGGTTATCGGCGGAGGAATTACGGGTCTGACAACGGCATACGAACTGACGAAAAGAGGTTTCCGTGTCGCTGTCATTGAAGCAGACCGGATTTTAAATGGGACGACCGCGGGAACGACCGCAAAAATCACCGCCCAGCATGATTTCATCTATGCCGATCTTATTCAGCAGATCGGCCTGACCAGCGCAAGGCTGTATTTCGAAGCCCATCTCCGCGCCATGGAAGACATGAAGCAGATCATCAGAGACCTTTCGATTGACTGCAGACTGATTGAACAAGACGCATATCTTTACACGAATACAGAATCAGGCGTCAAAAAAATGCGCAGTGAGCAGGAAGCTTATACCAAGCTCGGTATTGAACACGAGCTTGTGAAAGAACTTCCCGTCCCCGTTGATTGCATGCTCGGCCTCGCTATGAAGAACCAGGCGCAATTCCATCCGCTTTTATATGGCGCGGCGCTCGTCAAAGAGATCGTTAAAAACGGGGCGCGGATTTTTGAACAGACGGCTGCGATCGACATAAAAAAAGAACCGCAGCCGGAAGTGGTCACGAAAAACAGACACGGCATCAAGTGCCGCTACATTGTCTGCTCTTCCCACTTTCCTTTTTATGACGGAGGCGGGCTTTATGCCGCCAGAATGTATGCCAGCAGATCCTACGTACTCGCGGTAAAACCGAAACAAGCGTATCCGGACGGGATGTATCTCAGCATAGACAAGCCGTCCAGATCACTGCGATACACCGATCTGAACGGTGAAAAACTGGTTCTTGTCGGCGGCGAAAGCCACAAAACAGGCCAGGGAAAAGAAATGTCCGAGCATTACGAAGCGCTGAAACAATTTGCGGAAGACACAATCGGAGTTGAAAGCATCCCATATCATTGGTCTGCACAAGACCTTGTCACCATTGACAAAATTCCGTTCATCGGTCCCATCTCAGGAGATGAAGAACATATTTTGGCGGCGACCGGTTTTAAAAAATGGGGCATGACAAGCTCAGCGCTCGCCGCGAAGCTTTTGGCTGATCATATTCAAAACAAAAAGAACCCGTTTTCCGGCCTGTTTATTCCGTCACGCTTCCACGCAGATCCGGGACTGAAAAAACTGATTTCCTATAATGCCGACGTGGCCAAACACCTTATCTCGGGCAAACTTGAGAGGCCGGACGCTTCACCTGAGACTCTTCGGCCCGGAGAGGGAAAAATCGTAACGGTAAACGGCAAACGGGCCGGCGCCTATAAAGATGAAAAAGGCTGTCTGCATCTTGTCGATACGACATGCACCCATTTGGGCTGTGAGGTCGAATGGAATGACGGCGAACGGACGTGGGACTGTCCTTGTCACGGGTCCCGGTTCACACCCGACGGCGCGGTTGCCGAAGGTCCCGCCATCAAGCCGCTGAAGCGCCTCAGCCAAGATTAACTAAACCATTCTGTACGAATGGTTTTATTTTTTCCGCATTAAAATATTTTCACCAGATTCCTTCATTCAAGTTCCTTCCAAACCGATAAAAAGAAAAAGAGAATATCTGGGGGAACTAATATTGTTATTTAAAAAAGACCGCAAAAAAGAAACAGCTTATTTTTCAGAAGCCGATGGAAAAAAACGCATCGCGCTTTCAAATCAATATGCAGATGTCCAAAAACAGCTGAAAATGGTCAGGCTGGGAAACGAAGAACTTCATGTGCTTGAAGAGCTGCAGCCGTTAATAAAAGAACATATCTCAACAATCGTCGATTCCTTTTACCGAAACCTGGACCACGAAAAATCATTAATGACGATCATTAACGACCACAGCACGGTCGAGCGCCTGAAAAAAACATTACGGCGTCATATCCATGAGATGTTCGCCGGCACGATTGATGATGAATTCATTGAAAAAAGACAGCGCATCGCTTCCATCCACTTGCGGATCGGCCTTGAACCGAAATGGTATATGGGAGCGTTTCAGGATCTGCTTCTGTCGATGATGAACATATATGAAGCAACCATTCCGGATTTGCATGAGCTTTTAAAAGCGATCAAAGCGACGACGAAAATATTGAATCTTGAACAGCAGCTCGTCCTTGAAGCATTCCAGAGCGAATATAACTGCCAGCGTGACGAACAAGAGGAAAAGAAAGCCCGTCTTCATCAAAAAATCCAGGAAACATCCGGATCACTCGCTGATTTGTTTTCAGAAACGAGCAGAGCCGTGCAGGAGCTGGTCGATAAATCCGAGGGCATTTCCGAGGCGTCAAAAGCCGGCACCGTCACTTCCGTACATGTCGAAGAAAAATCAATCGGCGGGAAAAAAGAGCTTGAAAGCCAGCAGCAGCAGATGAATAAAATCGACGCCAGCCTTCTGCAGATTGAAGAAGAAATGGACAAGCTGAATGACATCGCCCAGCAGATCGAAAAAATCTTCGGCATCGTGACGGGGATCGCCGAGCAAACGAATCTCCTGTCACTCAACGCTTCAATAGAATCCGCGAGAGCCGGGGAGCACGGCAAAGGGTTCGCCGTTGTGGCGACGGAGGTAAGAAAGCTTTCAGAGGATACGAAAAAAACCGTTTCCACCGTATCAGAGCTCGTGAACAATACCAATACACAAATCAACATCGTGTCCAAACATATTAAAGATGTAAACGGACTTGTAAGTGAAACGAAAGAAAAAATGGCGCAGATCAACCGTCTGTTTGATGACATCGTCCAAAGCATGAAAACGAGCAAAGACCAGACAGGCAAAATCGACGTTGATTTGCAGGCCTTTCTCGGCGGCCTTCAAGAAGTCAGCCGCGCCGTTTCCCACGTTGCATCATCCGTTGATTCACTTGTTATCCTTACAGAAGAATAAAGATAAACCGACCGGCCTTTTTCATAAAGGGCCGGTCTTTTTAATGTTAACTTAAAATATAATAGAGTTGACATATATAAAGACTCGCTTTATTGTATAAACATATTTTGATAAGCTGGAGGAATACATAATGAAATTGACAGAAATGATGCATATTGCCGTGTTTACCGCCATTATGGGACTTTTGGGGCTGCTCCCGCCGCTTTTCTTATCCTTTACGCCGGTTCCGATTACGCTCCAGACGATCGGAGTGCTCTTATCGGGAAGCATCCTAAAACCGAAAGCGGCGTTTTTAAGCCAATTGCTTTTTTTGCTGATTGTGGCATGCGGAGCGCCTCTCCTTTCAGGCGGCAGAGGCGGGTTCGGGGTTTTTTTCGGGCCGAGCGCCGGATATCTCATCGCATATCCGCTGGCGGCATTACTGCTGAGCCTCAGCATCCAAGGCCTTCGCTCAGCTGCTGTCCCCCATTTGTTTATCAGACAGTTCTTGTTCGGCGTGCTGTTTTTGTATGTCATCGGCATTCCCGTTCAGGCTTTTATGATGCACATTGATATCTTGACTGCCGTAAAGCTCAGCCTCATCTATGTGCCCGGAGATCTGCTTAAAGCGGCCGCAGCCTCATTCGCAGCCGTAAGAATCAGAAAAACTCTTCAAGCAAGCCGGCTTTTGCCGACGAAAGGAAGCTGATTTTAGTCATCATGATTACATCATCATATTCAGATACAGCCGGACAAGCGCCGGAACAGATCGCAATTCAGACAGAAACAGAACAGATCACCTATCAAACTTGGAACAGGCTAGTTAACCAAACCGCAAACTGGCTTGGCAGCCTTTCAGGTAAGCCGGAAAACATTGCAATATTACTGCCGAACGGCATCCCTTTTTTACAACTTTTCGCAGGGGCGGCGCATGCCGGCTGCACGGCGGTTCCGTTAGATCCCCGCTCGGCAGCGGCGGAACTCGCGGACCAGCTGAACATCAGCAAAACCGGCCTCGTCATCTGTGACCGCCGGCTGAGCGGCAGACTGGACGGCGTCAAAACGCCTGTCATCCTGTGGGATGAATGCAGGCCTTTGATCGAGGCGGAAAAAACGGAAGGCGCTTTTATCAAAAACGCCGGCCTGCCCTTTTATACCGGATTCACCTCGGGATCGACCGGTAAGCCGAAAGCCTTCACCCGCTCTCACCGTTCGTGGCTGGAGAGCTTTTCTTGTACGAAACGTGAATTCGGCATTTCCCCTGATGACAAAGTGCTGGTACCGGGCACGCTTCGCTCGTCACACTTTTTATACGGCGCCGTCAGCACTTTGTTTATCGGCGGAACCGTCATCCTTCAAAGAAAATTCAACCCGGCCGGAATGAAAGACCGGCTCAGACAAGCTGACGTTCTATATACCGTTCCGACAATGACGGACGCCCTGCTCTCACTAGAGTCGTTTCCGGATACACCGCTCAAGGTGATTTCTTCCGGTGCAGACTGGCCCGCTTCGTCTAAACAAGCGCTGTCAGAGCGCTATCCCCATTTGCGGTTGTACGATTTTTACGGAACGTCTGAGCTGAGTTTCGTGGCGTTCTTATCGCCTGAAGACAGCGCCCGAAAGCCTGACGCGGCGGGCCGCCCGTTTGAAAAAGTTACAATCGAAATCCGCCGGCCCGGCGGAGAACGCTGCATGCCGGGCGAAACGGGGAAGATTTTTGTGAACAGCCCGATGAAATTTTCCGGATACATCAACGGCGCAAAACCTGATGATTCCGGCTGGATGACGGTTGATGACATGGGATATATTGATCGTGAAGGCTATCTTTATATCGAAGGACGTGAAAACGGGATGATCGTATCAGGCGGCCTGAATGTATTCCCTGAAGAGATAGAACGTGTGCTCAACCGCTGTCCGGGCGTCAGAAAAGCGGCCGTCATCGGCATTCCTGATGATTATTGGGGCAGCATCGCCGTTGCGGTGATCGACGGAGATGCAAATGTAAAGGAACTGAAGAAACAGTGCCGCGAGCAGCTGGCGGCATATAAAATCCCGAAAAAGTGGCTGTTTTCAGAAATACCGGAAACAGCCGGCGGAAAGATCGCCCGTGCCGCCGTACAAAAGCAGGCAAAGGACATGATAGAATGGAAGCTGTAATTACGGATGCGAAACGGACGATTTTCGCCCGGGAAAACGGCCTGTTAAAAGACTGTCTCCCAGAAGATTTGGCAGCTCCGCTGATCCGCCATTTGAGCCGGAACATGCCCGAAGACATTGATGAAGTCCTGATCGGAAACGCGACGGGCCGCGGCGGGAATCTCGCCCGGCTGTCAGCCTTGGCCGCCGGACTTCCTTTGAGCGTGTCCGGTACGACCATCGACAGGCAGTGCGGCTCCGGACTGGACGCCGTGAGGGTCGCGTGCCACTTTGCTAAAGCCGGTGCGGGGAGCACATACATCGCGGGAGGAGCGGAGAGCAGCAGCCGTTCCCCTTTCTCATCCCGGGCGCGCTTTTCTCCTGAACACATCGGCGATCCTGATATGGGCATAGCAGCAGAGTATACGGCACAGGCTTACGGCGTAACGAGAAAGATGCAGGACGAATATGCCCTTCTCAGCTATGAACGGAGCGTCAAAGCGCACGAAGACGGCTTGTACCGCCCGGAAATTCTTCCCTGTCACGGATTCGCCGCTGACGAAAACATGCTGAAAAAGCGGAACATGGAGCCTCTCATCTCCCGTGCCAAGCCCGTCTTTCAGTCCGGAGGCTCTGTCACCGCCGCCAACAGCTGCGGAATTTCTGACGGGGCGGCGGCAGTTTGTGTGATGGAAGAACAAAAAGCGCGGTCTCTCGGTTTAAAGCCGGGATTGCGTTTTATCGGAAGCGCGGTAAGCGGCGTCCATCCGCATTATCCGTCAGCAGCTCCGGTTTATGCCGTCAAAAAACTTTTGAAGGAACGGGACCTGTCACCGGATGATATTGATATATACGAAATCAACGAGGCGTTTGCCGTCAAAATATGCGTTTTTTCACAGCAGCTTCGAGTGCCGTATTCTAAAATAAATGTCCGGGGCGGCGCTCTGGCCGTCGGGCATCCGTACGGGGCTTCCGGAGCGGCGCTTGTCACCCGGCTTTTTTATGAAGCAAAAAGACGCCCGGATGCCCGCTACGCAGCAGCAGCGATCGGCAGCGGAGGCGGAGTCGGACTGGCGCTTCTCTTTGAAGTGTTAACGTAACGGCAGTATAATAGATGATATCGATAAAAAATGATCGGAGTGGAGACTTTATGACTGCCGTTTGTTTAGTAAGACATGGAGAGACTGATTGGAATGCCCAAAAGAAGCTTCAAGGCAAATCGGATATTCCGTTAAATGCGACGGGAGAGCGTCAGGCGAAAGAAACAGGAGAGTACTTAAAGGGGTCCGAATGGGATGTCATCGTCTCAAGCCCGATGAAACGGGCCAGAAAAACAGCTGACATTATTAACGGATTTTTGAATCTTCCCATTGTCGTCATGGAAGATTTCAGAGAACGGAGCTACGGTGATGCGGAAGGAATGTCTTTACCGGAACGGTCGAAGCGCTACCCGGATAAAAACTACCCGAACATGGAGACAGCAGAAGAGCTGACAGACAGAATGCTTGCCGGTTTAGTGAAAGTTCAGGAGCGGTTTCCTGAGCAAAAAGTTCTGATCGTCGCTCACGGCGCAGCCATTCATGCCCTCTTGTCCGCCATTTCTGACGGTGATACCGGCATCCAAAACGCAAAGCTTGTCAATGCGTGCCTAAGCAATATCGAACGAATTGAAAATAAGTGGCGCATCAAAGATTACAATGTAAGCAGCCACCTATCAGAATCATAACAAAAAGGCCCGAATTCAGTTTTGGGCCTTTTTGGCGAGCATTTTTTTCTGAAGATCATGTAATATGGCGTCCGCCCCGTCAATGCTCCGGCGCTCCGTCCATACCGCCCTGTCCGCGCGGTAAACGTGTCCGTTTTTTACGGCTGTCAGCTGTTTCCAGAGGTGATTTTTTTCGAGTTCTTTCTCACCGTCCAACAGCACGATGTAATCAGGATCGATATGCAAAAGCTGCCCGGGCGCCATCTTGATAGAGTCTGATTTCCCGCCGGAATCCGTCTGGACCGCATAGGTAAACCCTGCGAGCGTCAAAAGCCGGGACGTAAAAAACTGATCATCCTTTACGGAAATGCTGTCATTTGCAGCGTCAATTAATAAAATCGTGCCGCCTTCTGCATCCAGCTTTCTTTTGATGTCATTCAGCTTTTCTTCCTGAGCCGACAATTGTTTCTCTATGATGCCATCTTTACCGACCGCCTTTTCAATAGTAAGGGCAGCGTCAACCGCATCCTGATAATCCGCAGCTTCATTTTTTAAAGCGATTGTCGGAGCGATCTTTGTCAGTTTTCGGTATATCCCCCTGTGAAGGCTTGAGTCTGCAATGATGAGATCGGGCTTTAACGAAGTGATCTTTTTCAAATCAGGGTGTGACGGTGGTCCGACAGACGGACTGCCGTCTTTTCGCTCTGTCCGGTTATCCGCCGCGGCCGCCGGCTTTATGCCGAGATCATGGAGGGTATCAATAAAGCCCTCATTCAATACGGCGATGCGCTGCGGGTGCGCAGCCACATGCGCCGTCCCCAGATCGTGCCTGACGGCGGTTTCATGTTCCTGTTCTGAGCATGCCGTTATGAAGAGAACGGATAAGATCATCAGCATACTGAAAATTTGTTTCATCTGTTCCCCCTCTTTCGTTTTTCCGCAATTATATCATTGACAATATAAGTATCAATGATATTCATTATCATTATTTTTATAAAATGGTTTCACAGCTTTTCTCCGTCAAGAAAGCCGAAGACTGATTCATGCCGGCCGCTTTATTTCATTCCGCTTCCGTTTCCATCAGACTTCTGCATTCAACAAAAGGTGACATTTATCCTGTTTTTGCCGCAGCTTCCAAAAATGGAATCAAACCGTTCGACCCAGCAAACAAGAGAGCGATTGCGGCTGTGTACAAATACTCATGTCCTTCCATCGGTTTTTTCCATTAAAATTTAAATATTTCGGGTTCCTATTAAACGAAAGAGAGATGATATACCTAAATAGAAATAAAACAAATTGAAAAAAATTGGGTCTACTAAAATATTATTCCATGCTATACAATTAATCCACAGAATAATCTGTCTATTGGTTGTTCTGTAAATGAAAAAAAGGAGAGGATAAAGAGTGAGAGGCAAAAAGGTATGGATCAGTTTGCTGTTTGCTTTAGCGTTAATCTTTACGATGGCGTTCGGCAGCACGTCTCCTGCCCAGGCGGCAGGGAAATCAAACGGGGAAAAGAAATACATTGTCGGATTTAAACAGACAATGAGCACGATGAGCGCCGCTAAGAAAAAAGATGTCATTTCTGAAAAAGGCGGGAAAGTGCAAAAGCAATTCAAATATGTAGACGCAGCTTCAGCTACATTAAATGAAAAAGCTGTAAAAGAGCTGAAAAAAGACCCAAGCGTCGCTTACGTTGAAGAAGATCACGTTGCAAAAGCGTACGCGCAGTCCGTGCCTTACGGCGTATCACAAATTAAAGCCCCTGCTCTGCACTCTCAAGGCTTCACTGGATCAAATGTGAAAGTAGCGGTTATCGACAGCGGTATCGATTCTTCTCATCCTGATTTAAAAGTAGCAGGCGGAGCCAGCATGGTTCCTTCTGAAACAAATCCTTTCCAAGACTACAACTCTCACGGAACTCACGTTGCCGGTACAGTTGCGGCTCTTAATAACTCAGTCGGTGTATTAGGCGTTGCGCCAAGCGCATCTCTTTACGCTGTAAAAGTTCTCGGCGCTGACGGTTCCGGCCAGTACAGCTGGATCATTAACGGAATTGAGTGGGCGATCGCAAACAATATGGACGTTATTAACATGAGCCTCGGCGGACCTTCTGGTTCTGCAGCGTTAAAAGCGGCAGTTGACAAAGCCGTTGCTTCCGGCGTCGTAGTCGTAGCGGCAGCCGGTAACGAAGGCACTTCCGGCGGCTCAAGCACAGTGGGCTACCCTGGTAAATACCCTTCTGTCATTGCAGTAGGCGCTGTTAACAGCAGCAACCAAAGAGCATCTTTCTCAAGCGTAGGTTCTGAGCTTGATGTCATGGCACCAGGCGTCTCTATCCAAAGCACGCTTCCTGGAAACAAATACGGCGCGTACAATGGTACGTCAATGGCATCTCCGCACGTTGCCGGAGCGGCTGCTTTGATTCTTTCTAAGCACCCGAACTGGACAAACACTCAAGTCCGCAGCAGTTTAGAAAACACCACTACAAAACTTGGTGATGCTTTCTACTACGGAAAAGGGCTGATCAACGTACAGGCGGCAGCTCAGTAAAACATAAAAAAACCGGCGTCGGCCATGGCCCCGCCGGTTTTTTTTATTATTTTTCTTCCTCCGCATGTTCAATCCGCTCCATGATCGACGGGTGGCTCCCTCTGAAAATTTTGACGAGAAACGGCGGGTTGACCCGGCTCAGTCCCGTATCGGCCAAGTCCTGAAACGTCTCAATCGCCGCTTCCCGGTTACCGGTCAGCTCGATGCCGTAACGGTCGGCGGCGTTTTCCTGATACCGGGAGACGGCATTCGTAATCGGATCAGAAGCAAAACTGAGAACGGATATGAGCAGCAATAACAGCGGGAGGGCGGCCAGATCTTCAGGCCCCTTTATATGAAGCATTCGGCCGAAGAATTTGGACAGCCGCTTATAAAGCTTGTCAATGATATAGAACCCGGCTAATGACAGCAGGAGATACCCGGCCAGTCCGATGTACACGTGCTTCATCACATAGTGCCCCATCTCATGCCCCATAATGAACAAAATTTCCCGATCCTTCAGTTTGTTAAGCGTCGTATCCCACAAAACGATTCGCTTATTCGAACCGATTCCCGTCACATACGCATTCAGCGCATTCGTTTTCTCCGACATATTTACTTCATAAACATGGCTGGCCGGAATATCGGCCTTGTCGGCAAGCGACAAGATTTTGCTTTCCAGCTCCTTGTCTTTCAGCGGATAGAAATCATTGTATAAAGGATCAATCACGACCGGCTGCAGGAAAAACAAAAACAGGGTAAACGGCACAGTAAGACACCAAGCGTAAAACCACCATTTTTTTGTATGCTTTGTGATCAGCCAGTAAAACACAAGCACACACACGGCAAACAGCGGAAAACTGATCCAGAAATCAATGACATGGTCTCTTATCCAGCTTGCTGTTGTCTGCGTCGAAATATGATACGCAAGCGAAACCCGATATCCGATCCATTCAAGCGGAAGCGAAGCCGCCGTAACGATGAGTGAAATCACAAATACGAAGCTTCCGATTTGCAGCACCCGAAAGCGCACCGCTGCTTCCAGCCAATGCTTTATTTTTTTGGCAAGCCCCGTAATAAGCAGCAGAAAAAATAAAAACCAATCTAACGGCGCACCGATGAAAAATAAAAAATCCTTTACATTTGAAAAGTTTTCAGCGGCTTCCAGGCGGCCCGGGTCCATAAACGAGGACGGATCGGCTTTCGTTCCCTTTACGGCCTCCGGGACGGCGGAGTCGCCTGTCATAAAGAAATACCAATAGAAAAAAAGGCCGTACAGCACATAGGCAAGTCCCGCTGCCGCTATCCATTTGCGCATGGAAGTCTCCCTCCTTAGCCTGATGACTTACTCCTATTGTAAGCATAAATGCAAATAAATAGAACCAAGCCTCCGAAACGGATGTTAATCTTTTCATAACAGAAAAGAATGGAACAACAGGAAGCGGGAAAGACTAAAAGACGGAGTGATGAATATGAAAAAAATAATCGCGTTTATTGTAGTAATCGCCCTTTTGGTTATTGCTTTCTTCTATGTATACAGCCGGACCGGCGATGTGTTTCCATCAAGCAACGCAGATCTGATTATTCTGTCTGAGCACGGAAAAAAAGAAATCAAAATTAAAGACAGGCAGAATGTAAAAGATATGCTCGATATCTTGAACCAAGGAAAACAAGTCAAACTGACCAAAAGCGTATCTCCCGATTACGACGGAACGGTCAAATACCATGAAGACCGTTTTGATTCATTCAGCATGTGGCTCGAAGGCGGCAATTATATGCTGTACAAGTATAAAAACACGTATTACAAACTGACCCGGCATGATACGAAGCTTGTGCAAAGCATCATTAAGGAAGAATCGCAGAGCTGACCGGATCAGCATGTAAAAGCGAAGCCCCCGGCTTCGCTTTTCGTCCGTCATTTCGGAAGCATGTCCCGGACCGCCCGCCTCAGCAGCTTCCCGGTCGCGTTCTTCGGAATCTCATCAAGAAAAACCACTTCCGCCGGCCGTTTATATTTTGCCAAATGTGTTTCACAGTAATCAAAAACCGCCTGCTCTGTCAGCTCACCGTCCCCCGGCACTATATAAGCATGCACCGCTTCCCCCGTTTTGGCGTCAGGAACGCCGATGACCACGGCTTCTTTAATGCCCTCATGGCTGTAGAGCACTTCTTCTACTTCGCGCGGATAGACGTTGTATCCGCCGACGAGAATCATATCTTTTTTTCTGTCGACGATATAAAAATAACCGTCTTCATCGCGCTTCGCCAAATCACCCGTGTACAGCCAGCCGTCTTTCAGCGCGTGCTCCGTCTCCTCGGGCATCTTGTAATAGCCTTTCATCACATTCGGCCCTTTCACGATCAATTCTCCCACTTGATGGTCGGGCAATTCGCGTCCGAGCGTATCGACGACTTTATTTTCGACATGTAAAATATTCGTCCCGATCGAGCCGGGCTTTCTCCCCCGGTCAAACGGATTAAAACAAGTAACCGGAGACGCTTCAGAAAGTCCGTACCCCTCCAGAATGGTGACGTCAAAGGTTTGTTCAAACGTCTGCAACAGAGCGACCGGCATGGAGGCCCCGCCTGAAATGCACAGTCTGACGGACGCAAAATCCTCCGCCTTGCCGTGCTCGTATTGATACAGATAGTTATACATCGTCGGAACGCCGGCAAAAATGGTTGCCTGACGGCTTTTAATCAGTTTAAACACAGAAGCCGGGCTGAATTGCGGCTCGATTAAGACACACGCTCCGCTCATCAGAGGCGCATTCATACAAACGGTTAAACAAAAAACGTGAAACATCGGCAATGCCGCCACAATTTTGTCTTTCTCATTCATTCCTAAGTATCCGGCGACATCATTTGCATTGGAGAAAAGATTCTGATGGGTGAGCATGGCGCCTTTCGGTTTTCCGGTCGTCCCTGAGGTGTATAAAATGACGGCAGTATCATCTTTGGACAATGTCGGATAAGTTCTGCTGCGCTCCGCCGGGCGAAGCATTTTTGTAAACGTTGTCATTTTTAAGCGCAATTGAGGGTCTTCTGTCGATGGAGCGTTCTCCGCTGTCTGGCTGATAATGATATGCTCCAGCAGCGGCAGCGAGCCGTGCAGGCTTTCAAATACGGGAATTAAAAGGTCGATGCCGGCGATCGCTTTGACATCGCCGTTTTTCAGCATGTATGCGATTTCTGAAGGTGTATATGCCGGATTAACAGGTATGACGACAATTCCCGCTTTTAACGCGCCGAAAAACGCAATAACAAAATCAGGCGTATTTCCGAGCAGCAGCGCGAGATGATCCCCTTTTTTCAGTCCCCTGTCCTCCAAGCCGTTTGCAAATGCTTTGATTTTACCTGCCAGCTCCTCATACGTCATGTACTGATCTTGAAACAGACAAGCTGGTTTTTCCGGTTTCTGCGATGCCGTTTCTTCCAATTTGGAAACCAGATTCATTTTCCCACCCCTTTAAAAATTGTAATGAATGAATAGTCATTCATTTATCCGGAATAAACGTTCACTTTTATTATAGAAAAATATAGAAAAACACTCAAGGGCAAAAAGCCCCGAGTGCCGTAAAACCGGAAACTATAATTGTTTCAGCGCTTCACTGACCGGCGTGCCGCCCGCCGTCAGATCGAATGCTTTTTCATACGTATTCGGTTCATCAAGGGATGCGATAACGGTCTTGGCGACATCGTCTCTTGAAATGGAGCCTCTTTCCAAATCGGCCGCGGCTTTGATATTTCCCGTGCCGGGATCATTTAATAACCCGCCCGGCCGGATAATCGTATACGTCAGACCGCTCGCTTCAAGAATTTTATCCGCATAATGCTTTGCGGCGTAATACGGCTTCAGCGCTTCATTCCAATTGCCGCGGTTATGAGCCTGAAGGGCGCTTACCATAATGAACCGCTTGATGCCGGCTATCTTTGCCGCTTCTATCGCTTTCGCGGCTCCGTCAAGATCAATCAAAAGCGTCTTATCGTATCCGGTGCTTCCTCCTGATCCGGCGGTAAACACAATCGCGTCACAGCCTTCAGCGGCTTTCGCGATGTCTTCCGGGCTTCCTTCCAAATCTGCAAGAACGGCTTCTGTTCCCGCGGCTTGAAGCGCTTCTTTCTGCTCTTGTTTCCGGACCATCGCCCGCAGCGTATGCGTGCCGTCTTTTTGAAACAGCCCGGTCAGCCGCTGTCCGATCTGTCCGTTTGCTCCGATGAGAAATACTTTCATCATGATCCCTCCCCATTCATTATGGTTCTATCATTTCACAAAAACGGGCGCTGATTCAAATCATGCGTTCGGCAAATGTTCTAATAAATCAGCTCGAGGAAATCTTCCAGCTCTATTTTGCCGAAATACTGTTTCAGATCGATTCCGGCCAGCGCCTCCTTGATAGCGGTTCGGTCATACTGTTTTCCGGTCAGCGCCTGTTCGACTTCACTCACATCTTTCGCACCGAAGAAATCACCGAAAATTTTGCAGTCCTGAATGATTCCTTTTTTCACTTCAAGACGCAGATCAATCGATCCGACCGGATAACGTTTCGAATGCTGAAGATTAAATGCGGGCGACCTTCCGAAATTCCAGTCCCAGTTTTGATAGCGCTCTTCGGAAATCTTCCGGATCGCTTTCCAGTCTTCATCGGTCAGTTTATATTCCGGCACTTCGGAAAGATCATTTGTATTAAAAATATGGTGAAGCAGATGCTTTTTGAATTCGTCCGCCGTCATTTTGTCATCAAGAAACTCGCTGATGTTGGCGACACGGCTTCTGATCGACTTAATGCCTTTTGATTCGATTTTGTCTTTTTTCACTTTCAAGGCTGACACAACATGATCAATGGCGGAATCCAGCATTAATGTTCCGTGGCTGAAAATACGCCCTTTCGTCGAAAATTGAGCGTTGCCGGAAATTTTTCTGCCGTCCGCCACGATGTCATTTCGGCCGCTTAATTCAGCTTCCACACCGAGCTGGCGCAGCGCCTGAATAACGGGTTCGGTGAACTTTTTAAAATTGTGAAAGCTGTCGCCGTCATCCTTAGTGATAAAACTGAAATTCAGATTCCCGAGGTCATGGTAAACCGCACCGCCTCCTGACAGCCTGCGGACGACGATAATTCCGTTATCTTCTACGTATTTCGTATTGATTTCTTCTATTGTGTTTTGGTTCTTCCCGATGATAATCGACGGCTGATTGACATAAAACAGCAGGTATGTCTGTTCAGGGTCGAGATGCTTCACGCAATATTCCTCGATCGCGAGGTTGATCCTCGGGTCGGTTATGTTTTGGTTGTCGATAAATAACATGGTGCTCCTCCTTTATTTCTCCCACTTCAATCCGGAAGCGGCGATTGTCACTTCGCCCCCGAACTCGGATTCCGCTTCTTCTTTCAGCTTCCGGTGCTCGCCGAAATGAGGCAGATGCGTGAGAATCAGCTCCCCCGCTCCGGCCTCCTTCGCGATCCGTCCGGCTTCCAAACTGTTCATATGGCCGGCTGACGTGCCGTCCTGGTCCGCGTAAAAATTGCACTCGCAGATCAGCAGATCGGCATTTTCCGCAAACGGGATAAACGCGTCCTGGTAGCTTGAATCAGCCGTATACACAACAGAAGCTGAACCGTCAGTAATCCGCATCGCATAACAAGTGACCGGATGCACCGTTTTCAGGAAGGTAATGGTGAACGGACCTAGAGAAAGCGGGCGGTCCGGCTGATAGGCCACTCCTTTTGTATGGGTTTTATATGTAAGGCGCTCAAACTGTTCTATATCAGCATCATGCCCGTAAATCGGCAGTGCATGCGTCCCTTTTCCGAGAAAGGAGCCGACCTGTTTGGCAAATTGAAGCGGCCCGATATCAGCGATATGATCATGGTGATAATGGGACAAAATGACGGCATCAAGCTCTTCTGCCGGAACATAGGCAAACAGCTTTGATAATACGGCGCTTCCGCAATCGACGAGCAGAGAATAGCCGCCGGACTGAAACAGATAGCCTGAAGTTGCTTCGTTTGCGGCCGGAAACCCGCCGCAGCATCCAATAACTGTAACTTTCATATGATCCTCCAATGTTTATGATAAAAAGATCCTTTCCTCCAATATACCTATTTTTCGTACAAATTGCATGTTTTAAACATTGTGCCAAAACAGCCGTTGATTTTCTTAAACTGTTATAATACAATGTAGAGACAAAACAATGAAAGAGGGATGGGTATGTTGGAAAAGATGTCGGATTTTTTCAGAAATTTACCCGGTAAGAAATGCGAAGAATGCGGAAATGAGATTGTTGAGCAGTATGAGTGTCACATTAATCTGTGCAATGACTGCTTGAAAATTAAGGATATGTGACAATAGGGCGCCGCACAATTCTAAGTTGTGCGGCGCCCGTTTTTTCGGCCGTCATCATACTTTCTGAATAGGGCGTTATTCACCATTATTAGCAATTATCTGTACGTTTTAAAAGATTCAGTATATTCAATCTATATTTTTCTATAGACGGATTGTTTTCTTTTCTATTATAATTTGTTCTAATAGCTATCTTTTTAGATACTTATTGCACTTTTTTCTTCGGGAGGTAATCTATGAAAAAATTACGCTTTGGACTAGCGACGCAAATTTTCGTCGGACTCATACTAGGGGTTGTAGTCGGTGTCATCTGGTACGGCAATCCCGCCATTCCAACATATTTACAGCCTATCGGCGATTTGTTTTTACGCTTAATCAAAATGATAGTGATTCCAATTGTCGTCTCCAGCTTAATCATCGGCGTTGCCGGCGCGGGAAGCGGAAAACAAGTCGGAAAATTAGGCTTCAAAACGATTTTGTATTTTGAGATCATTACCACTTTTGCCATTATTCTCGGGCTGGCTTTGGCGAATCTGTTTCATCCGGGAACAGGCGTTAATATACATGAAGCTCAAAAAACAGATATCAGTCAATATGTTGAAACAGAAAAAGAACAAAATAACAAATCTATCGCAGACACATTCCTGCATATCGTACCGACAAACTTCTTCCAATCATTAGCCGAAGGAGATCTGCTTGCCATCATCTGCTTTACCGTGCTGTTTGCACTCGGCATCTCGGCAATCGGTGAAAAAGGAAAGCCTGTCTTGGCCTTCTTTGAAGGTGTTTCTCATGCGATGTTCCATGTTGTGAACCTCGTCATGAAAGTTGCGCCGTTTGGTGTTTTTGCGTTGATTGGTGTTACCGTTTCCAAATTTGGGCTCAGTTCCCTGCTTTCACTCGGTAAACTGGTCGGTTTAGTATATGTAGCTTTGGCTTTCTTTCTCATTGTTGTATTCGGAATCGTCGGAAAGCTTGCCGGAGTAAACATTTTCAAATTCCTCGCCTATATGAAGGATGAAATTTTATTAGCGTTCAGTACGTCAAGCTCCGAAACCGTACTCCCCCGCGTTATGGAAAAAATGGAGAAAATCGGCTGTCCGAAAGGTATTGTTTCCTTTGTTGTGCCGATCGGATATACCTTTAACTTAGACGGATCTGTGCTGTACCAATCTATCGCCGCTTTATTCCTCGCTCAGGTATACCACATTGACTTGTCCATTTGGCAGCAGATTACCCTTGTGCTTGTCTTGATGGTCACTTCCAAAGGAATGGCTGCCGTGCCCGGGACTTCTTTCGTCGTCCTGCTTGCGACATTAGGCGCATTCAACATTCCTGCAGAAGGCCTTGCATTCATCGCCGGTGTTGACCGGATTATGGACATGGCCCGTACGGTCGTCAATCTGACCGGAAACGCGCTGGCATCCGTTGTGATGTCAAAATGGGAAGGCCAGTATGATCCCGTTAAAGGCGCGAAGGTCATGAGCCTCGCCAAAACAGAACAAAACACAACCATCTCAGGTTAAAATGAAAACCCTGCACGGAATGATTTCCGCGCAGGGTTTTTTATGCCATCGGCGATAAAACGTACCGGTGCAAAAGCTTCGCCGTATTAAGAAGCGATAATTCATGCGTGCGTTCAAAAGCGTGTGAAGCGTCAATTCCCGGGCCGATCAGCCCATGGACGATGTCATGGCCCGAACGGATGGCTGCTGAGGCATCAGAACCGTAATACGGATAAATATCAAGCTGATAATCAATGCCATAGCGCTCCGCAAGCCCGGCCAGATGTTTTCTGAGCTGATAATGGTACGGGCCGCTCGCATCCTTCACGCAAATGGAGACGGTATATTCATCCGTAGACTGGCCGTCGCCGATCGCCCCCATATCAACAGCCAAGTATTCGACGGTCTCAGGAGGAATGTTGGAATTGCCTCCGTAGCCGATTTCTTCATTATTAGAAATCAGAAAATGCGTCGTATACGGAAGTTCGATTTTCTCTTCCGTGATGCGGCGGATTAAATTCAAGAGCAGAGCCACGCTCGCTTTGTCATCAAGATGCCGGGACTTAATAAAGCCGCTCGGCGTAATCTGCACGCGCGGGTCAAATGAGATGAAATCGCCGACCCTGATGCCGAGATCGGACGTCTCTTCCTTCGTCCGGACAGGCTCATCAAGACGGACTTCCATATTCTCCTGATTCCGCTCTGCCTTGCCGGCGTCCTTGTAGACGTGCACTGAAGTCTGATGCATTAAGATGGTGCCTGTATAGGTTTTGCCGGAAGAAGTTTGGATCTCGCAATATTCCCCTTCAATCGAGTGATAGCGGAAGCCGCCGATCAAGTCAATCTTCAGCCGTCCGTCCGCCTTTATCTCCTTTACCATCGCGCCGAGCGTATCGACATGCGCCGTCAGCAATCTGTGTTTCTTGTCATCACGGCCGGGAATTGTGACAAAAAGACCGCCTTTGCGGTTTCTGTAAGAGGAGACGCCCCATTCTTTTAAAAGACTTTCTGTATAGGCGATAACCTCGTATGTATTGCCCGTCGGACTCGGAATCGACACCAATTCTTTAATCAGTTCCATCGTATGTTTCATATTTGCCACAGGTCATTCCTCCTATCAATTTTATTCTTCTTAAAATATACTCTTTTGATCCATAACCCGTCCAATCTTTTCCTTCTCTTTTTTCATAGAATGAAGGGAGCATGAGCATAGGAGGGAAATGTATGATCAGCCGTAAACCGCACAAGCGGAAAAGGTTTCATAATGATTGGTTTGAGGATTGGTTTGAGGATGATTGGTCTGGTGCAGCCTTCTGGGGCTGTAAAAAAGAAAAAGATCACTGTAAAAAGAAAAAAGAAGACCCTTGTAAAAAGAAGAAAGAAAAAAAGAAGAAAGATAAAAAGAAGCATCATCATTCATGCCGCCGCTGCTGCCGTCATTGGTAATCGTTCACACAAGCCCGTTTTACAAATAGATATCTCATGCTCCCCAAACAGCGGATGCTGCTTGGGTTTTTTTATTAAAATTAGTACCAAGTAATAATATCAGGTGTTATAATCTGATATAAAGGAGTGATTTTTCATGTCAAAATCTAAAATTACAGCAATCGGTACATATGCTCCGGCACGCCGATTAACAAACGCGGATTTGGAGCGCATCGTCGATACATCTGATGAATGGATCGTCCAGCGCACCGGTATGAAGGAAAGACGCATTGCCGGCGAACATGAATTCACATCGGATTTGTGTGTGGAAGCGGTGAAAAACCTTGCAGAACGATACAGCGGAACTCTTGATGATGTCGATATGATCCTTGTCGCCACAACGACGGCGGACTATGCGTTTCCAAGCACCGCGGCACGCGTGCAGGCTTACTTCGGCTGGCCGCACACGGGGGCGCTTGATATTAACGCCACATGCGCCGGACTCACTTACGGCCTTCAGCTCGCAGACGCATTAATTACCGCCGGTTCCCATCAAAAAGTGATTGTCATTGCCGGTGAAACATTATCAAAGGTAACGGATTATACTGACCGGACGACCTGCGTTCTTTTCGGAGACGCTGCAGGCGCCCTATTGGTGGAACGCGATGAATCAGCGCCGGGCTTTTTGGCAGCCGTGCAAGGAACAGCGGGAGGAAGCGCGGACGTGCTGTATCGCACGGGACTGAGCACAGAATTAAACGGCGAGCCGCTTAAAGGCGGAGGAAACATGGTGCAAAACGGGCGCGAAGTATATAAATGGGCGGCCAGAACCGTGCCTGAGGAATGCAATGCCCTTTTAGAAAAAGCCGGCTTTTCAAAAGACGATCTGGATTGGTTCGTTCCTCACAGCGCCAACATGCGGATGATCGAATCCATCTGCGAAAAACTGCCCTTCCCGCTTGAACGGACGTTGACAAGCGTTGAATATTACGGCAACACTTCATCGGTTTCTATTATTCTCGCATTGGATGAAGCTGTGAAAGCAAAAAAACTGTCGGAAGGCCAGACGCTGGTATTATTCGGGTTCGGCGGAGGATTGACGTATACCGGACTGTTGGTGAGATGGGGATTTTAAAAGTACGACGATCGAAATCTAAAAAAAAGAGGCCCTGAGCATCTGCTCAGAGCCTCTTTTTCTTATGCTGTTATTTCTTCTTCCGTTTTGTGTTCTTTTTTGCTTTGCACCGTAAAATACACGATGGTCAGCGCGATCATGACAACGGCGATGCCCAACAGAATGGATGCCTGCTGCCACATGTAGCCGTAGTCGCCATTTGAAATGACGGCACGGAACCCGTTGATGCTGTAAGTCATCGGCAGTGCCCCGTGAATCACTTGATAGAATCCCGGCAGGAGTTCAAGCGGGAAGGTTCCTCCGCTTGCCCCGAGCTGGAGCACCAGAATGATGACAGCGATAAAGCGTCCCGGATTCCCCATCGTTGTCGCCAATAATTGAATCATGGACAGGAACGCGATGCTGGTAATCATCGTAAAGAGATAGAATCTCCACGTGCTTTCCACATCAAGCCCGATTCCTTTTAACAGAACCGTGGCGACAATAACGGATTGAATCAGTCCGACAAGCAGAATAACACTAAATTTGCTGAGGAACCATTCAAAACCGTTTCTCGGACGCCCTGAAGCTTCACTCAGAGGGAATACGACCGTCAGCATCAATCCGCCGACATACAAGCCCATAGAGAGAATATAAGGCGTCAGTCCGGTACCGTAGTTAGGCACGGAATGAATCGCGTTATCGTCCGTTTTTACCGGATCGGCAAACATGCTGTACGTTTTGTCATCTGTCTTAATGTCCCCGGTTTGATCAGCCGCATCTTTCAGCTGGCTGGACAATTGTCCGGTGCCGTCTAAAAGCTTGCTTAAACCGGTGCCGAGAGACGCTTGACCCTGCTCAATTTTGGACGAGCCGTCATGGATTTTGTTTTGCGCGTCCAGCAGTTTCGTTAAGCCGCCTGACACTTGGCCGCTCCCTGACACTAACGCTTCTGATCCTGATTTGAGCTGTCCGAACTTGCTGTTGTATTCGCCGATGCCGGCCGTCAGTTTGTTTTGGCTTTCAAAAACAGTCTGCGCTCCGCTGTATAATTTATCAGTTCCCGCTGTCAGCTGGTTAATCGCGTCTTGTACCGCCGCTGCGCCGTTATACAGTTTCGATGTGGACTGAGGCAGTGCTTTCAGCTGATCAGCCTTCGCTTTTACATCTTTGAGCGCGCTTTTTATGACTGACATATCCGGAAGCTGAATATCTCCGCCGGACGGAAGCTGGCTGACGATATTGTCTAAATCCGGAAGGTCAGCCTTCGGAAGCTTCTCATTCAGAAGCTGAACAAGTTTCGCTTTTTGCTCATCCGTTAAGAAATCACTGTCCTTAATCACCTTTTTGACCGCGTCATCCCGGGCATCCAGGCTGTTTTTCAGATCAGAAAGCTTCTTCTTAAACTGCTGCAGGTCCTTTTCAGTCTGTTCGAGCTGCCCAACCGCGTTTTCAATGTCTGACAGGTTGACTGAATTGATCGCATCTTCAAATGCCGCCGCTTTTTGCGACACTTCCTGCGCCTTGCTGTTTAACGCGCTTAATCCATTCGTTAAATCCGGAAGCTTTTGCTGGAGCTGCTTTTGTGCGTCAAGGCTTGTTTTCAGCCCGCTGGCCACTTGGCCTCCTCCTGAAGCAATCTGTCCTGATTTATCTTGAATTTCGGCGCTTGCGCTCTGAAGTTTTGCGATAGAGCTGTCAAGCGTTTGAATTCCGCTTGTCACTTTCGCCGCGCCGTCTGCAAGCTGCTGTGTTTTATCGCCGATGGTGGCGGTGCTTTCAGTAAGCTTCGCTAAATTTTCCTTCAGCTTGGCGCTGCCGTCTTTCGCGTTTTTCGTGCCGTCGTCTATTTTCTTGGCTCCGCTGCTGGCTTTGCCGAGCCCTTTGGCAATATCTTTAAAGTTATCAAAAATGACTTTTGCGTATTGCTCTGTCACTTCTTTCGACACGGAGGCTTTCAGTTTGTCGATCGCCTTTTCCCCGATTGTCGCGCCGACATAGTTTGATCCGGCATTCGTATGATATTTCAGATCCAGCTTCTTCGGATTTTTATCCATTACCGTGCTGGCGTTTTTAGAAAAATCTTCAGGAATCTCGACCAATAAATAATATTTAGCATTTAATAAGTCCTTTAACGATTGATCAAGATCGCTTGAAAAATGCCAATCAAAATTATCATTTTTCTTTAACTCTTTCACAAGGTCGTCACCGATCTGAAGATGTTTCCCTTCGTAGTCCGCCCCTTTATCCTGGTTGACAACGACAACCGGCAGCTGATCCACCGTGCCGTACGGGTCCCAGTACGCCTTCAAAAACACTCCGCTGTAGATCAGCGGAACGAATAATATGGCAATGATGGGGATTAACAGTTTCTTGTTCGTTACAATGTCTTTCCACTGGCTTTTTATTGTATTCAACCCTGTTGCCTCCTTCCGCAAACTGACTCATTTGACAAAACGGTCACGGCACCTAAAAAGTGAAGGATCATCTATTATTTAGATAATCCTTGACCAACATACATTTCCAGCAATTCAGCGATCGTCTCTTTTTCAAGAGGCGGATGGTTTTTTTCCCAGTCAAATATCAGTGCGATGTAGAGCTTGAGCATCACAAAAGCGGTCAGTTCCGGATCACACGGTTTAATGCTTCCGTTTTCAATGGCTGTTTCTATCTTTTCTTTAATGTATGACAGAATGGCCCGCTCCATTTTCACAATGACATCCTGAACGGCTATTGTACCAATCTCGGCGTTCTCCTGAAAAATTTTAATAGTCAGCTGGTGTGTTTTTCTGAATTCCAAAATCGCGACAAGCGCCCGGTGGACATTTTCGTGAAATGAAAGCTCCGGTTTCATCGCTTCGTCTGCGTGTTCCTTCATTTCTCTTAAAATAGTGGTGAAAATATCATCAAACAGTTCTTCTTTGTTTTTGAAAAACGTGTAGATGGTTCCCTTCCCCACATTTGCAAGCTTTGCCACCAGATCCATTGTCGTTGCTTTGTAGCCGAATTGTGTAAAAGACTTCGTTGCCGCTTCCAGAATGAGCTTTTTCCGATCGACGGACATGTTTCCCACCTCGTTAAATTGACCGTTTGAACGTTTTAGTCATTTTGTACATAAGATAACTTATCACAGTCACAAAGAAGATTCAAATGTTTTCTCTCTTTATTGGTGTTCCCTTTACAGAACGGGAACATGCAAAAAAACCTCCGTTTTACGATAACGGAGGCTGGTACGTTTCAAATAAATAAGCCAGTGAATCGTATACGGCGGCTTTTCCCTGGTCGATACAGTCGGGGATGCCCACCCCTTCGAAAGACGCGCCCGTCGCGTATACGCCCGGATAGGAAGCTTTCAGCGCATCTCTGAACTCTTTGATGCGCTCCTTATGGCCGACATGGTATTGCGGCATGCTTTCGTTCCAGCGGGTCACACAGGTCATTTCCGGTTCGCCATTTATTTTCATTACTTTTTTCAAATCTTCCATTACGATTTTAATGATCTCGTTATCTGAAAGATCTACGATGGATTCATCTCCGGCCTTTCCGACGTACGCCCTGAGAAGCGTTTTGCCCTCCGGCGCCGCGTGCGGCCATTTTTTATTCGTCCATGTGCAGGCCGTGATGGAGAAGTCACTGTTTCTTGAGATAACGAATCCCGTACCTTCATGCTCCATCTTGACGGCTCCCTCAGGAAAACCTAAGGCGACGTTGGCAACGGACGTAGAATGCATGTCTTTAAGACATGAAACCGCCGGCAGATCAGAAAGCATTTTCGCCGCGGCTTTATGCGGGGCTGTCACTATGCATCCTTCCGAATAGAGCACTTTGCCGTTATCAAGCGTCACGGAATATCCTTTCTCCTCGCGGCCGATATGGGTGACTTTCGTGCCTTTCATCACTTTTGTCAGTGTAAGCTGCTTTTCCAGCTCCTCCACCAACGTTTGAAGCCCTGTCGTCAGCGTTAAAAACTGGCCCTGCTTTTTGGCCGTCAGCTGCTGTCCCGAAGGCTGCGGACGTGATTTTTTCATACCGAGAATCAGGCTTCTGTGCTTTTGCTCAGTCTGATAGAATTGCGGAAACGTGGACATGAGGCTCAGCTTATCAATATCTCCGGCATAAATCCCTGATAATAGCGGTTCTATTAAATTCTCAACGACTTCGTCACCGACGCGTCTGCGGAAAAATTCACCCAGAGACTGATCTTCCTTCGGTTTGCTCGCAGGCAGGACAAAGTCAAGCGCCGCCCGCGCCTTTCCGGGAACAGAAAATAAACCGGTGGAGATGAACGGAGCGATTTTGGTCGGGATGCCCATCACAGCGCCCTTCGGCATCGGATGGAGCGTCTCGTTGACGAGCACGTAAGACTGGCCGGTCGCATTGTTGACGAGCAGATGCTCAAGCCCCAAATCCTTGACGAGCTGCGGCGCGCTTTTTTTCCTTTCCAAAAAAGAATCCGGCCCCCGCTCAATGATGTAGCCGTCTTTATGCGCCGTCTGAATTTTGCCGCCCGCTCTCGGGCCCGCTTCAATCAGAGTGACCTCAAGCGGCAGCTGTTTTTCTTTGATTTCTTTTTCCATGTAGAAGGCGGCGGCTAATCCCGTTATGCCGCCGCCGATGATGACCAGATGTTTTTTATCGCCACTCATTTTTATCGCCTTCTTTACCGTTTAATTCTACTTGTCCAGCTCTTTCAGCACGACCGCTGCAAGCGCGTCGATAAATTCAGGCTGTGCGTTCGGCATAGCCGGACGATAGTAGCTTGCGCCGACTTCTTCGGTCACAGCTTTGCATTCATAATCATTATCGTAAAGCACCTCTAAATGATCGGCAACGAAGCCTGCGGGCACGTATACAAATGCTTTATAAGGATGCTTTTGGTACAGATCGCGCGTGAGATCCTGCACATCCGGCCCGAGCCACGGATCAGGGGTATTCCCTTCGCTTTGCCAGCCGACTGCGTAATCGGTAATTCCGGCGCCTTCGGCAATCAGTTTTGCGGATTCCTCCAGCTGGTCAGAATACGGATCGCCGTATTCTTTTATTTTTTCAGGAAGGCTGTGCGCTGAGACGATCAGCATCGCGTCATCCCGTTCTTCTTTCGGCATTGATTCATACGTTTTCTTCACCTGGCTGACCCAATAATCAACGAATTTCGGTTCATCATACCAGCTTTCAACAGACTTGATGGTCAAGCCGCCGAGCTTCTCCGCTTCTTCTTTCGCGCGTTTGTTGTATGACTGGACGCTGAATGTTGAAAAATGAGGGGCGAGCACAAGGCTGACAGCTTCTGTAATGCCGTCTTTATGCATGTCCGCCACCGCGTCTTCAATAAACGGTTCAATATGTTTTAATCCGATGAACACTTTGAATGTTACGTCATCCTGGATTTCATTTAAACGCTGTGCGAGCTTCTCCGCCTGCTCCTGCGTAATTTTTGCAAGCGGAGAAATGCCTCCGATCGCTTCATATCTGTCTTTTAAATCTTGAAGCATATGAGGCTCCGGCTTTCTTCCGCGTCTGATATGCGTATAATAACGTTCTATGTCCTCTTCTTTGTAAGGCGTTCCGTAAGCCATGACAAGAAGTCCCATTTTCTTTTTGCTGCTCATTTTGTTAAACACCTCTTTTGATGGTCTGTCCACCTTGATTCTGACAGGAAAATCTTCTTATAACCAACGATCTGCTCAGGAAGATTGTTCCGTTTTTTTGGCCGCGGAATATTCATGTACAAACGCCGTCAGCTTTTTCAGCGTTGCCGGATTGACATCAGGGAATACACCGTGCCCTAAATTGAAAATAAACCCGTCCGTTTTCATGCCTTGATCAAGTATCGCTTTCGCTTTTTTCTCGATGACTTCCCAAGGCGCAAGAAGAAGCGACGGATCAAGATTGCCCTGAACCGTTTTTGTAATGCCTTGTTTTCTGGCGTCATCTATGCCGAGTCTCCAATCAAGACCGACGACATCAAGAGGAAGGTCATGCCAATCCCCGGCCAGATGGCTTGCGCCTACGCCGAACATGATCAGCGGAACTTGCTCTGCTGAAAGCTCCCGGAATATTCTGTCCATCACCGGTTTTATAAACTGCCGGTAATCTTCGCGGTTCAGCGCGCCGACCCATGAATCAAAGATCTGAATGGCTTTTGCGCCGGCGTTAATCTGTGCTTTCGCATAAACGATAATCATGTCCGCGAGCTTGTCCATCAGCATTTGCCACGCTTGCGGCATACTGTGCATAAACGCTTTTGTTTTGTTGTAATTTTTAGAAGGCCCGCCTTCAATCATATAACTGGCCAGCGTAAAAGGCGCTCCCGAAAAACCGATGAGCGGAACATTCAGCTGTTCGTTTACGAGTAATCGGATCGTTTCCAGCACGTAAGGAACATCCTGTTCGGGATTCAGTTCGCCGAGCTTTTCAATATCCGCAGCAGAGCGCACCGGCTGATCGATCACCGGGCCGATTCCGTTTTTTATTTCAACATCCACTCCGATATAAGGAAGCGGCGTCATAATGTCTTTATATAAAATGGCAGCGTCCACTCCGTACTGCTCGACCGGGAGCCTCGTCACATACGCGCACAGCTCGGGCTGATGCGTAATTTCGACTAAGCCGTACTTTTCCTTCAGCTTGCGGTATTCCGGCTGAGACCTCCCCGCCTGTCTCATGTACCAGACAGGGACGTGATTTGTTTTTTCTCCCCGTGCCGCTTTTAAAAACGTATCATTAAACGCTTCTCGTTTACTCATCTGAATTTCCACCTTTCCTCCTGCAACCATACGTTCGTGTTCTTCGCCCATTACACTATACCTTGTTTTTTCAAAAGCGTATAGAATTGAGGCTTAATGTTCAAAAAATCGCCGAATTCATGATTAAGAAGAAAAAAGCTTCGGCTGAACGTATTCCGTTCCCTCTCCTTCTTGATCCGTCTGTGAATTATATGGAACGACTTTGTATGAAGCCCCTGAAAACAGATTGGCGTACGGTATGTCAAAGCTGCCTTTTCCTTTCACCGAATCCAGAAGTTTGTCTTTTCCGTCTTTCTTCTCATATATTCGGTAAACAACCCGATCATCCTTTTGAATATCCCATTTTAATTGAACCGTAATCAGTCCCATCGCCTTAAATGTATAACGGGCCGACAGGGACTTTACCGCCTCCAGCTCAATCGGGCTGCCCAGTTCCTTCACATTTTCAGGCTTTTTGAATGTCCGGCCGTTTTCCCCCGCTTTTGTGACGATATCTTTAAAGAGTCTGACCGGGTATTGGCTTCCGCCTTTCAGGTAATGGGTTTTATCCGTTTTGTCATAGCCCATCCAGACGGCTCCCGTCAGTCCGGGAGTGTATCCTGCAAACCAGGCGTCCTTTGTCGCGCCGGGGACGCCGGGAAATGTGGTCGTGCCGGTTTTCCCCGCCAGGTCACCTTGATAGCTGCCTTGTGAAGCGGTTCCTTCTTTTACGACCTGCTGAAGCATTCTCGTCATATTCCATGCCGTCTGTCCGCTGAAGACGCGCGTTTTGCCGTTTTTAGGCCCGGATAACGTTTCTCCGTCTTCGTCCGTGATGTTCTCTATAAAAAATGGCTTCGTATACATTCCGTTTGCCGCAAAGGTATGATAAGCTCCGGCAAGCTGAAGCGGGGTGACGCCTTCTGACAGACCGCCAAGCGCAATCCCGAGTCCGTTGTCAGAAATGTTCATGCCGTTTTTCTCAAGATACGATTTTCCCGTATCTACGCCGATCTGCTTCAATGTCCAGACAGCGGGCGCATTTATGCTGTAAGTGATCGCATCCTGCATCGTCACTTCCCCCTTGTACTGTCCGTCATAATTTTTCGGTTCATACCCGTCGTAGGACGTCAGTTTGTCTTGGAGAAGCGAATACGGTTTGAACTTGTCTTCCTGCATGGCGGGCCCGTATACGGCAATCGGCTTAAACGTTGAGCCCGGCTGCCGCTTCGCCGTAACCCTGTTGTATCCTTTTGTCACGTAGTCGCGTCCGCCGACCGCCGCGCGCACGCCTCCGGTTTTATTATCAATAAAGACGGCGCTTCCCTCTGCCGCCTGATCCGTCCCCGGAAAATAGCCGCTTTCCTTCATGAGGGTGTATGCCGTTTTCTGCAGCTTGGAATCAAGTGACGTCCGGATCGTATAGCCGCCTTGAAGCAGCTGTTCACCTGACATCGAATAACGGGATTCCGCCTCTTTGATGACAAGATCAATATAACTGTCAAACCAAGGCGTTTCTGATGTTTTCTTGACATTAAGCCCCAATGTCCGGCCCTGGGCTCTGACGGCTTCCTTGGCGCTGATATAGCCTTGGTCGTTCATCATTGCAAGAATCGTATCGCGGCGTTCTTTATTTTTATCCGGATGCTGAATCGGCGAATAAAGAGATGGCGCCTTCGGAATCGCTGCCAGAATGGCTCCTTCCGCAACGGTTAAATCTTTTACTTCTTTATTAAAGTAGTAGTGGGACGCGGCTTGAATGCCGTAAACGCCATGGCCGAAATAAAGCTGGTTCAGGTACATTTCAAGCAGCTTGTCCTTGCTGTAATCACGCTCAAGATTGATGGCGATAATGACTTCCTTCGTCTTGCGCAAAAATGTTTTATCATGAGTCAGAAAAATGTTTTTCGCCAGCTGCTGGGTGATCGTGCTGCCGCCCTCCACCTTGCCGCCTGCTAAAACATCCCGGAACACCGCCCGGCCGACAGACTTCACATCAATGCCGTGATGTTCGTAAAACCGTTTATCTTCAACGGCGATAAAGGCATCTCTCACATCTTCCGGAACCTGCTGAATGGATACCGGCTCGCGATTTTCCGTATAGAGGCTCGCGATTTCATCACCGTTTTGATCGACGATTTTTGAAGATGCGTGCAGTATTAATTTCTTTTCATCGATGACATAATGGCCGAGAAATATAATGATAATGTATCCGATTAACGCGAGAAAAGCGGTTGCCGCCGCAATTACAGCCGGAATAAAGAATCTTTTTTTCTTTTTCAGCATAAGTCACCTCGCCTTTCTTAACTTGTAGTATGGGAAATATTGTTTCGAATTATGTCAGAATGAGTCGCCAATAGAAACTTATACCACTCTTTTGATATACTAGCAAGCAGGAGGTGGCTGATATGAAGGTTTATATTACATACGGGACAGCCGATTTTTTAAAGACGATTGCAAAGAAACACCCGAGTGAGAATATGGTGCTGATGCAAGGGGAGGATAATGCGGTTTTAATTCATGAAACAAATGGAGAAACCGTTTTTCAGGCGCCCCATTCCTATGAAAGCATCGACAGCGTCGGGGAAATCAAAAAGCCGGGCTACGCCGTCCTCAACAACATCGCCGTTACCCAGGAAGGCCGTCCGCTGTTTGAAAACCGGTTTAAAAACCGCGCCGGCAAAGTGGAAAATGAACCCGGTTTTGAAGCCATCCGCGTATTAAGACCGCTCGAAGGCGATACGTATGTCATTTTGACCCTGTGGGAAGAGGAAAAAGCCTTTCAGGATTGGCAGCAGTCAAACTCTTATCAGGAAGCTCATAAAAAACGCGGAACATCTGCCGGCATCGACACAACGTCTATTTTCTCCCGCCCGTCTTATGTAACCGCTTATTACGCAATAGACTGAAAACCGCCGGAGATTCTCCGGCTTTTTTGATGTCCCGATTTTACGCATCCTTCTTTGCACCTTCCGCCCGCCTATGAATAATCTGTAGCAATCCTATTTATAAACGGAGTGGTTCAATTGGGGATCGGCGTCTACTCGGTACATCTGCTTTATGTTGCTTTTATCGCGGCCATTATCGTTTTTATGCTCCTCAGGAAAGATACAACCTTTATTTCACTCGCCGGCATTTTTGTGATTGCGCTATGGACGACGCATTCATTCTCCGCTTCGGTCAGCAGCCTGTTTCACAGCTTCACGTATGCCGCCGGAGAATTGCTGCCGACGATTTTTATCATTTGTTTTATCGTGGCGATGAGCGGCCTTTTGACCGAAACCGGTATTAATGAAGCGATGATTTCTCCGTTTGCAAAGGTGATGAAAGGGCCGGCTGTCGCGTATTGGGTTATCGGCTGTCTGATGTTTGCCATCTCTCTTTTTTTCTGGCCGTCCCCAGGGGTGGCGCTGATCGGCGCTGTGCTGCTTCCCGCAGCGATCCGGGCGGGCCTTTCTCCGATCGCCGCGGCAATGGCGATGAACCTGTTCGGCCACGGATTCGCTTTATCGGGGGATTACGTCATTCAGGCGGCCCCGAAATTAACGGCCGATGCCGCGGGCATTCCCGTGAGCGATGTCATGCAGGCAAGTATTCCGCTCGTTTTGATCATGGGGTTAACGACGACAATCACCGCTTTCATCCTCATCATGCGGGATCGAAAAAAAACGAAGGCCCCCCTCTCCTTGGACAGCTCCGGTTCTTTGGACACAAGTATGTATCTGCAGAAAAAACTCAGGGTGATCCTGGCGGTTTTCATTCCGCTTGTTTTTCTCGCCGATATTATCTGTATGATCGTATACCGTCTGCAAGGAAACGATGCGACGGCACTCGTCGGAGGAACCGCGATCGGCATTCTCCTGATCATTCATTTCATTGTATATAAAGAGCGGCATTTAGAAAAGATCACCGAGTATTTTATCGGCGGTTTTCAATTCGGCTTTAAAGTATTCGGCCCCGTCATTCCGATCGCGGCCTTCTTTTATCTCGGTGACGCGGGGTTTAAAAGTATTTTGAACACCCCGCTGCCGAAAGGATCTGCGGGGATCGTCAATGACCTCGGATTGGCCCTGTCCCATTCTTTTCCGATGTCCGGAGAATTCGCCGGCATCGCCCTGGCCGCAGTCGGTGCGATTACCGGGCTCGACGGGTCAGGGTTTTCCGGTATATCTCTTGCAGGCTCGATGGCAAAGCTGTTTTCCGCCGCGCTTCATACGGACCCGGCCGTTTTAACGGCGCTGGGCCAGATTTCAGCGATCTGGGTCGGGGGCGGAACATTGGTCCCTTGGGCACTGATCCCCGCTGCGGCTATTTGTAAAGTTGATCCGTTTGAGCTTGCCAGGAAAAACTTTATCCCGGTTGCGGCCGGGCTAGTCGTCACAACGATCGCCGCCATCATCATTCTCCCGTAGCAAAAGGATTGAAATCTTCAGACATTTTCTATACAATCATGGGAAAAGCAGACGAGGGGGCATCGCTTTTGACGTTAACGACACTTCAAAAAAGCTTAAACGCTCAGCTTGACGGGCTGTATGAGGAAATGGTTGAAATCAGGCGTCACCTTCACATGAATCCCGAGCCATCCTTTAAGGAGAAAAAAACACCGGCGTTCATCGCCTCATTTTATGAAAAGCTCGGCGTTCCCATCCGGACGAATGTCGGGGGAAACGGTGTCACAGCCTATATTGAAGGCGGTGAACCGGGACCGGTCATGGCACTCAGAGCTGATTTTGACGCTTTGCCGATACAGGATGAAAAAGATGTGCCCTATGCTTCACAAATTCCCGGCGTCATGCACGCCTGCGGGCATGACGGCCATACGGCGGCTCTGCTCGCGGTCGGAAAAGTGCTGTACCGCAACCGGGAAAAACTGAAAGGGTCATTTGTGATGATTCACCAGCACGCCGAGGAATTATCTCCCGGCGGAGCAAAATCAATGATTGAGGATGGCTGCCTCGAGCATGTCGATGCCATTTTCGGCACTCACCTTTGGGCGACTGAACCCGTCGGGACGGTCTTATGCCGCCCGGGCGCAGTGATGGCCGCCGCTGACGGCTTTACGATTAAAGTCATCGGCAAGGGCGGCCACGGCGCGATTCCTCACGATACGAAGGACGCCGTTTTAATCGGCTCACAAATCGTCACGGCTCTTCAGCATATCGTCAGCCGGCGGGTAAATCCGGTGCAGCCGGCCGTCATCTCAGCCGGCTCGTTCACCGCTGAAAATCCGTTTAATGCGATTGCCGATCAGGCAGTCATATCAGGCACCGTCCGCTCGTTTGACGAAAGTGTGCGCAGCCTGCTCGAAGCAGAAATAGAAGCCGTCGTAAAAGGAATCTGTTCCATGCACTCCGCTTCCTATGAATATCGTTTCAAGCGCGGTTATCCCGCCGTCGTTAATCATCCCGAGGAAGCGGCGCACGCGGCGGCCGCCGCAGCGGAAACAGACGGCGTTACGAAAGTCATTGAAGGAGAGCCGCAGATGGCCGGAGAGGATTTTTCCTATTATCTGCAGCATACAAAAGGCGCATTTTTCTTTACGGGCGCCGCTTTAGAAAACGCGGAAACCATTTATCCTCATCATCATCCGAAATTTGATTTTAATGAAAAAGCGATGCTGACGGCCGCCAAAGTGCTTATCGGCGCCGCGGTGAGCTACCCCCGATAGGGCATAAAAAACAGCCGGTACATTACGTACCGGCTGCTGTGATTCTTAAATGAAAAACGTGCCTTGCCGTCTCACCGAGCTGTGACAGCAGTTTATAATTGGCCGCTCCGCCCACGGCGGCTCCGACGACCGGCAAAAGCTGAAACAATTTCACCACGTCCAGATAATCGCGGTATTCCTGCTGAAAAACTCTCCAATCGACATCATGCTTTTTCGAATCCCACTGTTCAATCATTGAGTATATGCGTTTCCGCTGTTCACCGCTTGAGAAAGCCAGCTGAAAAATAAACAGCAAAAACAATCGTTCATCCCTGTCTTTCACATCATAGCCGTAAATAGAGGCAAGATCGAACAGACATTTCATTTTAATGGATAACAGCAAAGGAAAATCAGCCATCCCTAAAAAAATTCCGCCGGCCCCCGTACCGATACCTTCGGCTGCCGCGACCTTTTGGTACGATGCGATGGTTTGTCTGGCGAGGGCATCTTTTTCAGCAAGCGTCATACCGTTTGTATCCCGCTTGCTTTTCACCAGATTTGAACCCGCCATTGTTGCTTCGGTCATTTTTTTAATGCTTTCTGTGATGACGGCATGAATTTTATCAGGAATCCGCTCATTTATTTTCGCCTGCATTCCTTTAGAAAAACGTTCAAGCATAGAATCTTTGCGTAAAAAACGCGCTTTCCATTGCAGTGCTTCCTGTATCAGCTGCTGATCGTCGGTCATCTGTGTCTCCTTCTTTCATTGAGGTTTCAAAAACCCGATTGATTACAGCTTGCCGTACTTTTTCAATCTTCCGCCCATATACGAAGGCATGATCACAAAAATCAGAACGGCTGAAGCAACAGCCGCATACAGCGCCCCGCTGACTCCCGCGGCATAGGCTGACGCTGCACAGAACAGCAGCGCCTGCACGGTTAATGCCGATTTCATCAGCGAAAAGAAACTTTGCAGCTTCGCTTTCTGATTGACCGGGTAAAGCTCCTGCAGAGAAAGATGATGAAAATGCCCGAACAGCGGCAGAAGCTGTATTCCCGTAATAAAGACGGTAAATACGGTTAACGCCGCCGTTATCCACGGATTGGCGGAAACGAGCATAATAATCAGGATAAAAATAATCGTGAGCCTGACCTGAATGCCGAGATAATCATTTGAACGCAGAAAGGCCCGCGCATACATATAGGAGAACGTTTTCCGCTGTTCGAACGGAATCATTCTGAGCAAAAAGTCGAGATACGCCCGGCGTTTTGCCTGTTTTTTCAGGTGAGGCACATCGGTAAACAGATTGGCGATTCTGTAAAACCGCTGCTTCCTTCTTAATTCATATTCAATATGGGCTTCCCATTTTAATGATTTATGTTTTGCGGCCGATGTGAAATACACATAAAGGCCGGCCATCACAATGTAGACGGCGGCAGCGTACACATAAAACGACTGTAAGACGAAGTATAAAAGCAGCATATTGCAGATAAAGCGTATGACCGCATCCATCATTTTCATGCTTCTGTCATTCATAAACGTCATCCGCCACTCCATGGCCTGATTCCACGCTTTTACCGCCAGCATCTGAATAAATACGGCGGCATACGACGCAAGCGACGCCCCCGGACTTACAGCGAAAAACAGGGGCATGCATACAAGCGACAGAGCAATAAGCGGAAACAGCTGTGACAGATAGCTGTACTTAAATGAATGCTTAAAGTATGTCCCCATTTTCGGTTCAAGCGGCAGCAGAAACACGAGGTCCGCTTCCTTTAACAGCGTCCGGACGTATGAACCGGTCAGCACAAATGAAAAGAGCACCGCCATCACCCAAAATGACGGAAAATGAACGGGAATGTCTTTGACCCACTTGCTGTACCAGCTTGCCGCGCCGGCAATAAAAAAGATCAGCACAATGACGAGATGATCATTGAGCATATATTTCATATACATTCTGGTTTCCTTTATATGCTCTTCAAGCCGGGACTGCCAAATCGTAGACATATTATTCATGGCCGGCGTCTTCCTTCGTCAGTTCGATATACAAGTCATCAAGAGCTGCGTCTTTCATGCCGAACTGCTCTCTCAGTTCTTCCAGTGTGCCGCTTGCCCGCACTTCGCCGTTATGTAAAATAATGAAAGCGTCACAGTAGCGCTCTGCCGTAGCCAGGATATGCGTTGACATCAGCACGCTTGATCCGGCTTTTTTCGCGGCGTCCATCCGCTCCAGCAATGCATTGATCGCAAGCGGATCAAGGCCGAGAAACGGCTCGTCAATGATATAAAGCGAAGGCTCCGCGAGAAACGCGCACATGATCATGACTTTCTGCTTCATCCCTTTAGAAAAGTGAGCGGGAAACCATTTCAGCCTTTTTTCCATTCTGAATTCTTTCAGAAGCGGAGGAAGCCTTTTTTCAAGCGTTTCTTTGGAAAGGCCGTACGCCATGGCCGTCAGCTCCAGATGCTCTTTGAGCGTCAGTTCTTCATACAGCACCGGCGTTTCGGGGATGTACGTAAATTGCGAGCGGTAGCTTTCCTTATCCTCCGAAAACGTCTTGCCGTTCAGCTCGATCGAGCCTTTATGCGGGTCCATTAATCCGATAATATGCCGGATCGTCGTGCTTTTGCCCGCGCCGTTTAATCCGATGAGTCCGACAATCTGGTTCGGCTCAAGGGTGAATGAAACATTTTTTAAGACCGGGTTTCTCGTATAACCGCCGGTTAAGTCTTTTACCGATAGCAGAGACATAATTTCTCCCCTTCTGATTCGTTTTTCTTCATAGTACCAAAAATAAAGTCTGATTTGAAACGATTCCCTTTTTTTCTCACGTGAAAAGTGTGCATAGTTATCGTTTTGGCGGACATCATAATGTATGTAGAAGGAAACAGCTTTAATCAACTGAAAATGAGGTGTTTATAAAAGACGTCTTAGAACAGTTGGATGAAAATCAACATGTCCTGTGCTTACAATTTCTTCACACACTGCTTTGATGATGTTCTTCATTCATGATGAAATAATCAAATGAGGTGTTTGTCCCAGGAATGATTAAGCAGACCCATAAGTCTTCATTTTAAAAACAAATGAGGTGCTTACAAAAGGCATATTCAATTTTCTGTGATAAAGCTCGTACTTCTGCATCAGGGTGAACGCGCAGCCGTTCATCCTGTTTTTTGTTTTGGCCGTTTTTGTGGTACGATGAGAATATACATATATTTCTTTTCAGGGAGGAAACCCATCTATGCACAAAGCGGACGATTGTATTTTCTGCAAAATCATTGCCGGTGACATTCCGTCTTCAAAAGTATACGAAAATGAACACGTCGTGGCGTTTCTTGATATCAGCCAGGTCACAAAAGGCCATACGCTCGTGATTCCGAAAACACATATCGAAAACGTGTACGAGTTTACGCCTGAGCTTTCTAAAGAATATTTTGAAGCGGTGCCGAAAATCGCACGCGCCATCCGCGATGAATTCGAGCCGATCGGGCTGAATATTCTCAATAACAACGGTGAAAAAGCGGGCCAATCGGTGTTCCATTTTCACATGCATATCATTCCGCGTTACGGAAAAGGCGACGGTTTCGGGGCTGTCTGGAAGACCCACGCCGAAGACTATACGCCTGACGATCTTCAGGAGATCGCTTCAACCGTCAGAAAACGGCTTGCCTCATCTTAAAGATGAGGTTTTTTTGCGTCCGGAAACACAAAAAACATAAATTATATTTTTTATATCAAAAAAATCAAAAAATTGTGATAGGATAATTGTATTATTTCTTACACTAAAGCGGAAAACAGGGAGAGATCGTAAACATGGAACGTACAACGAATTTCAATGCAGGACCCGCAGCCCTTCCACTGGATGTGCTGCAAAAAGCACAAAAAGAATTTGTCAACTTCAAGGATACCGGCATGTCCGTCATGGAGCTGTCCCACCGGAGCACGGAATATGATGCGGTGCACCAAAAAGCAAAAAGCCTTCTGAAAGAACTGATGGATATTCCCGACAATTATGATATTTTATTTCTTCAAGGCGGCGCAAGCCTTCAATTCTCCATGCTGCCGATGAACTTTTTAACGCCGGAAAAAACGGCGCACTTCATCGTAACGGGCGCATGGTCTGAAAAAGCACTCGCCGAGGCGAAACTGTTCGGAAACACAAACGTCACGGCAACAAGCGCAGATTCAAACCACAACCACATACCGGAAGCGGACCTCTCAGGAATCAAAGACGGCGCCTACCTGCATATTACGTCAAACAACACGATTTTCGGAACGCAGTGGAAAGAGTTCCCGAATTCACCGATCCCGCTCGTAGCCGACATGTCAAGCGACATCCTGAGCAGAAAAATTGATGTCAAAACGTTTGATGTCATCTATGGCGGAGCCCAGAAAAACCTCGGGCCGTCCGGCGTCACGGTCGTCATCATGAAAAAATCATGGCTTGAAAACGAAAACGCCAACGTCCCTAAAATGTTGAAATACTCCACTCACACAAAAGCCGATTCACTGTATAATACGCCGCCTACATTTGCGATTTATATGCTGAGCCTCGTCCTTGAATGGCTGGCTGAAAACGGCGGTGTCGAAGCGGCTGAACGGCGCAATCAGGAAAAAGCCGACGTCCTGTACGGCACAATCGACGCAAGCGGCGGGTTTTACGCGGGGCATGCCGCAAAAAACAGCCGTTCTCACATGAACGTCACGTTCACCCTCCGCGACAGCAGTCTCACGAAAAAATTCGTTGAAGAAGCGAAAGCGGCTAAAATGACCGGACTCGGAGGCCACCGCTCAGTCGGAGGCTGCAGGGCGTCTATCTACAACGCCGTCAGCCTGGCTGATTGTGAAAAACTGGCTCAGTTTATGAGAAAGTTCCAGCAGGAAAACGAATAAATTTCTTCTAACATAACGGTTCCTTTGATATACTGTTTGCATATCAATTTTTCCGGCCATCGCAATAAATGACGAGCATATTATTGGATGGCGAAAAAGCTTAGCAGAGGAGAGCTTAGTATGAAAACAAAAGAATTAGTCATTATGGCCCTGTTTGCGGCAATCGGAGCGGTGCTTCATTCCATTATGCCGCCGGTATTATTCGGAATGAAACCCGATATGATGCTTGTGATGATGTTTATGGGTATTCTGTTATTCCCCCGTGTGCAGAACGTGCTGATGATTGGGATTGTAACGGGAATCATTTCCGCACTCACGACATCTTTTCCGGGCGGACAGCTTCCGAATATCATTGAAAAACCGGTAACGGCGTTTCTGTTTCTCGCGCTGGCGCTTTTGGTGAAAAAGAGCGTGAAAACAGCGGCCGCCGCCGTCATTACGATAGCCGGCACCTTCATCTCCGGTTTGCTCTTTTTGGCGCTGGCCCTTCTGATTGTCGGCCTGCCGGGCGGATTCACCGCATTGGTGCTCGCGGTCGTCCTTCCGGCGGCTGCGCTGAATACGATCGCCATTATCATTATGCATCCGATTGTGCAGACGATCTTAAAACGGTCCAATATGATTGATACGGTGAAATAACCGCATACCGAAACCTCTTCCGGCCGGAAGAGGTTTTTTAATGTGTTTCAGCATGTTTTATACGAGAAGTTTTGTGAAAAAGATAAGGAACAATGCGAGGGCGGTTCCTGCTGAGCAGACGATGGCCTTTTGGCGGACGACCCGCTTCGGCGGATAAGAAGCGGCCTGGCCGAGCAGTTTCAGGTAATAAACGGCGCCCGCCGCAAAGACAAGAGCCATACAAGATAAAACAATCATAAAGACAGACAACCTTCTCCCTCCTTTTCCCTTAAAAAATATGCTAAAATAAAGCAAGCTATGTATAGAAGTTTATTCTTCTGAACAAAAATGATAAAAGTTATGAGAAAAAAAACGGGGTGATTTCAAATGGCTGACGGACGTTCCCTTTTAACAGGCCTTTTCGTAGGCGGATTGATCGGAGGCGCAGCGGTGTTACTCTCGGCTCCTTCATCCGGAAAAGAGCTGCGGGGCAAAATCAAAGCGAATTGCAATTCAATTGAGGACACAATCAAACGGTTAAAAAAAGACGGAATGGCGCTTAAGGACCAGCTTGTCCAAACGGCGAAAGAAAGCGCAGAAGTCATTAAAGACGTAGGCGGAGAGCTTCAGACCAGCATTAAAAGGTGGCAGGAGGAAATCAAACCGCACCAGCAGGATCTCCAAAAGGAAATCGCTGATATTGAAGAGAAAATCAGACAGCTGGAGAAAACCTTACAAAACTAATATCCTATACAACCAAAAAAAAGTGCGGACATATTGCGTTCCGCACTTTTTTTTGCGGTTTAAAGCCTTTCCCAGCAACGGATCAAGAATTTATTATAAAATTCTTAAATTTTCATCTTTATTAATCTTTATTTTATTGGCATAATAGAGGAAAAGAAAATGTGAAGCAGGTGATCTGTATTGAATCGTGTTGAACCGCCTTACGATCTAAAAGAAGCTTTAATCTATACCCAAAAAATGGCGCAGCTGTCCAAAGCGCTGTGGAAATCTATCGAGAAAGACTGGCAGAATTGGCTGAAGCCGTACGACCTTAATATTAATGAGCATCATATATTATGGATTGCCTATCAGCTTAAAGGAGCTTCTATTTCAGAAATCGCCAAATTCGGCGTTATGCACGTATCAACTGCATTTAACTTTTCAAAAAAGCTTGAAGAACGGGGATATCTGAAATTTTCCAAGCGGCTGAATGATAAACGGAACACGTACATTCAGTTAACAGAAGAAGGGGAAAATGTATTCGAAAGCCTGCTTGAGGAGTTTGATCCGTCGAGAAACGCTGTGTTTAAAGGCTCACAGCCGATCTACCACTTATTCGGGAAGTTTCCTGAGGTTGAAGAATTAACCTGTGTCATCCGCCACATTTACGGCGAAGATTTTATGGAGATATTCGAGAAATCATTGACAAACATAAACAATGATTTTGATAGTGAAGACGGAAGGCTGAAGAAAAAAACGGACGAATCGGCTGTCCATGAAACGGCTGAAGAGCTGGAACCGATCAACAGTTAATCAAAGTGCTTCATAATCTCAATAAATTCTTCCATCAGCGCTGTATAAAGCCCCTGCTCATAAAGAGCAAAAATCGTTTCATGAACATCTAATTTTTCGTTCAGCTGTCCCGCAAAAAGCGCAAGGAGCTTGTCAAACGTCACAAAGCCTTGCGCTTTTTGCGACTCCAGCTCGTCCTCCAATTCGCGGCAGATCCGCCCGACCTCTTCTCCTTCTTCTTCGGTCAGCCCTTTTTCAATCATCATCGCATAAAAAGGGTACTTATCCATATCCACCGTTTTCACCAGCAATTGTATGTAATATTCTAAACGCCCGATACGCTGATCCATTGAATCCATCCGTTTCACTTCTTTCTATCTTTAATCTTATTTTAGCTGATAATGAATGGAGAAGAAAGGTTAAACCGTACATTTCCATGTTTCACCGAGCTCTTCTGTTCTTCTCTTTCCAGGTTTATTTTTTTCTTTAAAAAAGGATTGATTTTTTCTCCTGAAGAGAGTAAATTATTTTGAGATTGTATTCCATCTTTGTACGGAAGGATGACTCTGATGAATTGCTGGAAAACCATTAATCTGATCAAAGATTATGGTTCGGTTCGTTTATTATTGACTGCTGTAGGTTTTATGATCCTGTTTTTTATATGCAACTTCTTGGCATTCGGGCTGCTGCGTCCGAATATCAGTTTAAGTGACGGGCACGTGTTTGCTTTTTGTGTTCTGCTCGTTGTTACTTTATTTGTACATAAAGTCATACATGTCCTGCCGATGATCTGTAAAAAAAGAAAAAAGGAAATGAAAATGTACTTCTTGCGGATGCCGACATGGAAAGGCATACCGAAAACGACGATGCTGATTTCAACGATCAGCCCGTTTTTATTCATTACGCCGTTATTGTTTTATGCCGGACTGGCATTTCCGAGACACGCTCATTACTTTTATATGATTTCGAGCATCCATGCGGGGTATTGCCTGCCTGATCTTCTGTTTGCCCTGCATCTGGTCAAAGCGCCCAAATCATGTCTGATTGACCAGGAATCCGACGGTTTTGATATTTTAGTAAAAAAAGTGCCGGAGCCTTGATGTCCCGCTGATTTTTCAGGTTACATTCTATCTTTTTTAATAAATATTTGGTAATGTAATATGGGAGCAGTTCAGAGAGAGGGGGAATCTCCCATCATTTTATTCTATTTTATCGTGGCTGCCCTGTTTATTCTTTATTTCATAAACAGGCTCACAAATACATTATGCCTTGTCAGAGAGATTCCTGAAGACCGGCAGGATAAGGTATTCCGTTTTATTAATGTATCTATTTTAATTTTACTGATCTCTTCATTCGTCGAGATCTCCTTTACTGTGTAAACAGGCAAAAAAATATGGCTGACGGAGGTCTGACCCCCGACAGCCATATTTTTTTCTTAATAAAGCCAAGAAGCGCCGATGATGATCAATAAGATGAACAGAACAACCAATAATGCAAAACCGCCTGCAAATACTTCACCCATCTCCAAAAGCACCTCCTACAAAACGTTTTATTTTTCCAATTACATCATATGCAATTTACTACTGAAACGATTAGGCGCCCGGGTAAGAAAACGGACCGCTTTTAGAAAAAGCGATCCGTTTCGCTTAACAAATGTAAGCTGCACCTACGATGATAAGCAATATGAACAGTACTACGAGCAGTGCGAAACCGTTTGAATATCCTCCGCCCATGGTTCATTACCTCCTTTTCATGATCAATATATTTGTATGTATCAGGAAAAAGTTTGACTAGACGAATGCCCTTTATTTAAAATCTTTTTACAGAAAGCCACAATATGTTATGATACGCATATGCAATTTAATTTGGATGATTAGGAGTGTTTAAAGGAATGAAGAAAATCGCGATAGCAGCTATTACGGCAACGAGCGTCCTGGCTCTCAGCGCTTGCAGCAGCGGCGACAACGACGTGATTGCCAAGACGGATGCCGGAAATGTAACAAAAGGCGAGCTCTACACGAACATGAAAAAAACCGCGGGCGCAAGTGTGCTGACACAGCTCGTACAAGAAAAAGTATTAGCAAAAAAATACAAAGTAACGGATAAAGAAATCGATACCAAGCTGAAAGAGTACAAAACGCAGCTCGGCGATCAGTACAGCGCCCTTAAACAGCAGTACGGCGAAGATTACCTGAAAGATCAGGTGAAGTACGAACTGCTTGCGCAAAAAGCGGCGAAAGACAACATCAAAGTGACTGACTCCGATACGAAAGAATATTACGACGGCTTAAAAGGTAAAATCCGCGCGAGCCACATCCTTGTCGCTGACAAAAAGACAGCTGACGAAGTGGAGAAAAAGCTGAAAAAAGGCGAGAAGTTTGAAACGCTTGCGAAAGAATATTCAACTGACAGCTCAAAAGACAACGGCGGCGACCTTGGCTGGTTCGATAAAAAGTCAATGGATGAAACATTCAGCAAAGCTGCATTCGGCCTGAAAGTCGGACAAGTCAGCGATCCGGTCAAAACAAAATTCGGTTATCATATCATCAAAAAGACAGAAGAACGCGGCAAATATGATGACATGAAAAAAGAACTGAAAGAAGAAGTTCTTAAGCAGAAATTAAACGACAACTCAGCTGTACAGGCGGCAATTCAAAAAGTCATGAAAAAAGCTGACGTAAAAGTGGAAGACAAAGACTTAAAAGACACGTTTAACACTTCAACTTCTTCTGAATCTAAATAAAAAAACTGTGCGGGCTGGGACTGCCCCCCGTTTTTGAGACAGGGGTCAAAACACCTTTTAAACAGCCAATTGCCGATAGTTTATCGGTGATTG